>NZ_JASHAR010000001.1:0-317101 GCF_047465045.1 Streptococcus mitis
CAAATAGAAGAGCAGATAAAAGCATTTTAGGGTGATAAGACGGACGAGCAAAGGTATGATAGAAGGCGTGGAAGTGACAATCCTCCAAGGTATTCACCACTTTTTCAATAGTAAAGACGAGATGGTCCTGTAGCAAGAAAGAACTGATTTCTAGTGGTAAAGTTGTTTGATTTGTGTTATAGTGAATATGCATGGGATAGCCTTTCTAAATGGTTTATTGTGCAATTCTATTTTACCAAGACTATCGCAACCATGCAAAAAAGCAACGGCAAATCCGTTGCTTTTTTTGGAAATAAGGGACTATTGTCCCAGACTCTTTTTGCTGTAATTAAGTTCTATTGTTAACCAGGTTTCGTTCTGTATAGGATAAATTTTATTATAATTCAAAGCGATATCTATAAATAAAAGTTTTAAAAAGAAGAGCTCATTACAATTCAGACTCAGTTCTTTTTAAATATACTATTTATTTTTTAGCTTTGATAAGTTTACTATATTATAATTTTTCGTTGATGAAGCGGATAAACTGATTCCACCAAACTTTTAAGAAGAAGGCTTTTTCAACTTTCTTTTCTGCTACCATTTCAAAACTAGGACGTTCTGTGGTAATGTAACCTTGACCAATCAAGTCTGAGTCTTCATAAGTCAAATGTCCAACCACTGTTCCGGCTTCAAGTGGTGCTGGAATTGCCTTAGAATCAGGTGTGAATTGAATAGATTGGGAAGCTTGACTCCCAACACGTTCAATTAGAGTGATATCATCTTTGGCAACAGCAGTGACAGTATCTTCTTTTCCATCTTGTACAGGGGCTTTGCTATCTTGATAAGCATCACCTTTCTGAACGATTTTACGAAGTGTGAATGTAGAAGAGATATAATCCATTAGTGAAGATGTAGCTGTGAAACGAGCGTAAGGATTATTGTCTTGATGATCTGCATTCAAAACAACTGTGATAACCCTCATCCCTTTTTCGACGGTAGTACCAACAAAAGATTCTCCAGCCTTGTCTGTTGTCCCTGTCTTAAGTCCATCAAAACCACCACGATGAGCAGGCATGCCTTCTAACATATAGTTGGTAGAAGTGATTGTCATTCCAGCAAAAGTAGAAGAAGGTTTTTTGGTGATTTCCAAGACTTGTGGGTATTTTTTGATGAGATTGCGAGCAACGATAGCGACATCATAAGCACTGAGCTTGTTTTCATCATCTTTTTTAGATCCTGGGTAAATGTTATCCCCTAAAGTCTCATTGTTAAGACCCGTCGTATTGACAACAGTGGCATCCTGAATGCCCCATTCCAAGAGCTTTGCCCGCATCATATCGACGAAATCTTTTTCTGAGCCAGCAATTTTTTCAGCTAACGCAATAGCTGCACTGTTAGCACTGGATACTAGGGTTGCTTCCAGTAGTTGTTCGACGGTATAATTACGAGCCTCCATAGGAACGTTACTCGCTTCAGAATTTGTCGTTAATTTGTATGGATAATCAGAGATATCTACCGGAGTTGATAGTGTAATACTACCGTTTTCCAAGGCTTCATAGACAAGATAAACAGTAATCAATTTTGTGATCGAAGCAATTTCAACTGGCTGGGTTGCATCTTTCTCATAGAGAATTTTACCGGTATTTGCCTCAACAGCAATTGCATGTTTAGCAGCAATATTAAAATCTTGAGCATCAACAGTAGATGCTGCCCCAATAACGGAAAGGCTTAGGAGAGTTAAAATTATTTTTTTCATAGTAAGTTTATTCTATCATAAAGAAAAAAATATTCCCAGTTTCATGATATAAGAAAGAAGCTTTTTTGAAAGTGTGGTAAAATAGATGAATGGAGGTACTTCATGTTTCGTAAGAATAAATTATTTTTTTGGACCAGTGAGATTTTACTATTAACCATCATCTTCTATTTATGGAGACAGATGGGAGCGATTATTACACCTTTTGTAAGCGTTGCAAACACTATCATGATTCCCTTTCTTTTAGGTGGTTTTTTATATTATTTGACCAATCCTATTGTAAATTTTTTACAAAAGTATTTCAGAATTAATCGTATCATTGGTATTCTACTAACCTTGTGTGCCTTGGTCTGGGGCCTTGTTATTGGGGTAGTCTATCTTTTACCGATTTTGATTAATCAGTTGACCAGTTTGATAGCAACAAGTCAGACAATCTACAGTCGTTTGCAAGATTTGATTGTGGATTTATCTACCTATCCAGCCTTTCAAAATTTAGATATTCAAGCGACTATTCAACAGTTAAATCTCTCCTATGTAGATATTCTACAGAATATCCTAAATAATGTAACGAATAGTGTTGGAAGTGTCCTATCTGCGCTCTTTAGTACTGTTTTGATTATTATCATGACCCCTGTATTTTTAATTTATTTTTTGTTAGATGGTCACAAATTCTTGCCGATGCTTGAACGTACTGTTTTAAAGCGAGATAAGTTGCATATTACAGGTCTTTTAAAAAATTTGAATGCTACAATCGCTCGATATATTAGCGGAGTCGCCATTGATGCGATTATTATTGGTTGTTTGGCCTTTATCGGATATAGCGTAATCGGTTTGAAATACGCTTTGGTCTTCGCTATCTTTTCAGGATTAGCCAATCTCATTCCTTATGTAGGCCCAAGTATTGGGCTGATTCCGATGATTATCGCCAATGTCTTTACTGATCCCCATAGAATGCTGATTGCAGTTATTTATATGTTGATTATTCAACAAGTGGATGGAAATATTCTCTACCCTCGTATCGTAGGTGGTGTGATGAAAGTCCATCCAATTACGATTTTAGTATTGCTTTTGTTATCAAGTAATATCTATGGTGTCATTGGTATGATTGTCGCAGTACCAACCTATTCTATCTTGAAAGAAATTTCTAAATTCTTGTCACGTTTGTATGAAAATCATAAAATAATGAAAGAAAGAGAAAGACAATTAGCTAAGTAAAAGTCAGGAAATTCCTGATTTTTCTTTTTCATTAAAGAAGTGATAGAAGTAGAAATACCGTTTAGATTAGCAGATTAAGAATAATTCACAAAAACTTTGTAAAACACTTGCAATTTAGCTGAAATTTGATAAAATAGTAAGGAAAGTTAGACTGTATTGCCTACTGTCTATCTATAAAATATATTTTATTGGAGGCTTTTACTCAAATGGCAAAAGAAAAATACGATCGTAGTAAACCACACGTTAACATTGGTACTATCGGACACGTTGACCACGGTAAAACTACCCTAACTGCAGCTATCACAACTGTTTTGGCACGTCGCTTGCCTTCATCAGTTAACCAACCTAAAGACTATGCGTCTATCGATGCTGCTCCAGAAGAACGCGAACGCGGTATCACAATCAATACTGCACACGTTGAGTACGAAACTGAAAAACGTCACTATGCTCACATCGACGCTCCAGGACACGCGGACTACGTTAAAAACATGATCACTGGTGCTGCTCAAATGGACGGAGCTATCCTTGTAGTAGCTTCAACTGACGGACCAATGCCACAAACTCGTGAACACATCCTTCTTTCACGTCAGGTTGGTGTTAAACACCTTATCGTCTTCATGAACAAAGTTGACTTGGTTGACGATGAAGAATTGCTTGAATTGGTTGAAATGGAAATCCGTGACCTATTGTCAGAATACGACTTCCCAGGTGACGATCTTCCAGTTATCCAAGGTTCAGCTCTTAAAGCCCTTGAAGGTGACACTAAATACGAAGACATCGTTATGGAATTGATGAACACAGTTGATGAGTACATCCCAGAACCAGAACGTGACACTGACAAACCATTGCTTCTTCCAGTCGAAGACGTATTCTCAATCACTGGACGTGGTACAGTTGCTTCAGGACGTATCGACCGTGGTATCGTTAAAGTCAACGACGAAATCGAAATCGTTGGTATCAAAGAAGAAACTCAAAAAGCAGTTGTTACTGGTGTTGAAATGTTCCGTAAACAACTTGACGAAGGTCTTGCCGGAGATAACGTAGGTGTCCTTCTTCGTGGTGTTCAACGTGATGAAATCGAACGTGGACAAGTTATTGCTAAACCAGGTTCAATCAACCCACACACTAAATTTAAAGGTGAAGTCTACATCCTTACTAAAGAAGAAGGTGGACGTCACACTCCATTCTTCAACAACTACCGTCCACAATTCTACTTCCGTACTACTGACGTTACAGGTTCAATCGAACTTCCAGCAGGTACTGAAATGGTAATGCCTGGTGATAACGTGACAATCGACGTTGAGTTGATCCACCCAATCGCCGTAGAACAAGGTACTACATTCTCTATCCGTGAGGGTGGACGTACTGTTGGTTCAGGTATGGTTACAGAAATCGAAGCTTAATTCGATTTAGTTCCCAGAAGAACAATTATTTAAGTCAGACACTAAAAGAATCTTGCTTTGCGAGGTTCTTTTTCATTATGTCACTATTAGTCCGTCTAGCTCCGTTAGGTGCGAGACAAATAAATGATGGCTGTGAAATATTTTTGCTTTTCATGGAAAATTGTTTTGAGAAAGATTCCAGTTTTTTTTGAGGGAAGTAATTTGTAGATATCAAAAAGACAAACACTAAAATGATGTTTGTCTTTGGTGTGTAGTTCCGTTAGTTGGTCAGTTATAATTATGTTAATTAGCAAAACTGATGCAGACCGCTTCTGGAACATGGAAATCGTTGGAAAGTTCTGCTAGACGACCAGTTTCAGGATTGCGTTTAAAGACGGTTGCATTGTCAGAGTCTTGATGGACAGCAATAAGGAATTCTTGGTCTGGTGTCAAATCAAAATCACGTGGAGTCTTACCATCAGTTGGAACGATTTCTAATAACTCTAAGCTACCGTCCGCAAGGATTGTATATACTGCGATAGAATCATGGCCACGGTTAGAGGCGTAGAGGTATTTACCGTCTTTAGAGAGACGAATAGCAGCTGTTCCATTAAATCCTTCGTAACCGACTGGTAGAGTTGAAACAACCTGCATGCGTTCAAATTCACCAACACCATCGTAAATTAAAACTTCGATAGTGCTATTGAGTTCACAAATGAGATAAGCGATTTTATAGTGATTATGGAAAACGATATGGCGTGAACCTGCTCCTGGCTGACTGTGATAGGTATAGAGTTTAGATAATTTCCCTTCTTGATCAAGGTCATAAGTGATGACTTGGTCAGTTCCCAAGTCGCAGGTCACTAGATAGTGGTCAGGTGTTAAGTCTGTAAAGTGAACATGGGGTGAAGCTTGATTTTCGTGTGGACCTTGGCCACTGTGTTGATCCACATCACTAAGTATAAGACGACCATCTTCCTGACGTTTATAAACAAGGACCTGCCCCTTGTGGTAGTTGGCCGCATAGACTAAATCACGCTTTTCATCCACAGCAACATAACAGTGGGGAGCTCCTTCTTCCACGACATGATTTACTAAGGTCCCGTCAGTTTGATAGGCTGCAATGCCCCCCTTATCATCTTGACTACCAACAGTGTATAAATGTTGGTGCTGGTCAAAGGCAAGGTAGGTTGGACTTGGCTCAGCTGCAAAAAGTTCTAGATTTGAAAGCTGCCCAGTTTCTGTATCAAAGTCTGCCTTGTAAATCCCTTGGGAAATACGACGTGTGTAAGTTCCAAAATAAACAGTTTCTTTCATGACTATACCTCTTTATAAAGATAAGACTATTATATCACAAAATAGATTCACAATATGATATGCGGTACAATTCAATGGTTTGTAAGCACTTTAAAAAAGAGTTATTTTGATTTAAAAATGGTATAATGAGAGAACAATAGAAAGGAAGTATTTATGGAGCAAAAAGAGAAACATTTTAGCTTATCTTGGTTTTTCAAGTGGTTTTTAGATAACAAGGCAATTACGGTATTTTTGGTAACCTTATTAATGGGACTGAATCTTTTTATTTTAAGTAAGATTAGTTTTCTATTTTCACCTGTTTTAGACTTTTTGGCAGTCGTGATGTTGCCAGTCATTTTATCTGGTTTACTATACTATTTATTGAATCCTATTGTTGATTGGATGGAGAAACATAAAATCAATCGTGTCATAGCGATTAGTATTGTCTTTGTCATCATCGCTCTCTTTATCATTTGGGGATTGGCAGTAGCTATTCCAAATCTGCAACGTCAGGTTTTAAGTTTTGCAAGGAATGTTCCAGTCTACCTTGAAGATGCTGATAGAGTTATTGATGATCTGGTAACCAAGCGTTTACCAGATGATTTCAGACCTCAGTTAGAACAAGTTTTGACAAACTTCTCAAGTCAGGCTACAGTTTGGGCAAGTAAGGTTTCATCTCAAGCAGTCAACTGGGTGAGCGCCTTTATTAGCGGGGCTTCTCAAGTGATTGTTGCCTTGATTATCGTTCCTTTCATGCTCTTTTATCTCTTACGTGATGGAAAAGGACTACGTCACTATTTGACCCAATTCATGCCAACGAAATTGAAAGAACCTGTTGGACAGGTTTTGTCAGATGTGAATCAGCAGTTGTCCAACTATGTTCGAGGGCAAGTGACAGTGGCTATTATTGTAGCGGTAATGTTTATGATTTTCTTCAAGATTATTGGTTTACGCTATGCGGTTACGCTGGGTGTAACTGCTGGTATTTTAAATCTGGTTCCTTATCTTGGTAGCTTCCTAGCCATGCTTCCTGCCCTAGTATTGGGCTTGATTGCTGGGCCAGTTATGCTTTTAAAAGTAGTGATTGTCTTTATAGTAGAACAAACTATTGAAGGCCGTTTTGTCTCTCCATTGATTTTGGGAAGTCAATTAAACATCCATCCCATTAATGTTCTCTTTGTTTTGTTAACTTCAGGATCCATGTTTGGTATCTGGGGAGTTTTACTCGGTATTCCGGTTTATGCTTCTGCTAAAGTTGTCATTTCAGCCATTTTTGAATGGTATAAGGTAGTCAGTGGCCTATATGAACTAGAAGGGGAGGAAGTCAAGAGTGAACAATAGTCAACAGATGTTACAGGCTTTGGAAGAACAAGATTTAGGTAAGGCAGAACATTATTTCGTCAAAGCTTTAGAAAATGATCCAAGTGACCTTCTGTATGAGTTGGCAACTTATCTTGAAGGGATTGGTTTTTATCTTCAGGCCAAGGAAATTTACCTGAAAATTGTAGAAGATTTTCCAGAGGTTCATCTTAATCTAGCAGCTATTGCTAGCGAGGATGGTCAAATCGAAGAAGCCTTTGCCTATCTAGAGGAAATCCAAGCTGACAGTGACTGGTATGTGTCGGCTTTGGCTCTGAAGGCAGACCTTTACCAGATGGAAGGTTTGACAGATGTGGCGCGTGAGAAATTGTTAGAAGCATTGACTTACTCAGAGGATCCTCTCTTGATATTGGGCTTGGCAGAGTTGGATAGTGAGTTGGAAAATTATCAAGAGGCCATTCAAGGCTATGCCCAGTTAGATAATCGTACTATTTATGAGCAAACAGGCATTTCTACCTATCAACGGATTGGCTTTGCCTATGCCCAGTTGGGGAAATTTGAAACAGCTACAGAGTTTTTAGAAAAAGCCCTGGAGTTAGAATACGATGACCTAACAGCTTTTGAGTTGGCCAGTCTTTACTTTGATCAAGAAGAATACCAAAAAGCTGTCCTCTACTTTAAGCAGCTTGATACCATTTCACCTGATTTTGAAGGATATGAGTATGGTTACAGTCAGGCCTTACATAAGGAACATCAAGTTCAAGAAGCCCTGCGTATCGCTAAGCAAGGCTTAGAGAAAAATCCCTTTGAAACTCGCCTCTTGCTAGCTGCTTCACAATTCTCTTATGAACTGCATGATGCCAGTAGTGCAGAAAACTACCTCCTTACTGCTAAAGAAGATGCTGAGGATACGGAAGAAATCTTACTCCGTCTAGCAACTATTTATCTGGAGCAGGAGCGTTATGAGGATATTCTAGACTTGCAAAGTGAGGAGCCAGAAAATCTTTTGACCAAGTGGATGATTGCTCGTTCCTATCAAGAGATGGACGATTTGGATACTGCCTATGAGCATTACCAAGAGTTGGCAGGAGATTTGAAAGACAATCCAGAATTTCTAGAACACTATATCTATCTCTTGCGTGAACTGGGCTACTTTGAGGAAGCCAAAGTCAATGCCCAAGCTTACTTAAAACTAGTTCCAGATGATGTGCAAATGCAAGAATTGTTTGAGACATTGTAAGAATATATTTTTAAAAACTGTATCTTATCATTTTTGATAATAAAATCTAAAGGCTATTTTATCTATTGTACGATGAGAGTATATTTGAGTTGTTGTGTTTGTATTCGAGTTTCCAATATAAGACATAAGAAGTGAGATAAGTAATATTTTTAAAAGTACAATCTTAGACTTTATAGTAAAAGAAAAAGTTCTCATTTCATAAGTGACAGATTGAATAGAAAGTCCTTAGACTAAAAGTTTCTAAGGGCTTTTCTTTGTGTGAAATCGCAAAATAGAGGTAAGAAAAGTTGTGAGATGTTTGCCATTTTTCATAAAAAAACGAGACTACGATTGCAATCATGTTGATTATTACACGCTAGAGGAACTCGTTCCGCAAGACTATATTCTTCGTCAGGTTGAGTCAGTTCTCGATTTTCCTTCATCTATGATTTAATCGAATCCAATAACCACAAATATACTTACCAAGTGTTAGATAATCAAGCTAAGTTTATAAGTGAGCAACTGGAAGTTTAGATTGACTTAGATCGGAAAAAGCACGGAAAAAAGGGTGGGAAAGCTTTTTTATTTTGCATTGAAAAGTATTTTATAGATGTTTCAACTTATTTTAAGTATAGTAGCGTAGAGAATACAAAAAAGACAAACACTAAAATGATGTTTGTCTTCGGTCTGAGGTTCCTATGAAATGAGAACCTAGTTATAATTAGTTCTTAGAAGCTGCTTGGAATTCTGGGTTTTTCCATGCTTCGTCAATGATAGCTTGCAATTCTTTAGCAGATGCTTGCATTTTTTGAGTTTCTGCGTCGTTCAATGGAATGTTTACTGGACGAACGATACCATGTGCACCAACAACAGCTGGTTGACCGATAAAGACATTCTTAACTCCGTATTGACCTTCTTGGAATACTGAAAGTGGAAGTACTGCGTTTTCGTCGTCAAGGATTGCTTTAGTGATACGAGCAAGGGCTACTGCGATACCGTAGTATGTTGCACCTTTTTTGTTGATGATTGTGTAGGCTGCATCACGAACACCTTCGAACAATTCAATCAATTCAGCTTCTTGAACATTTTGAGTGTCTTTAAGGAATTCTTCAAGGTTTACACCAGCGATGTTTGCGTGTGACCAAACAGCGAACTCAGAGTCACCGTGTTCACCCATGATGTAAGCGTGAACTGAACGAGCATCTACATCCAATTTTTCAGCAAGTGCTTGACGGAAACGAGCTGAGTCAAGTGAAGTACCTGAACCGATAACGCGTTCTTTAGGGAAACCAGAGAATTTCCAAGTTGAGTAAGTCAAAACGTCAACTGGGTTAGCAGCAACAAGGAAGATACCTTTGAAACCTGATTCAACAACTTGAGTTACGATTGATTTGTTGATAGCAAGGTTTTTACCTACAAGGTCAAGACGAGTTTCACCTGGTTTTTGAGGCGCACCTGCAGTGATCACAACAAGGTCAGCGTCTGCACAGTCAGAGTATTGAGCTGCATAGATTTTTTTAGGTGAAGTGAAGGCAAGGGCGTGACTAAGGTCAAGCGCGTCACCAACAGCTTTTTCATGCAATTGTGGAATTTCGATAATTCCAAGCTCTTGTGCAATTCCTTGGTTAACAAGTGCAAAAGCGTAAGAAGAACCTACAGCACCATCACCGACAAGGATAACTTTTTTGTGTTGTTTAGTTGAAGTCATTATTCTAAACATCTCCTTAATTTTATTCAGGGATTTCCCAGTTATTTTAATTCTATCACTTTTAAAAAGCTTTGTCACGGATATGCATTTCAGTTCTTGATGTAAACGTTTTAGTGATTTTAGATACCTGAAATATAGCGGACATTATGGTATAATATAGTTAATTACTAATAGTGAAATGAGGCATTTATTAATGCAGGATAGAAATTTAGTGAATGTCAATCTGACAAAGGAGATGAAGACGAGCTTTATCGACTACGCCATGAGTGTTATCGTAGCGCGGGCCCTTCCTGATGTTCGAGATGGCTTGAAACCTGTTCACCGTCGGATTCTCTATGGAATGAATGAACTGGGTGTTACTCCAGACAAACCCCATAAAAAATCTGCTCGTATTACAGGGGATGTCATGGGTAAATATCACCCACACGGGGATTCCTCTATCTATGAAGCCATGGTTCGTATGGCTCAATGGTGGAGTTACCGTTACATGCTTGTAGATGGTCATGGGAACTTTGGTTCCATGGATGGTGATGGTGCTGCTGCCCAGCGTTATACAGAGGCACGCATGAGTAAGATTGCTCTGGAAATGCTTCGTGATATCAATAAAAATACAGTTGATTTCGTTGATAACTATGACGCGAACGAACGTGAACCCTTGGTATTGCCAGCGCGCTTTCCAAATCTTTTGGTTAATGGAGCGACTGGTATTGCTGTTGGGATGGCAACTAATATTCCACCTCATAACTTGGGTGAAACCATTGATGCAGTGAAGTTAGTTATGGACAATCCTGAAGTGACCACTAAGGACTTGATGGAAGTCTTACCTGGGCCAGATTTTCCAACTGGTGCTCTTGTTATGGGGAAATCAGGTATTCATAAGGCTTATGAAACAGGTAAAGGATCGATTGTCCTTCGTTCTCGCACTGAAATTGAAGAAACTAAGACTGGCCGTGAGCGCATCGTTGTGACAGAATTTCCATACATGGTAAATAAAACCAAGGTACATGAGCATATTGTTCGTTTGGTTCAGGAAAAACGCATTGAGGGAATAACAGCAGTACGTGATGAGTCAAACCGTGAAGGTGTTCGATTTGTTATCGAAGTTAAGCGCGATGCCTCAGCCAATGTTATCCTCAACAATCTTTTCAAGATGACCCAGATGCAAACCAACTTTGGTTTTAATATGTTGGCGATTCAAAATGGTGTACCCAAGATTTTGTCTCTTCGTCAGATTTTGGACGCTTATATTGAGCACCAAAAAGAAGTGGTTGTTCGTCGTACACGTTTTGATAAGGAAAAAGCAGAAGCGCGTGCTCATATCTTAGAAGGTCTCTTGATTGCGCTAGATCATATCGATGAAGTGATTCGTATCATCCGTGCTAGTGAAACGGATGCTGAGGCACAAGCTGAGTTGATGAGCAAATTCAAGTTATCTGAACGTCAAAGTCAAGCCATTCTTGATATGCGTCTTCGTCGTTTGACAGGTTTGGAACGCGATAAGATTCAGTCTGAGTATGATGACCTCTTGGCTCTGATTGCAGATTTAGCAGATATTCTAGCTAAGCCAGAACGTGTTTCTCAAATTATCAAGGATGAATTAGATGAAGTCAAGCGTAAGTTTGGTGACCAACGTCGTACGGAATTGATGGTCGGTGAAGTCTTAAGCCTCGAAGATGAGGATTTGATTGAAGAAACGGATGTCTTGATTACACTTTCTAACAAGGGATACATCAAACGTCTCGACCAAGCTGAGTTCACCGCTCAAAAACGTGGTGGTCGTGGTGTTCAAGGTACAGGTGTTAAGGATGATGATTTTGTTCGTGAGTTAGTGTCAACTAGCACCCATGATCACCTACTCTTCTTTACAAATAAAGGACGTGTCTATCGCCTGAAAGGCTATGAAATTCCTGAGTATGGCCGTACTGCTAAGGGATTGCCAATTGTCAATCTTTTGAAATTGGATGAAGGTGAAAGTATTCAGACCATCATCAATGTTGAATCTGAACGCAGCGATGACGCTTATCTCTTCTTCACAACTCGTCATGGTATTGTGAAGAGAACCAGCGTTAAGGAATTTGCTAATATTCGTCAGAATGGACTCAAGGCTTTAAACCTCAAGGATGAAGATGAGTTGATTAATGTCTTGCTGACAGAAGAGGATACGGATATTATCATTGGTACCAAGTTTGGTTATTCAGTTCGCTTTAATCAATCAGCGGTTCGTGGTATGAGTCGTATCGCCACTGGTGTGAAAGGTGTTAATCTCCGTGAGGGGGACACAGTTGTTGGTGCTAGTGTGATTACAGACCAGGACGAGGTTCTTATCATCACAGACAAAGGATATGGTAAGCGAACAGTTGCGACTGAATATCCAACTAAAGGTCGTGGTGGTAAAGGGATGCAAACTGCTAAAATTACGGAAAAGAATGGTTCCCTTGCTGGTCTTATGACAGTAAAAGGTGATGAAGATTTGATGATTATTACTGATACAGGTGTCATGATTCGAACCAACGTTGCCAATATTTCACAAACAGGTCGCTCAACTATGGGAGTTAAAGTGATGCGCCTGGACCAAGATGCCAAAATTGTAACCTTTACTACGGTTGCAGCGGCAGAAAAAGAAGAAGTTGGGACAGGAAACGAAACAGAAGGTGAAGCATAATGTCTCATAAAAAGAACAAAAAGAAAACAAACCGTAAAAATTTATTAATCAATATCTTGGCAGGGTTTTTAATCCTCTTGTCAGTGGCTTTGATTTTCAATTCAAAAATTCGTGATATGTTCATGGTTTGGAATACCAATAAATACCAAGTCAGCCAAGTATCAAAAGAAAAATTGGAAGAAAATCAAGATACAGAAGGCAATTTTGACTTTGATTCTGTAAAAGCCATCTCGTCAGAAGCTGTTTTATCCTCACAATGGGATTCGCAAAAATTGCCTGTTATCGGTGGAATTGCTGTTCCTGAGGTAGAAATTAACTTGCCTATTTTTAAGGGGCTTGATAATGTCAATCTCTTCTATGGAGCTGGTACAATGAAGCGTGACCAAGTGATGGGGAAAGGAAACTATTCACTTGCGAGCCACCACATCTTTACAGCAGAAAATGCCAGTCAAATGCTCTTTTCTCCATTGGCACGCGCTAAAAATGGGATGAAAATTTATCTAACTGATAAGGATAAAGTTTATACCTATGAAATCCGTGAAGTGAAGCATGTGACACCAGATCGCGTCGATGAGATTGATGATCGTAGTGGTTTTGATGAAATCACACTTGTAACCTGTGTAGACTATGATGCGACAGAGCGTATTATCGTAAAAGGTGACTTGAAAGATACAAAAGATTATTCACAAACACCTGAAGAAATTCTAACAGCTTTCAATCAACCATATAAACAGCGCTATTAATAGTTAAAGAATCAGTAAACATTTTATTTTACTGGTTCTTTTTATATTGCTTTATAAGCATGCTAAGTAATGATAAATCAATACAAATACTAGCATTTTTCAAAAACAATTACCTATTTTAATATTTTTTGTTATAATACTAAATATAAAAAAATTGGAGACGTTTATGAGTTCGTCAGAGTTTATTTCGAAGATTGATTATTATTGCCACAAGAAAGAAAGTCTTTTCAAGCAAAGTAAGTTAAAGTATGCAATTCGTTCTATGTTTGCAGGTGCTTTTTTAACCTTCAGTACAGCTGCTGGAGCTATTGGTGCGGATTTACTTAATAGTATTGTTCCAAGTAGTGGGTATTTCCTGTTCCCATTTGTTTTTGCTTGGGGGCTGGTTTATATCGTCTTTTTAAATGCGGAATTGGTAACTTCCAATATGATGTATTTAACAGCAGGCGCATTTTTGAAAAAGATTGATTGGAAAAAGGCAATGATTATTTTACTCTATTGTACTTTGTTTAATCTCATTGGTGCCTTGGTAGCTGGATGGGCCTTTGCCAACTCGTCAGCCTTTTCGCATTTGACCCATGATAGTTTCCTTCCTAAGCTTGTAGCCAAGAAATTGGCGCGTCCAAGTGATTTAGTCCTGCTTGAGGGAATTCTTGCCAATGTATTTGTAAATATTGCCATTCTTTCATCTATACTAGTCAAAGATGGTACTGCCAAACTATGGATTATTTTATCAGCTATTTCCATGTTTGTCTTCTTGTCCAATGAGCACATCGCTGCCAATTTTGCTTCCTTTAGTATTATGAAATTCAGCATGATTGCTGATCAAGTACCTCACTTTGATCTTCCAAATATCCTTCGACATTGGGGTGTAACCTTTATTGCTAACTTTATAGGTGGAGGTCTTCTGATTGGTTTACCGTATGCCTTTCTAAATAAGAATGAAGATACATATGTTGATTAAGAAGAGTTAGTGTATCAGGGAGAATCAGAATGATTCTCTCTTTTTCTTTTACAAAATAGGCTTGCAGAGAAAATCGTTTTTAAATTGTAAAAATAAAATATATTAAATGGAATAAAAGTTATTCCATATAACCTCAATATTCTAATAACTAAAACTTCTAAAAGCTTGTTATTAAAACAATGTAAACGATTGCTGGATTTATAAATTTATTAAAAATGCAATTAGGAAAGGCTTTTCATTATATCTATTTTATGTTATAATTATCACAAATAAAAGTTTTAGGAGTTTATTATGGTTTCTTCAGAATTTATCTCAAAGATTGAATTTGCTTGCAAGAAGAAAGAAAGTCTTTATAGTCAAAGCAAATTTAAGTATGCGATTCGTTCGATGTTCGCAGGTGCATTTTTAACCTTCAGTACGGCTGCAGGTGCAGTTGGGGCTGATTTGATTAATAAAATTGCACCAGGTAGTGGACGTTTCCTCTTCCCATTTGTCTTTGCTTGGGGCTTGGCCTACATTGTTTTCTTGAATGCCGAGTTGGTAACATCAAACATGATGTTCTTGACTGCTGGTAGTTTCTTGAAAAAAATCTCTTGGAGAAAGACAGCTGAGATTTTACTTTACTGTACCTTGTTCAACCTTATTGGGGCTTTGATAGCAGGTTGGGGCTTTGCCCACTCAGCAGCTTATGCACATCTGACACACGATAGTTTCATCTCAGGGGTTGTTGAGATGAAGTTAGGTCGCTCAAATGAATTAGTCTTGCTTGAGGGGATTTTGGCAAATATTTTCGTTAATATTGCGATTCTTTCATTTGTTTTGGTCAAAGATGGCGGTGCTAAACTATGGCTCGTTTTATCAGCGATTTACATGTTTGTATTCTTAACAAACGAGCACATTGCGGCGAACTTTGCTTCTTTCGCGATTGTAAAATTCAGTGTTGCTGCTGATTCAATTGCTAACTTCGGTGTTGGAAATATGCTTCGTCACTGGGGTGTAACCTTCATCGGAAACTTTATCGGAGGAGGTCTCTTGATGGGTCTTCCATATGCCTTCCTCAATAAAAACGAAGATACTTATGTAGATTAAGGAAATGAGCACGATTGAATCGTGCTTTTTGGTTTGGTAAGAAGCAATAGTCGCTCCTTATATCAAAATATAGAAAAGAGGTATTAGTCAAGATAGGTCGATAGTGCTACAATATCCTTAATCAAACTATTTGGAGATCGTTTTATGACTCGTGATTTTAAATTTGAAACTCTACAATTGCATGCTGGTCAAGTTGTGGATCCAGCTACCAAGTCTCGTGCAGTGCCGATTTATCAAACAACATCCTTCGTTTTTGATGATACGCAGGAAGGTGCCGATTTGTTTGCCTTGAGAAAACCAGGGAACATTTATACTCGTATCACAAATCCTACAACAGCAGCTTTTGAAGAAAGAATTGCTGCTCTTGAAGGTGGTGTTGGAGCTCTTGCAACAGCATCAGGTATGGCCGCAGTGACTTATACGATTTTGGCGCTTGCCCATGCTGGTGATCATGTAGTAGCGGCATCAACTATTTACGGCGGGACCTTCAATCTCTTGAAAGAAACCCTTCCTCGTTATGGTATCACAACAACCTTTGTCGATGTGGATAATTTGGAGGAAGTAGAAGCAGCTATCAATGACAATACTAAGCTTGTCTTGATTGAAACCTTAGGTAACCCTTTGATTAACATTCCTGACTTGGAAAAATTGGCTGAGATTGCGCATAAACACCAGATTCCTCTCGTTTCGGACAATACTTTTGCCACACCATATTTGATTAATGTCTTTTCTCACGGTGTAGATATTGCCATTCACTCTGCAACTAAGTTTATCGGTGGGCATGGTACGACTATTGGAGGAGTGATTGTTGACAGTGGTCGTTTTGACTGGGCGGCTTCAGGGAAATTCCCTCAATTTGTTGAGGAAGACCCAAGTTACCACAATTTAAGCTATACTCGTGATGTTGGTGCAGCAGCCTTTATTATTGCTGTTCGTGTTCAGTTGCTTCGTGATACAGGCGCTGCCTTGTCGCCATTTAATGCATTCTTGTTACTTCAAGGACTGGAAACCCTTTCTCTTCGTGTCGAACGTCATGTACAAAATGCAGAGAAAATTGTTGATTTCCTTGTCAACCATCCTAAGGTAGAAAAAGTTAACTATCCAAAACTTGCAGACAGTCCTTATCATGCCTTGACTGAGAAATATTTACCAAAAGGTGTGGGTTCAATCTTTACCTTCCATGTCAAAGGTGGGGAGGCAGAAGCTCGCAAGGTAATTGATAATCTGGAAATCTTCTCTGACCTTGCAAACGTAGCAGACGCTAAATCTCTTGTTGTCCATCCTGCGACAACTACCCACGGTCAGTTGTCAGAAAAGGATCTAGAAGCAGCAGGTGTCACACCAAACCAAATCCGCTTGTCTATCGGTCTTGAAAATGTAGAAGATTTGATTGAAGACTTGCGCTTGGCTTTGGAAAAAATTTAAAGTAAAAGATATAAACAGTGGGTTTCGACTCACTGTTTTTGATTTTCCCTCAGGCATGATATAATGGTTACAGAAGTCTAGAAAGAGGGAAGTTATGAACGAAATCAAATGCCCTAACTGTGGGGAAGTCTTTACAGTAAATGAAAGTCAGTATGCCGAACTTTTGTCCCAAGTGAGAACGGCAGAGTTTGATAAGGAATTACACGATCGCATGAAGCAGGAATTGGCTTTGGTTGAGCAAAAGGCCATGAATGAGCAACAGTCTAAACTAGCTCAAAAAGACCAAGAAATCGCGCAATTACAGAGTCAAATCCAAAACTTTGATACAGAGAAAGAGTTGGCCAAGAAAGAAGTTGAACAGACAAGCCATGAGGCCTTATTAGCAAAGGACAAGGAAGTGCAGGCCTTGGAAAACCAATTGGCTACCTTGCGTTTGGAGCATGAAAATCAACTGCAAAAGTCCCTTTCTGGCCTTGAAAAAGAACGAGATCAGGTCAAAAATCAACTCCTCTTGCAAGAAAAAGAAAATGAGTTATCTTTGGCTTCTGTTAAGCAGAATTACGAAGCCCAGCTTAAAGCAGCTAGTGAACAAGTCGAATTTTACAAGAATTTTAAGGCTCAACAATCTACCAAGGCTATCGGTGAAAGTCTGGAACAGTATGCAGAAAGTGAGTTTAACAAGGTTCGCAGTTTTGCCTTTCCAAATGCTTACTTTGAGAAGGATAACAAGGTCTCTGCGCGTGGGTCTAAAGGGGACTTTATCTTCCGTGAGAGTGATGAAAATGGAGTGGAAATCATTTCCATCATGTTTGAGATGAAAAACGAAGCGGATGGAACAGAGAAGAAGCATAAGAATGCGGACTTCTACAAGGAATTGGACAGGGACCGTCGGGAGAAGAACTGTGAGTATGCGGTTTTGGTAACCATGCTTGAGGCAGATAACGACTACTTTAACACAGGGATTGTTGACGTCAGCCACGAGTATGAAAAGATGTATGTGGTTCGCCCTCAATTCTTTATCCAGTTGATTGGGCTCTTGCGTAATGCAGCGCTTAATTCTCTAAAATATAAGCAGGAGTTGGCCTTGGTTCGGGAGCAAAATATTGATATTACACATTTTGAGGAAGATTTGGATGCCTTTAAACTAGCCTTTGCCAAGAACTACAACTCAGCTTCAACCAATTTTGGTAAAGCTATTGATGAAATCGACAAGGCCATCAAACGCATGGAAGAGGTGAAGAAGTTCCTAACCACATCCGGAAACCAACTCCGCCTCGCTAACAACAAGTTGGAAGATGTCTCTGTAAAAAAATTGACTCGAAAAAATCCAACCATGAAAGCGAAGTTTGAAGCGCTGAAGGGGGAGTAAGATCACCTTAAAAACAGTAGTTTCTATGAAAAAAGTTGTAGAAATTATTAGAACATGGTCAGCTGATAAAATAGAATTAATTTTTCTTAAAATCTGGAGGTACTTTGCTAGCTCATTTAGCTAGTTTGTTTATATAAATTAGTTTGTAATTTTTTACAGGAGTTTTTTATGTTAGATAATATTTCTAAGAATATCTTGAATTGGTCATCAGTTCGAATCTGCAGTATACTGGAAGTTTATATTTTATTTTATCTACGTTGGATAATTATAGCAACAGCAATTAGTTTATTATTTGTAAAATCAACCGTTGTGACTACATTATTGCTTATGTTTCTAACATTACTGACTGTTATCGTTGTAATAACTCATTTTTTAGTAAATCACATTGCAGAAGTTATTTTATACGAGCAAGTAAATTTTGGAAAATATATTTCTCTTTTAACTGAAACTTATGAAAGGCGTCCTGATAATAGAACAGGGAATTTAAATGCATTAAATCTGGGTTTAGCTAGGTGTGCTTTGTATCAAGGGAATTTTAGTGAGGCAATCCAATATGCTGAACGAATAAGAGTTAAAAGTTCTAAATTGAATTTGAAACGTATTTATGAACTAAACGTTGTATTTATAGAATCATTATCATACCTTCATTTAAGGGAGACAGATGAAATTTCTAAACTTTTAGTATCTTTTGATTGGGAAAAAATTAAAAGAATTGATAAAAATAGAATGTTGGATTTAATTGAACCAGTATCAAAAATACTCAATGGAGAAGTTACAGACTACTTTGACACTACTGAACCAGAAAATAAGCTAGCTCGAATCATGTTTTCTTATTACGGAGCTCTCAATGCCCAATTAAAAGGAGATGAAGCTCGTGCACGTAGTTTGTTTGAAAGTATTGCCCATGAAAATCCAGAGCTTTTCTATGTTAAGGAAGCGAAGAAATATTTAGAATTAGTGAAATGAGAGTAATATATGAAATTAGTTAAAAAAATAGTAAGTAGGGCGACAGAAAACACTCTTTTACAACTTGATAGGGTTATTCTAATTTGCTTATTTTTAGTCTTGGTTATTTATGTGATGGCAGTATTTTTAATATTTCAAAGCAATTTGGAAATATTGGGACTCATATTATTAGTTATTGACTTTTTAGTTCTCGTCTTTGTATTTTATTTAAGATTTGTATCTAGAAAAGTTATTGTTCTAGTGTTACACGATTCTATTGATCTTAAGCTATATGAAGACATGTTAAGAGTTCAATCAGAAAAATCTATTAAGCCCTTTAGGGCAACATATCGTGAGAATTACCAAATTATCCAAGGTCGAGTGGCTTATTTAAAAGGAGATTTTCAAGCTGCCAAGGAAAATATGTCCAAATATGATTTGAAAAAAATTTGGAAGAGATTCAGAACCCCTGCGTTTTTAATATCAAGCTTTGAACTATTAAAAGTTTCTCTTCATCTTCAAGATGCGCAAGATATTGCTTTCTTTGAGGAACAATTGTCCAAGGCACCAGATTTTAAAGGAGGCAAAGCTACACTTGTTGCTCAAGCCCAAGCCATAAAAGATATTGTGTTCAATAAAGAAGCGAACGACTACTTCGACATTACTGAACCAGAAAGTAAGCTAGCTCGAATCGTGTTTTCTTATTACGGCGCTCTCAATGCCCAATTAAAAGGAGATGAAGAACGTGCCCGTAGTTTGTTTGAAAGTATCGCCCATGAAAATCCAGAACTCTTTTGTGTTCAGGAAGCTAGGAAGTATTTAGAAAAATGAGCTGATATAGTTTTAAAATCTGTCTAAGATAGAATATGTTGATGTAAAGTAAAAAGGGAAATAGAAAGCAAAAATGAACGGTATTATCAACTTAAAAAAAGAAGCGGGGATGACCTCGCATGATGCGGTTTTTAAACTGCGTAAGATTTTGGGAACCAAGAAGATTGGTCATGGTGGGACCTTGGATCCGGATGTAGTGGGTGTTTTGCCTATTGCGGTTGGCAAGGCGACCCGCATGGTCGAGTTTATGCAGGATGAGGGCAAGGTCTATGAGGGGGAAATCACTCTTGGCTATTCCACGACGACTGAGGATGCTAGTGGGGAAGTGGTCGCTGAGACACCCGTTCTGTCGCCCTTGGATGAAAAGCTTGTCGATGAAGCAATCGTTAGTTTGACTGGGCCTATTACTCAGATTCCACCTATGTATTCGGCTGTCAAGGTCAATGGTCGTAAGCTCTATGAGTATGCACGTGCAGGTCAGGAAGTGGAGCGTCCAGAACGTCAGGTGACCATTTATCAATTTGAGCGAACAAGTCCGATTTCTTATGAGGATCACCTCCCACGATTCACTTTTCGTGTAAAATGTAGCAAGGGAACCTATATTCGTACCTTATCGGTTGACTTGGGAGAAAAACTTGGCTATGCTGCCCATATGTCTCATCTGACTCGAACTAGTGCAGCCGGTTTACAGCTAGAAGACGCTCTTACCTTGGAAGAAATTGCTGAAAAAGTGGAGG
Source organism: Streptococcus mitis (assembly GCF_047465045.1). GTDB lineage: Bacteria > Bacillota > Bacilli > Lactobacillales > Streptococcaceae > Streptococcus > Streptococcus mitis_DT. The sequence goes on from NZ_JASHAR010000001.1 coordinate 20,638, forward strand.
CTGGTCAACTGGACTTTCTCCATCCTCTAGAGATTGGTACAGGAGACCTTGTCAAAGTTTTACTAACTCAAGAAGAGGCTACAGAAGTACGCTTTGGTCGTTTTATCGAGCTCGACCAAACAGAACAAGAATTGGCTGCCTTTGAAGATGATAAATTGCTAGCCATTCTTGAAAAACGGGCCAATCTCTACAAGCCAAGGAAGGTTTTTATCTAATCTAACTGGAGTGTGGGGATGGAATTCTTCCCCTTGACTATCCAAATCAGACTATAAATTTTGCAAAAAATGTGATAGAATAGACGACGGATAAAAAAACGGAGGATAGCATGCAAAATAGACCAATCATTATCGGAGTGACAGGTGGTTCTGGTGGAGGTAAGACCAGTGTTTCAAGAGCCATTTTATCGCATTTTCCTGATGAAAAGATTTCCATGATTGAGCATGATTCATACTACAAGGATCAGTCTCATTTGACCTTTGAAGAGCGTGTCAAAACCAACTACGACCATCCTTTTGCCTTTGATACAGACTTGATGATTGAGCAGATTAAGGAATTGTTGGCAGGGCGTCCGGTGGACATTCCGACTTACGACTATACAGAGCATACACGAAGTAGCAAGACCTATCGTCAAGAACCTCAAGATGTCTTTATCGTTGAGGGGATTTTGGTCTTGGAGGATAAGCGCCTGCGCGATTTGATGGATATTAAGATTTTTGTGGATACAGATGATGATGTGCGCATTATTCGTCGGATCAAGCGTGATATGGAAGAGCGTGGCCGTAGCCTTGATAGCGTCATTGACCAGTACTTAGGTGTGGTTAAACCTATGTATCATCAGTTTATCGAACCAACCAAGCGTTATGCTGATATCGTCATTCCTGAAGGGGTCAGCAATACCGTGGCTATTGACCTGTTGACAACCAAGATTGAAAAGATTTTGGAAGAAGCTCGAAACAGCAAATAATCAGATGTGGAGGCTTTGCCTCCTTTTTTATTTTTCCCTCATAATGGTACATAAATGGAGATTTTTAGGCATATTTTTGGTATAATAATACCCATGAAAGAGCAAGAAAATGAATAGTAGGTGGAGATGGAAAAGTATTTATCGGTAACAACTTTGACCAAGTATCTGAAAATGAAATTCGATAAAGACCCTTACTTGGAACGGGTCTATTTAACTGGTCAAGTTTCCAACTTTCGTAAACGACCTACTCACCAATATTTCTCCCTAAAAGATGACCATGCAGTTATTCAAGCGACTATTTGGTCTGGGATTTATCAGAAATTAGGTTTTGACCTGGAAGAAGGAATGAAGATCAATGTGATTGGGCGTGTGCAGGTCTATGAACCAAGTGGTAGCTACTCCATTATCATTGAAAAGGCAGAGCCTGATGGAGTTGGTGCGCTTGCGATTCAGTTTGAGCAACTCAAGAAAAAATTGACAGAAGAAGGCCTGTTTCAAGAACGCTTCAAGCAACCTCTGCCCCAATTTTCTAAGAGAATTGGTGTAGTGACCAGTCGCAGTGGAGCCGTTATTCGAGATATTATCACGACCGTCAGCAGGCGATTTCCAGGTGTTGATATCCTTCTCTATCCGACCAAGGTGCAAGGTGATGGAGCAGCAGAAGAAATTGCTCGAAATATTGCGCGTGCTAATCAACGGGACGATTTGGATTTGCTCATTATTGGTCGTGGTGGAGGTTCTATCGAGGATCTCTGGGCCTTTAACGAAGAAATTGTAGTACGAGCTATTTTTGAATCTCGTTTGCCAGTTATCTCTAGTGTGGGGCATGAGACAGATGTAACCTTGGCAGATTTTGTGGCAGATAGACGGGCTGCGACGCCAACGGCGGCAGCTGAACTAGCAACACCTGTGACCAAGTTGGATGTGTTAGCACATTTGCAAAATCAGGAAAAACGAATGGCAACGGCAGTCCGAAATGTCCTATCTAAGAAACAAGAAGCTTTGAAAAAATGCAGTCAGTCAGTCATCTTTAGACAGCCAGAGCGTTTGTATGATGGCTATTTGCAACGCTTGGATCAACTGCAACTGCGATTAAAACAAAGTTTGCGAACACGGATTTCTGATAACAAACAGCTAGTACAAGCAAGGACGCATCGACTGGTTCAATTATCACCTGTTACCAAAATCCAACGCTATCAAGACCGTTTAGGTCAGTTGGATAAGCTCCTACGTAGCCAAATGGCGCTGGTTTATGATGCCAAGGTTGCTGAAGTCAAGCGACTTTCAGAAGCCTTGTTGATGTTGGATACCAGTCGAATTGTGGCGCGTGGCTATGCTATTGTCAAAAAAGAAGAGTCAGTTGTGGATTCGGTTGAGAGTTTGAAGAAAAAAGACCAAGTGACGCTTTTGATGCGAGATGGTCAAGTAGAATTAGAGGTTAAAGATGTCAAAACAAAAGAAATTTGAGGAAAATCTAGCAGAACTGGAGACTATTGTCCAAAGTTTGGAAAATGGTGAAATTGCTTTGGAAGATGCGATTGCTGCCTTTCAAAAGGGTATGGTCTTGTCAAAAGAGCTCCAAGCGACGCTGGACAAGGCTGAAAAGACCTTGGTCAAGGTTATGCAAGAAGACGGAACAGAAAGTGATTTTGAATGAAGAAGCAAGAAAAATTAACTCTTGTCGAGTCGGCTTTGGAAGATTTTTATGGAGACCAGCAGTTTGCCTCTAGTTTGCGAGAGTCTGTTCTCTATTCCATTCATGCTGGTGGCAAGCGTATTCGACCTTTTCTCTTGTTAGAAGTTCTGGAAGCCTTGCAGGTCGCTATTAAACCTGCTCACGCGCAGGTGGCTGCGGCCTTGGAAATGATTCATACAGGGAGCTTGATTCACGATGATCTTCCAGCTATGGATGATGATGATTACCGTCGGGGACGCTTGACCAATCATAAGAAATTTGGTGAAGCTATGGCCATTTTGGCAGGAGATGCTTTATTCCTAGATCCCTATGCCTTGATTGCGCAGGCAGATTTGCCAAGTCAAATCAAGGTGGACTTGATTGCCAACTTATCTCTTGCTTCAGGAAGTCTGGGCATGGTGGCAGGCCAGGTTTTGGACATGGAAGGTGAACACCAGCATTTGTCTTTGGAAGAACTTCAGACCATTCATGCTAATAAGACTGGAAAACTACTAGCCTTTCCCTTCCAAGCAGCTGCCATCATAGCCGAATTGGCACCTGAGATGCAGGCAAAACTTAAAACTGTAGGTGAATTGATTGGGCTTGCTTTTCAGGTCAGAGACGATGTGCTGGATGTGACCGCTAGTTTTGAGGAAATCGGCAAGACACCTCAAAAGGATTTGCAGGCAGAAAAATCAACCTATCCTGCTTTGTTGGGCTTGGAAGAGGCCATTGCCTTTTGTAACCAAACCCTGGATCAAGCTAATGCCAAATTAGAAGAAATTTCCCAGCAGATTCCTTTTGATATAGAATCGATTGTAAGTGTAGTAGAAAGTTTGAGAATCAATGGCTAAGGAAAGAGTGGACGTACTAGCTTATAAACAGGGCTTGTTTGAAACGCGAGAACAGGCCAAGCGTGGAGTGATGGCTGGTCTAGTCGTAGCAGTCCTTAACGGAGAACGGTTTGACAAGCCAGGAGAGAAAATTCCAGATGACACCGAGCTAAAACTCAAGGGCGAGAAACTCAAGTATGTCAGTCGTGGTGGCTTGAAATTGGAAAAGGCCTTGCAGGTCTTTGATTTGTCAGTGGATGGTGCGACCACGATTGATATCGGTGCCTCTACTGGTGGCTTTACCGATGTTATGTTGCAAAATGGTGCTGAGTTAGTCTTTGCAGTTGATGTTGGTACCAATCAGTTGGCTTGGAAACTACGCCAAGACCCACGAGTTGTCAGCATGGAACAGTTCAATTTCCGCTATGCTGAAAAGACTGATTTCGAGCAGGAACCGAGCTTTGCCAGTATTGACGTGAGTTTCATTTCCCTCAGTCTGATTCTTCCGGCCTTGCATCGTGTGTTGGCTAATCAAGGTCAGGTTGTGGCTTTGGTTAAGCCTCAGTTTGAGGCAGGACGTGAGCAGATTGGGAAAAATGGAATTATTCGCGATGCCAAGGTCCATCAGAATGTCCTTGAATCTGTCACAGCTATGGCAGTAGAGGCAGGCTTTTCAGTCCTTAGATTGGATTTTTCTCCCATCCAAGGTGGGCATGGAAATATTGAATTTTTAGCGTATTTAAAAAAAGAAGAGTCAGCAAGCAATCAGGTTCTTGCTGAGATTGAAGAAGTAGTAGAGAGGGCGCATAGTCAATTTAAAAATGAATAAAAAAGAGAGACTTGAAAAAATTAGACGATTTGTGACAGATTATCAAATCGGTACGCAAGAAGAAATTGTAGAACATTTGAAAGAGGCAGGCATCACTGCCACTCAGGCAACTGTATCCCGAGATATCAAAGAATTAGGTATTGTCAAAATTCCTTTGAGAGACAACACCTATGTCTACGAATTGCCAAAATCAATCGTAAAAAGTTTGCAACTGGCTGAAGACAATATTGAGTCAGCTGAATTGATGGATAAGATGATTAATCTCCAAGTTATTCCAGGAAATACAGCCTTTGTAAAAGCTCAGTTAATCGAGACATTTGCGGACAAGATTTTCAGCTGTTTGGCTGATGATAGCTCGATTTTAGTCATTGCCAGAAGTGAAAGTCTAGCTGAGGAAATCTTTGAACAAGTAAAAAATTGGTAGGTCTATATGTTACTTGAAATTTCGATAAAAAACTTTGCCATTATTGAGGCTATCTCCTTCAATTTTGAAAAGGGAATGACTGTTCTGACTGGTGAAACGGGTGCAGGGAAGTCGATTATCATTGATGCCATGAATATGATGTTGGGAGCTCGTGCTACGACAGATGTTATTCGTCATGGTGCGCTAAAGGCAGAGATTGAGGGGCTTTTCTCAGTTGAGAATAGTCGCCTTTTGCAGGAAATTTTTGATGAGCAAGGTTTGGAATTGGGTGATGAGATTATTATCCGTCGGGAAATTCTGCAAAATGGTCGTAGTATCAGCCGTGTGAATGGCCAGATGGTTAATCTGTCTGTATTGCGTGCTATTGGACAACATCTAGTAGATATTCATGGTCAGCATGACCAAGAGGAATTAATGCGTCCCCAACTTCATATCCAGATGTTGGATGAATTTGGTGATGCAACTTTTTGGGAATTGAAAGAAACCTATCAGACGAGTTTTGATGCCTACCGTAAAATGCGTAAGCAGGTTCTGGAAGTCAAGAAAAACCAACAGGAACACAAGGCACGTATCGAAATGTTGGAATTTCAAATGGCAGAGATTGAGGCAGCAAACTTGCAGGCTGGAGAAGATCTGGTTCTCAATCAAGAGAGAGAGAAACTGCTCAACCATAAAAATATTGCGGATACGCTGACCAATGCCTATAGTATGTTGGACAATGAAGACTTTTCAAGTCTAGCCAATGTTCGTTCAGCCATGAATGATATGGAGAGTGTCGAAGAGTATGACCCGGAATATCGTGAAATTTCAAGCTCACTATCTGAGAACTACTATGTCTTAGAAGACATTAGCAAACGTCTGGAAGCTATTATTGAGGACCTTGATTTTGATGGCAATCGCCTCATGCAGGTTGAGAATCGTTTGGATCTCCTTCATACTATTACCCGTAAGTATGGTGGGACTGTAGACGATGTCTTGCTTTATTTTGCCAAGATTACGGAAGAATACAATCTCTTGACAGGTAATAACCTTTCGTCTGAGGACATGGAAGCAGAGCTTAAGAAGTTGGAAGTCAATCTTGTCGATTTGGCAGGTCAACTTGCCTCTGCTCGTCATGACTTGGCTCAGCAGCTCGAAGCTGAGATTAAACAAGAACTGCAAGATCTTTATATGGAAAAAGCCCAGTTTCAGGTTCGTTTTAGCAAGGGCAAATTCAGTCGTGAGGGAAATGAAATGGTTGAGTTTTATATTTCAACCAACCCTGGCGAAGATTTTAAACCCTTGGTTAAGGTTGCATCTGGCGGAGAATTATCTCGTCTCATGCTAGCCATTAAGTCTGCCTTTTCTCGTAAAGAAGGTAAGACCAGCATTGTTTTTGATGAGGTGGATACGGGAGTTTCAGGACGTGTAGCTCAGGCTATTGCACAGAAGATTCACAAGATTGGTCAGCATGGTCAGGTTCTGGCTATTTCCCATTTGCCACAAGTGATTGCGATTGCGGATTATCAATTCTTTATTGAGAAGATTAGTAATGACCATTCAACAGTTTCGACTGTTCGTCTCTTGACGGTTGAAGAGCGAGTGGAAGAAGTTGCTAAGATGTTGGCAGGTGATGATGTGACAGAAGCAGCCCTGACGCAAGCCAGAGAATTGTTGAGAAACAGGGAGAAGTAAGATGACAGACTATTATGTAATTGGAGATGTTCACGGAAAAGCTGGGATGCTGGAAGACCTTCTCAAAACATGGGATGGTCAGACCCAGTTGCTCTTTCTAGGGGATTTGATTGACCGCGGTGAAGATAGTCGCCGTGTTCTTGAAATGGTTAAGGACTTGGTTGATAATCAAGGGGCGATCTGTTTATCAGGAAATCATGAGTATATGTTTTTAACTTGGCTCGATGACCCAGAAGAAAGCTGTGACCACTATCGTCGCAATGGTGGAGATACAACCATTAACTCTATCCTAGGTCGTCCCTTGGATGCACCAGTTGACGGGGTTGAGGATGCCAAGCGTGTTGCTACTGAAGCGGCAGATTTGGTCGAATTCATTCGTCAAATGCCTTTTGTGGTAGAGACAGACAAGTATATCTTTGTTCATGCAGGTATTGATTTGACCTTGGATGACTGGCGTGAAACCACAGATTATAAAAAAGTCTGGCTTAGAAAACCATTCCACGAAGCAGAAAATCATACTGGAAAAATCATTGTCTTCGGCCATACACCGGTTTATGGTTTGTTACAGCAAGAGCGTGGTACTGCTGAGCTTTGGACTACAGAAGATGGCAAGGTTGGGATGGACGGAGGAGCTGTCTACGGTGGTGTCCTTCACGGGATTGTCTTTACTGACCAAGGAATGACAGAACACCACTTTATCGAAAATGACGGCTTTGTCGCTGAAGATTAGTACTCCTAGCAGGGTATGGTCTTGTCAAAAAGTCAAAAACAATTTATAATAAATAGATACCCTGAAAGGAAGAGAATCATGAACTTAGAAGAATTGAAAAAACGACAGGAGAAGATCCGTAACTTCTCTATTATCGCCCATATTGACCACGGAAAGTCGACTCTAGCAGACCGCATTTTGGAAAAGACAGAGACGGTTTCAAGTCGTGAAATGCAGGCCCAGCTTTTGGACAGCATGGATCTAGAGCGAGAACGTGGGATTACCATTAAACTCAATGCCATCGAGTTGAATTACACTGCAAAAGATGGGGAAACTTATATTTTCCACTTGATTGACACGCCGGGACACGTAGACTTTACCTATGAAGTTTCGCGTTCGCTAGCTGCCTGTGAGGGAGCGATTTTGGTGGTCGATGCTGCCCAAGGAATTGAAGCTCAAACCCTTGCCAACGTTTATTTGGCCTTGGATAATGATTTGGAAATCATGCCAGTCATTAACAAAATTGACCTGCCAGCTGCAGATCCAGAGCGCGTGCGTACAGAGATTGAAGATGTGATTGGTTTGGATGCCAGTGAAGCAGTCTTAGCATCTGCCAAGGCTGGTATCGGTATCGAAGAAATTCTTGAGCAAATCGTAGAAAAAGTGCCAGCGCCAACAGGTGATGTGACGGCGCCACTTAAGGCCTTGATTTTTGACTCTGTTTACGATGCTTACCGTGGAGTTATCCTCCAAGTGCGTGTTATGGATGGGGTGGTTAAACCTGGCAATAAGATTCAGCTTATGAGCAATGGCAAGACCTTCGATGTGACAGAAGTCGGTATTTTTACACCCAAAGCAGTTGGTCGTGATTTTCTTGCGACTGGTGACGTTGGTTATATTGCAGCTTCTATTAAGACGGTTCAGGATACGCGTGTGGGTGATACCGTTACCTTGGCAACCAATCCTGCGGCAGAGCCATTACATGGTTACAAGCAGATGAATCCTATGGTCTTTGCGGGTCTATATCCTATCGAGTCAAACAAGTACAATGACCTACGTGAAGCCCTTGAAAAATTGCAACTGAATGATGCTAGTCTCCAATTTGAACCAGAAACATCTCAGGCACTTGGATTTGGTTTCCGTTGTGGTTTCCTTGGACTTCTCCATATGGATGTTATCCAAGAGCGTTTGGAACGTGAGTTCAACATTGACCTCATCATGACAGCTCCATCTGTTATCTATAAGGTCAACTTGACCGACGGCGAGTCTATGGATGTGTCTAACCCATCTGAGTTCCCAGACCCAACTAAGATTGCGACCATTGAGGAGCCATATGTTAAAGCGCAAATCATGGTACCACAGGAGTTTGTTGGAGCAGTGATGGAGCTAGCTCAGCGCAAGCGTGGGGACTTTGTGACTATGGACTATATTGATGATAATCGTGTCAATGTTATCTATCAAATTCCACTGGCTGAAATCGTCTTTGATTTCTTTGATAAGCTTAAGTCTTCGACTCGCGGTTATGCAAGCTTTGACTACGAATTGTCAGAATATCGCCCATCTAAGCTGGTCAAAATGGATATTCTTCTCAATGGAGACAAGGTGGATGCCCTTAGCTTTATCGTTCACAAGGATTTTGCCTACGAACGTGGAAAACTCATCGTTGATAAACTTAAGAAAATCATTCCTCGTCAACAATTTGAGGTTCCAATTCAAGCAGCAATTGGGCACAAGATTGTCGCTCGTACTGATATCAAGGCCCTTCGTAAGAACGTACTTGCTAAATGTTATGGTGGTGACGTTTCTCGTAAACGTAAACTCCTTGAAAAACAAAAAGCTGGTAAGAAGCGCATGAAAGCTATCGGATCAGTAGAAGTTCCACAAGAAGCCTTCCTCAGCGTCTTGAGTATGGATGAAGAGTAGAAGTATAAAGAAAAATATTTTATTGTTGATAAACTTTAAATATCAAACAACAAAGATAAATAAAAGAAGATCAAATGGTCTTCTTTTTTATTTTTTTTACGAATAAATAGATGAGTAGAAAAAGAAATGGAGTTATTTATGAAAATCACAAACTATGAAATCTATAAATTGAAAAAATCAGGTTTGACCAATCAACAGGTTTTGGCAGTTCTAGAATACGGTGAAAATGTCGATCAAGAACTTTTGTTGGGTGATATTGCAGAAATATCAGGTTGCAGAAATCCAGCTGTTTTTATGGAACGTTACTTTCAGATAGACGATGCGCATTTGGAGAAGGAGTTTCAAAAATTTCCATCTTTCTCTATTTTAGATGACTGTTACCCTTGGGATTTGAGTGAAATATATGATGCGCCTGTACTTTTATTTTACAAGGGAAATCTTGACCTCTTGAAATTCCCGAAGGTAGCAGTCGTGGGCAGTCGTGCGTGTAGCAAACAGGGAGCTAAGTCAGTTGAAAAAGTCATTCAGGGCTTGGAAAATGAACTGGTTATCGTCAGTGGCTTAGCCAAGGGCATTGACACAGCAGCTCATATGGCAGCTCTTCAGAATGGCGGAAAAACCATTGCAGTGATTGGAACAGGACTGGATGTGTTTTATCCTAAAGCCAATAAACGCTTGCAAGACTACATCGGCAATGACCATCTGGTTCTAAGTGAATACGGACCTGGTGAACAACCTCTGAAATTTCATTTTCCTGCCCGTAATCGTATCATTGCTGGACTTTGTCGTGGTGTGATTGTAGCAGAGGCTAAGATGCGTTCAGGTAGTCTCATTACCTGTGAGAGAGCAATGGAAGAAGGGCGCGATGTCTTTGCTATTCCTGGTAGCATTTTAGATGGACTATCAGACGGTTGCCATCATTTGATTCAAGAAGGGGCAAAATTGGTCACCAGCGGGCAGGATGTTCTTGCGGAATTTGAATTTTAATACTCTTCGAAAATCTCTTCAAACCACGTCAGCATCACCTTGCCGTAGGTATGGTTACTGACTTCGTCAGTCTCATCTGCAACCTCAAAGCAGTGCTTTGAGCAACCTGCGGCTAGCTTCCTAGTTTGCTCTTTGATTTTCATTGAGTATAAGAAGAAAGTCCGCTTACTAGATAAACTTTTCTTCTATTATAGTAGCTAAGTCTTGACAGGGTTCAAAAAATGGTTTACACTTTATAAAGTTTATTACTTTGAAAAGGTGTGATACTGTGGCTACGGCAACAAAAAAGAAAAAATCAACAGTTAAAAAAAATCTAGTAATCGTGGAGTCGCCTGCTAAGGCTAAGACGATTGAAAAATACCTAGGCAGAAACTACAAGGTTTTAGCCAGTGTCGGGCATATTCGGGATTTGAAGAAATCCAGTATGTCCGTCGATATTGAAAATAATTATGAACCGCAATATATCAATATTCGAGGAAAAGGTCCTCTCATTAATGACTTGAAAAAAGAAGCCAAAAAAGCTAATAAAGTCTTTCTGGCGAGTGACCCGGACCGTGAAGGAGAAGCGATTTCTTGGCATTTGGCTCACATTCTCAACTTAGATGAAAATGATGCTAACCGTGTGGTCTTCAATGAAATCACCAAGGATGCGGTCAAAAATGCTTTTAAAGAACCTCGTAAGATTGATATGGACTTGGTCGATGCCCAACAGGCACGTCGAGTCCTAGACCGCTTGGTAGGCTATTCGATTTCGCCTATTTTGTGGAAGAAGGTCAAGAAGGGCTTGTCAGCAGGTCGCGTTCAGTCTATTGCTCTTAAGTTAATCATTGACCGTGAGAATGAAATTAATTCCTTCCAACCAGAAGAATACTGGACAATTGATGCTGTCTTTAAAAAGGGAACCAAGCAATTCCAGGCTTCCTTCTATGGAGTAGATGGTAAAAAGATGAAACTGACTAGCAATGATGAGGTCAAGGAAGTCTTGTCTCGTCTGACTAGTAAAGACTTTTCAGTGGATCAGGTAGATAAGAAAGAGCGCAAGCGCAATGCTCCTTTACCTTATACCACTTCATCTATGCAGATGGATGCTGCTAATAAAATCAATTTCCGTACTCGAAAAACCATGATGGTTGCCCAACAGCTCTATGAAGGGATTAATATTGGTTCTGGTGTGCAAGGTTTGATTACCTATATGCGTACCGATTCGACTCGTATCAGTCCTGTAGCGCAAAATGAAGCAGCAAGTTTCATTACGGACCGTTTTGGTAGTAAGTATTCTAAGCATGGTAGCAAGGTCAAAAATGCTTCAGGAGCTCAGGATGCCCACGAGGCTATTCGTCCGTCTAGTGTCTTTAATACACCTGAAAGTATTGCTAAGTATTTGGACAAGGATCAGCTCAAGCTTTATACTCTTATTTGGAATCGTTTTGTAGCGAGTCAGATGACAGCTGCTGTCTTTGATACCATGGCTGTTAAATTATCTCAAAATGGGGTTCAATTTGCTGCTAATGGTAGTCAGGTTAAGTTTGATGGTTATCTTGCCATTTACAATGATTCTGACAAGAATAAGATGTTACCAGATATGGCTGTTGGAGATGTGGTTAAGCAGGTGAATAGCAAACCAGAGCAACATTTCACTCAACCTCCTGCTCGCTATTCTGAAGCGACACTGATCAAGACCTTGGAGGAAAATGGGGTTGGCCGTCCGTCAACCTACGCACCAACCATTGAAACCATTCAGAAACGTTATTATGTTCGCCTTGCAGCCAAACGCTTTGAACCGACAGAGTTGGGAGAAATTGTTAATAAGCTCATCGTTGAATATTTCCCAGATATCGTAAACGTGACCTTTACAGCTGAAATGGAAGGCAAACTGGATGATGTCGAAGTCGGAAAAGAGCAGTGGCAACGTGTCATTGATGCCTTTTACAAACCATTCTCCAAAGAAGTGGCCAAGGCTGAAGAAGAAATGGAGAAAATCCAGATTAAGGATGAACCAGCTGGATTTGATTGTGAAGTGTGTGGCAGTCCAATGGTCATTAAACTTGGTCGTTTTGGTAAGTTCTATGCTTGTAGCAATTTCCCAGATTGCCGTCATACCCAAGCAATCGTGAAAGAAATCGGTGTTGAGTGTCCAAGTTGTCATCAGGGACAAATCATTGAGCGTAAAACCAAGCGTAACCGTCTCTTCTATGGTTGCAATCGCTATCCAGAATGTGAATTTACCTCTTGGGATAAGCCTGTTGGTCGTGACTGTCCAAAATGTGGCAATTTCCTCATGGAGAAAAAAGTCCGTGGTGGTGGCAAGCAGGTTGTATGTAGTAATGGTGACTACGAAGAAGAAAAGATTAAATAAGAGGAGAGTCCTGAAAGTGAATTTCAGGCTCTTTTTGGTTGGAACTTGACAAAATTCACCATTGTATGCGAAACTAGAAGAAGATTATTTTATACTCAATGAAAATCAAAGAGCAAACTAGGAAACTAACCGCAGGTTGCTCAAAGCACTGCTTTGAGGTTGCAGAAGAGACTGACGAAGTCAGGAACCATACCTACGGTAAGGGTGACGTTGACGCGGTTTGAAGAGATTTTCGAAGAGTATTAACTAGGAGAAGTTATGCGTCTTATCTATCTAATTATTGGTTTTTTATCACTGGCCTTGGCTATTATTGGGGTTGTTTTACCCTTGTTGCCCACAACGCCTTTTCTTTTGTTGTCTATTGCTTGTTTTTCAAGAAGTTCCAAGCGCTTCGAAGATTGGCTTTATCATACCAAGCTCTATCAAGCATATGTGGCTGATTTTCGGGAAACCAAGTCCATTGCACGTGAACGTAAGAAAAAAATCATTGTATCTATCTACATCTTGATGGGAATTTCCATTTATTTTGCACCTCTTTTGCCGGTCAAAATCGGTTTGGGAGCTTTGACCATCTTTATCACCTATTATCTCTTTAAGGTTATTCCAGACAAAGAATAGGTAAAATTTGTTACTATTTCCCTTGATAAAATTGAAAGTATATTCACAATAATATGATATAATAAATTCAAAGTAATCTTCAAGGAGAATCAAATGATTTACGAATTTTGTGCTGAAAATGTGACCTTGCTTGAAAAAGCGATGCAGGCTGGAGCTCGTCGAATCGAACTCTGTGATAATCTTGCAGTTGGTGGAACAACACCCAGCTATGGAGTGACCAAGGCAGCTGTTGAACTGGCAGCTAACTACGATACGACCATTATGACCATGATTCGTCCACGTGGTGGCGACTTTGTCTATAATGATCTTGAAATAGCTATCATGCTAGAAGACATTCGATTGACTGCTCAGGCCGGTAGTCAAGGGGTTGTATTTGGGGCTTTAACTGCTGATAAGAAGTTGGATCAAGCTAATCTGGAGAAGCTGATTGCAGCATCAAAAGGGATGGAAATTGTCTTCCATATGGCCTTTGATGAATTGAGTGACGAAGACCAGTTGGAAGCTATTGACTGGCTCAGCCAAGCTGGTGTCACCCGTATCCTAACTCGTGCTGGTGTGTCTGGCGATTCATTAGACAAACGTTTTGCTCACTATCACAGAATTTTGGAACATGCTAAAGGTAAAATTGAAATCTTACCAGGTGGGGGAATTGACCTTGACAACCGTCAAACTTTTATCGACCAGTTGGGCGTGACACAATTGCATGGAACCAAGGTTGTCTTTTAAAAAATAGAAAGGAACTGCTAGCTTTGGGTAGCAGTTTTCACTTATGTTTGAAATTTTTAAATCTTACCAGTTTAATCAAGAAAAGGCTCGTGCCTATGGTTTTTTAGAAAGTAGTGGAGTTTGGACCCATAGTTTCACTATCTTGCAGGGCGACTTTGTTATGACTGTGTCCATCACTGCTGATAATGTGAGTTTTCAAGTCTTTGATCAGGAAACTGGTGACCTCTATCCTCAAGTCCATATGGAAAGTTTTAAAGGAAGTTTTGTTGCAATCGTCCGTGATGCTTGTCTGGAGATTCTCTACCAGATACGGAAGACTTGTTTTGATGTTCAGGATTATATCTGTCCTCAGACTAAGCGTATTATGGCTCAGGTTCAGGAAAAGTATGGAAATCAGTTGGAGTATCTGTGGGAGAAATCTTCTGATACAGCAGTATTACGTCATGAAGGGAATCAAAAGTGGTATGCCGTCTTGATGAGAATCTCTTGGGATAAGTTGGAAAAGGGTAGAGAAGGATTAGTGGAAGCAGTCAATCTCAAACACGATCAAGTAGTGGACTTGCTTTCAGAAAAGGGAATTTATCCAGCCTTTCATATGAACAAACGCTACTGGATTAGTGTGGCGCTTGATGATACTTTATCAGATGAAGAAGTGCTAGAATTGATAGAAAAAAGTTGGAACTTAACCACTAAAAAATGAAACATTTCAAGATTTTTCAAGAACTTTCAATTAGCAAAATATTCTCTACTGAAGAAATTTTCAGAAAATATTGGATTTTTTCTTGACAAGTACTTTTGCCTATGCTAAAATACTAAACAAGATATCAAACGAAGGAGAAAGTCAAACATGAAAACAGCTAAGTTTAATCAATTTGCTTTGTTGTTGAGGTACTCGGGCTAGTGCAAAAAGCATTAGTCCTGTTTGGCTTACCAAGCGGGAGTGAATCAACATCTCGCTTGGGTTTCTGAGCGAGATGTTTTTTTAAAACCACATTTGGAAAAGGGGAAATCTTATGAGAACAGTTGAATTTCTAGATACCAGCCTTCGGGATGGAGAACAGACACCGGGTGTTAATTTTTCAATCAAGGAAAAAATTGCTATTGCAAGACAGCTTGAGAAATGGGGCATTTCAGCCATCGAAGCTGGTTTTCCGGCGGCTAGTCCAGACTCATTTACAGCAGTGCAGGAAATCGCCAAGGTCTTGAAGAAAACAGCGGTAACTGGTCTGGCTCGCTCTGTCAAGTCTGATATTGATGCTTGCTATGAAGCTCTCAAGGACGCCAAGTATCCACAGGTTCACGTCTTTATCGCTACCAGTCCGATTCATCGTAAGTATAAACTCAATAAGAGCAAGGAAGAGATTTTAGAAGCTATTAAGGAGCATGTTTCTTATGCCCGTTCTAAGTTTGAAGTGGTCGAATTCTCTCCTGAAGATGCGACCAGAACGGAGTTGGATTTCCTCCTGCAAGTTGTTCAAACAGCGGTCGATGCAGGGGCGACTTACATCAATATCCCTGATACGGTTGGATTTACCACTCCAGAGGAATACGGAGCTATCTTCAAATACTTGATTGAGAATGTCAAGACGGAACGTCAGATTATCTATTCACCTCACTGTCATGATGACCTTGGAATGGCAGTGGCAAATAGCCTTGCTGCTGTCAAGAATGGGGCAGGACGTGTCGAAGGGACTATCAACGGTATTGGTGAGCGAGCTGGAAATGCTGCTTTAGAAGAAATAGCAGTTGCGCTCAATATTCGCCAAGATTACTACCAAGCAGAAACCAGTATTGTCCTAAATGAGACAATCAATACGTCAGAAATGGTTTCTCGCTTCTCAGGTATTCCAGTTCCTAAAAACAAGGCTGTGGTCGGTGGCAATGCCTTTTCTCACGAATCTGGTATTCACCAAGACGGAGTCCTTAAAAACCCTCTCACTTATGAGATTATCACACCTGAATTGGTTGGTGTTAAGAGTAATAGCCTTCCACTTGGAAAATTGTCAGGTCGCCATGCCTTTGTTGAAAAATTAAGAGAATTGGCCCTAGACTTTACAGAAGAGGATATCAAGCCACTCTTTGCTAAGTTCAAGGCACTGGCCGATAAGAAACAAGAAATTACAGATGCAGATATTCGTGCTCTGGTAGCTGGAACCATGGTTGAAAATCCAGAAGGATTCCACTTTGATGATTTACAACTTCAAACTCATGCAGATAATGACATTGAAGCACTCGTTAGCCTAGCCAATATGGATGGTGAGAAAGTCGAATTTAATGCAACAGGGCAAGGTTCCGTTGAAGCGATCTTTAACGCTATCGATAAGTTCTTTAACCAATCTGTCCGCTTGGTATCTTACACTATTGACGCGGTGACAGATGGAATTGATGCCCAAGCTCGGGTCTTGGTAACTGTTGAAAATAGAGATACAGAAACCATCTTTAACGCAGCAGGTCTTGATTTCGATGTGTTAAAGGCTTCGGCTATTGCCTACATCAATGCCAATACCTTTGTTCAAAAAGAGAATGCTGGTGAGATGGGACGTAGCGTTTCCTATCGCGACATGCCTAGTGTGTAAAGGAGAAGGCTATGACAAAAAAAATAGTAGCTCTAGCAGGGGACGGAATTGGCCCAGAAATCATGGAGGCTGGTTTAGAGGTTCTGGAAGCTCTAGCTGAAAAAACAGGTTTTGACTATGAGATTGATAGACGACCTTTTGGAGGTGCAGGTATCGATGCTGCAGGGCATCCCTTACCTGATGAAACTCTCAAGGCATGTCGTGAAGCAGATGCCATTCTCCTAGCGGCTATCGGTAGTCCCCAGTATGATAGTGCAACGGTTCGGCCTGAACAAGGCTTGCTAGCTCTCCGTAAGGAACTCAATCTTTACGCTAATATTCGCCCTGTAAAAATCTTTGACAGTCTCAAGCATTTGTCACCTCTCAAACCAGAACTAATTGCTGGTGTGGACTTTGTCGTTGTGCGGGAGTTGACAGGCGGGATTTACTTTGGAGATCATATCCTTGAAGAGCGCAAAGCGCGTGATATCAACGACTATAGCTATGAGGAAGTAGAGCGGATTATTCGCAAAGCCTTCGAAATTGCAAGAAATCGGAGAAAAATCCTTACCAGCATCGATAAACAAAATGTTCTAGCGACCTCAAAACTCTGGCGGAAAGTAGCTGAGGAGGTCGCACAGGATTTTCCAGATGTAACCTTGGAACACCAATTGGTGGACTCAGCTGCAATGCTCATGATTACCAATCCTGCCAAGTTTGATGTCATCGTGACAGAAAATCTTTTCGGAGATATTCTCTCTGATGAGTCGAGCGTTCTATCTGGCACACTTGGAGTTATGCCATCAGCCAGTCATTCTGAAAAGGGTCCAAGTCTCTATGAGCCCATTCACGGTTCAGCACCTGATATTGCTGGTCAAGGAATTGCCAATCCTATCTCCATGGTTTTATCAGTGGCCATGATGCTGAGAGACAGCTTTGGACGTTATGAGGATGCAGAGCGTATCGAACGTGCAGTAGAAGCCAGTTTGGCAGCAGGAATTTTAACGAGAGATATAGGAGGACAGGCTTCGACCAAGGAAATGACGGAAGCTATTATCGCAAGGTTATGAAGTTAGACGAAAAAATTACTCTAGTCCTTTTTATTTGGAATGTCATGGTTTTCTTGATTTATGGTATTGACAAATCCAAGGCAAGGAGAAGAGCTTGGCGCATTCCTGAGAAAATCTTACTTATTTTAGCCTTTACTTGTGGTGGTTTTGGTGCCTGGCTAGCAGGAATCATCTTTCACCACAAGACTCGAAAATGGTATTTTAAAACAGTTTGGTTTCTCGGGATGGTGTCCACACTAGTAGCTTTATATTTTATTTGGAGGTAATGGATGGCAGGAAAATCGATTTTTGATAAATTATGGGACCGTCATGTCATCACAGGAGAAGAGGGGCAGCCCCAACTCATGTATGTGGACCAGCACTATATTCACGAGGTGACCAGTCCTCAAGCTTTTCAAGGATTACGAGACGCAGGTCGCAGATTGAGACGACCAGACTTGACATTTGGAACTTTTGACCACAATGTACCAACTGTCAATATCTATGATATTCGAGATGTGATTTCTAAGGCTCAAATTGATAAGCTTGCTGAAAATGTTGAGGAGTTTGGGATTGAACATGCGGCCCACGGTTCTGAAAAACAAGGAATTGTTCACATGGTTGGTCCAGAAACAGGACGGACCCAACCAGGGAAATTCATTGTCTGTGGAGACAGCCATACAGCAACCCACGGGGCTTTCGGAGCGATCGCTTTTGGGATTGGGACTAGTGAGGTTGAGCATGTCTTTGCTACCCAGACCCTCTGGCAAGTTAAACCCAAGAAAATGTTGGTAGAATTCACTGGAGTTCCTCAAAAAGGAGTTTATTCCAAGGATTTCATTCTCTCCTTAATTGCTAAATACGGCGTTGCTTGCGGTGTAGGCTACGTGGTGGAATATAGAGGACAAGCTATTGATGCACTGAGCATGGAAGAGCGAATGACCATCTGCAATATGTCCATCGAGTTTGGATCCAAGATGGGAATCATGAATCCGGATCAAACCACCTTTGATTATCTCAAGGGACGCGAGTGTGTTCCAGAGGACTTCGAAGAGGCTGTGGCGGATTGGAAAACAATTGTCAGTGATGATGATGCTGTTTATGATAAGGTTATCCAGATGGATGTCTCAGACTTGGCTCCCATGGTGACCTGGGGAACCAATCCTGCTATGGGCGTTGACTTTGACAGTAGCTTCCCAGAAATTAAGGATATGAATGATGAGCGAGCCTACAACTACATGGACTTGGAACCAGGTCAAAAGCCAGCAGATATTGAACTAGGCTATATCTTTATCGGTTCTTGTACCAATGCTCGGCTCAGCGACTTGCAACTGGCTGCTCGATTTGTCAAAGGAAAGAAAATTGCTCCCAACTTAACGGCTATCGTGGTTCCAGGCTCTCGTCCTGTCAAACGAGCTGCTGAGAAGTTGGGTTTGGACAAGGTCTTTCTAGATGCTGGATTTGAATGGAGAGACCCAGGTTGCTCTATGTGCCTAGGAATGAATCCAGACAAGGTTCCAGATGGCGTCCACTGCGCTTCAACTAGCAACCGTAACTTTGAAGACAGACAAGGATTTGGTGCTAAGACCCATCTCTGTAGTCCAGCCATGGCAGCTGCGGCAGCTATCGCAGGGCGCTTCGTAGATGTTCGGCAAATGCCAGAAGCCCAGTAAGGAGAGGATATGGAAAAATTCACAGTTTATACAGGGACGACCGTTCCTCTTATGAATGATAACATCGATACCGACCAAATCCTTCCCAAGCAGTTTCTAAAGTTAATTGATAAAAAAGGCTTTGGTAAGTACCTCATGTATGCTTGGCGTTATCTGGATGACAAGTATACTGAGGACCCAGACTTTGTCTTTAACCGGCCTGAATATCGTAAAGCTAGTATCCTCATCTCAGGGGATAACTTTGGGGCAGGGTCTTCAAGGGAACACGCAGCTTGGGCTCTAGCAGACTACGGTTTTAAGGTCGTGATTGCAGGCTCTTTCGGTGATATTCATTACAATAATGAACTCAATAATGGCATGTTGCCTATTGTACAGCCTAGAGAGGTTAGAGAGAAACTAGCCCAGCTAAAACCAACCGATCAGGTAACTGTGGACTTGGAACAACAAAAAATCATCTCACCAGTTGGAGAATTCACTTTCGAAATCGATAGTGAATGGAAACACAAGCTCTTAAACGGTTTGGATGATATCGGCATTACCTTGCAGTATGAAGATTTGATTGCTGCTTATGAAAAACAACGACCAGCCTACTGGCAGGATTAGAAGAAAAATAGAAAAGGAAATAGAACTATGACAAAACACATTCAATGGAACGGAACACTTTCACAAGAAGGCTATGACATTTTAAAAGGTGAGGGAGGGTGCATTGTTTGCCCTACAAAAGTCGGTTATATCATCATGACTAGCGATAAGGCAGGACTTGAACGCAAGTTTGAAGCCAAAGAGCGTAACCGTAACAAACCAGGTGTTGTTCTCTGTGGTAGCATGGATGAGCTTCGCGCTTTAGCACAACTCAACCCAGAAATTGAAGCCTTCTACCAAAAACATTGGGACGAAGATATTCTTCTTGGTTGTATCCTTCCTTGGAAACCAGAAGCCTTTGAGAAATTGAAAGCTTATGGGGATGGCCGTGAAGAGCTGATGACTGATGTGCGTGGTACTAGCTGTTTCGTTATCAAGTTTGGGAAAGCTGGTGAACAATTGGCTGCCAAACTTTGGGAAGAAGGCAAGATGGTCTATGCCTCATCTGCAAACCCATCTGGAAAAGGAAACCGTGGTAAAGTAGAAGGTATCGGAGAACGCATCGAAAGGGCAGTTGACCTTGTTATCGAGGCAGACGACTATGTGGCATCTATCCAGCCTGACAAAACGATTGAAACTCGCTACGAGCAAGGTGTGATGGTCTCTATGGTTGATAAATACGGTAAACTCATCCCAGAACAAGGAGGAGCACGTTCAACTTCACCAGCTCCAGTTGTAATCCGCAAAGGGCTTGACATTGATAAGATTATGATGCACCTGTCAGACACTTTTAACTCATGGGACTATCGTCAGGGCGAGTATTATTAAGATAAAAAAGAAGTCTAGTGTTAAGAGGGAATACCCTACTCTACATTAGGCTTTTCTTTAGAAATTCTTTTCTTTTTTTTATAGATATGATATGCTAGATGCAGAATATATTAATAGAATGTAGTTTTTGCAAAGTAAAATATCTTACTTTGAACGAAACAAATATAATTTAAGTCCAACAATAAATTTTTAATAAGCAAGGAAAACACAATGGTTTCAGAACAAACTTTCATTGACAGGATAAAAAAAGAATTCCCAGATGCAATTGAAAATCAAACAAAAAGTTATATTTCTTTTCAGGTTAAAAATAGGAAAGGGAAGTTACAAAATTTTATAGAGATTAATTTTCAAAATAAAGGAATAAAGATTGCCGTTCTCTCTAAGAGTCTTCATGATTCAGATATTTTGTTGTTTAATAAGAAGCCTGATTCATTCGGTTGGACACTTGATGCTGAGTATTTTATTGAGGATGAAAATTCATTAAATGAGATTTTACCTTTTATAAATAAATCTTATGAATTTGTAAAAAGTGGAATTAAATCAGAGTGTTATAAAGTCTTCAAAGAATTTTTGTCTAAATTTGTGAATCAAGCAAATATCTATAATTCAAAAGATATAGAAATTAAACGTTCTCAAAAATTAGATGGAGCTGAACATATTTACCCTGCTCTGACTATTGAGGGCATTCCGTACAAAGTTGAAATGCTTAATACAGGTCATTTTGGTCCGAAGAGTGGTAATGGATATATTAAATCACCTTACTTTGGTTATCGGCTGAGTGACATTGATAACTCATGGATAAATATAAGGTGTGGTTTTCAGAGCTTTAAACTCACAGAATTTAAAATAGTAAAATGGTATAGTAATAATCGAGATGAAGATTTAGATTATAAATACTTTGTCAAGGACTTAGAGTTGGAATCAACTGCTGAACCTAACGATATTTTAAAAGAGTTTTATGATAATTTCACTAGTTTTTATAGAGAATCAGACAAGGAAGAGATAAACATGTCAGAAAATATCAACGAGTATAAGAATATCTTACTACAATCCAAAAACCTCATCCTCCGAGGTGCACCTGGTACAGGAAAAACTTATCTTGCTAAAAAAATTGCTATGGAGTTAACAAATGGTAATGAAGATCAAATTGGATTTGTACAGTTTCACCCATCTTATGACTATACGGATTTTGTAGAGGGATTGAGACCAGTATCTAATGGAGATGGTACCATTGAGTTTAAACTAGTAGATGGTATCTTTAAGAAGTTTTGTCAGAAAACTAGAGACGCTAAGAAAACTGGAGGCCAAGATAATTTTGATGAAGCTTGGACTAAACTAACGGATGCTATCAATGAGAAACAGGGACAATATTTGTTTCCTCGTAGTTCAGTTCCAGCTAGTTTAAATAGCCAAGGGAATGTGAAGTTTGATTCTCCTGTTGCTACCAAAGAAAAAGTATATCTTTTGTACAAGGGTGAGAAGACTAAGTTAAAGTACGAAACTTATCAAAAAATCGTTTTAGATCACATGAAAGAAAGTTATGGCTTATCTGATTATGTGTCTCCAAAAGAGATTAACACAGACAAAAACTTTGTATTCATTATTGATGAGATCAACCGTGGTGAGATTTCAAAGATTTTTGGAGAACTATTTTTCTCAATTGATCCTGGTTATCGTGGTGAAAAGGGAAGTGTATCTACCCAATATGCTAATTTACATGAAACTGATGAGAAATTTTATATCCCTGACAATGTCTATATTATCGGAACCATGAATGATATAGACAGATCTGTTGATACCTTCGATTTTGCTATGCGTCGTCGTTTCCGTTTTGTTGAAGTTACTGCTGAAAGTCAATTAGGCATGCTCGATGCTGCTCTTGGTGATAAAGCTGAAGAAGCGAAAAAACGTCTAAGAAACTTGAATACTGCTATTGAAAACGTTCAGGAATTAAACAGTCATTACCATATCGGACCAAGTTATTTCCGTAATTTAAAAGAATTGGATTATGACTATGAATTACTCTGGTCTGATTACCTCAAACCGCTTTTGGAAGATTACTTACGGGGTTCTTATGAAGAGGATGAAACTCTGGAGACATTGAAAAAAGCATTTAATCAGACAAGTATAGAGGAAGCAAGTGAGTCTATAGCTGATAACAATGAAGGCGTTGAGAATGATAATACGTATAACTGATAATCATTATAGAATTGCTAAAGAAGACTTTGTCGCAGAATATCCCAAGCTAAGTCAAGCACTTCTTGATAGAACACTGGATAATCTTTGTAAAGAGGAAAATATCTTCATTTTTCCAAATGATTTGAAAAATTCTCCTGACTTAGAAAAGGACCAAAAAATCTTTGAAACAGTTAATCAGAGAATCAAGACAGGAAATGTAATTGGTTTTCTGGGATATGGTCAGGAACGATTAACGATTTCCTCACGTTTTTCTGATGAGAGTAATGACCATTTTTTGCATTATCTCTTACAAAAGGTTCTCAATATCAATCTGACTAGTTTGGATGTCGGTCTATCTCCTGAAGATAAACTCTATCAACTCTTGGTTTACCTCTTTCCCAAGTATCTTCAAGCTGCTCTCCGAAAAGGTCTTTATAAGGAATACCATCGATTTTCTCATAACGACAGTCATGTTAAGGGAGTGATTGATGTAAGAAACCATCTCAAGAAAAATCTTCCTTTCACGGGAAATATTGCCTACACAACGAGAGAGTTCACCTATGATAATCCTCTCATGCAGCTGATTCGTCACACTATTGAATACATTAAGAATCAGAAAAGCATTGGTCAAGGGGTACTAGATAATCTCTCAACTAGTCGTGAAAACGTATCTGAAATCCTGCGTGTAACGCCCTCTTATAAACTAGCTGATCGTGCTAAGATTATTCGACGAAATCAATCTAAACTTTTGCGTCATGCATACTTTCACGAGTACAGAAAGTTACAAGAACTTTGTCTGATGATTCTAAATCAAGAAAAGCACGGTTTAGGGCATCAAGATCAAAAAATCCATGGTATTCTTTTTGATGTTGCCTGGCTTTGGGAAGAGTATGTTCATACTTTATTGCCAAAAGATTTCATCCATCCACGAAATAAAGAAAAACTAGGTGGTATTTCGGTATTTTCTGTTGGGAAACGGAAAGTATATCCAGATTTTTATCAAGAAGAGCTTAAAATAGTATTAGATGCTAAGTATAAAAAACTGGAATTGACTGAAAAAGGAATCAATCGTGAGGACTTATTCCAGCTGATTTCCTATTCTTATATTTTGAAAGCTGAGAAGGCTGGTCTTGTTTTTCCGAGCAAGGACAAGGTTGTTGATAATGAGATAGGAAAGCTAGCAGGTTATGGAGCCTTGTTGAAGAAATGGTCTATCCAAATTCCTCAGGAGTCTTCATCTTATAGTGAATTTTGTGAAATGCTGGAAAACTCCGAAGAAATATTTAAAAGTAATATTACTAAAGAAGTGGGGAGAAAATAATCTCTCCTCTTTCTTTTGTTATTTACACAATAAAAACCGAACAATATATTTTAATTTATAAAATTATTTGACAAAGACTGTACTTTAGTTTATAATGAATTAAGGAAACGTCGGAAAAAGGCGTAGGGATGCGCAAGCATAGGTAGGTCATTACAAAAGAAACGAGACATCGAGATGTTAAATGAATTTCCAATTTTTGATTACGAAGATATTCAATTGATTCCAAATAAATGTGTCATTAAAAGCCGTGCAGAAGCGGATACAAGTGTCACTTTAGGAAATCACACCTTTAAACTACCTGTTGTGCCAGCTAATATGCAGACGATTTTGGATGAAAATGTAGCAGAGCAACTGGCTAAAGGTGGTTACTTCTACATTATGCATCGTTTTGATGAGGCAGGACGCATTCCTTTTATTAAACGCATGCACGAGCAAGGGCTCATTGCTTCTATATCTGTTGGTGTTAAGGACTACGAGTATGATTTCGTTAGCCAGCTCAAGGCTGATGCTCCTGAGTACATCACGATTGATATTGCCCATGGTCATGCGGATAGCGTGATTTCTATGATAAAACACATCAAGAAAGTATTGCCAGATACTTTTGTTATTGCTGGAAATGTGGGAACACCAGAAGCTGTGCGTGAATTGGAAAATGCTGGTGCAGATGCTACTAAGGTTGGTATCGGTCCTGGTAAGGTTTGTATCACCAAGGTCAAGACTGGTTTTGGTACAGGTGGTTGGCAATTGGCTGCTCTCCGCTGGTGTGCTAAGGCTGCACGTAAACCGATTATTGCTGATGGAGGAATTCGTACTCATGGCGATATTGCCAAGTCTATCCGCTTCGGTGCTAGCATGGTCATGATTGGTTCCCTCTTTGCAGGACATATTGAAAGTCCAGGGAAAACGATTGAAGTCGATGGTGAACAGTTCAAAGAATATTATGGTTCAGCCTCACAATATCAAAAAGGTGCTTACAAAAATGTGGAGGGCAAACGCATCTTGCTTCCTGCAAAAGGTCATTTGCAAGACACTTTAACTGAGATGGAACAAGACCTTCAAAGTGCTATTTCTTATGCAGGTGGACGTCAGGTTGCTGACCTTAAACACGTTGATTATGTTATCGTGAAAAACTCGATCTGGAATGGGGATGCTTCCCACTAAGACGGGCTACCTCACTAGAAAAAAACTTGTTATTAGAGCAAATTTCTGTTATAATAAAACAAGTTTCCACCCTTAGTGTAATGGATATCACGTAAGATTCCGGTTCTTGAGATGGGGGTTCGATTCCCTCAGGGTGGATGTAAACATCCTAAAAAGCCTTTAATAGGGCTTTTTTCTTTACACAGCCCTAAATTGGCCCTTAAAACTGAAAATCTCTTTTTAAAGAATTCCCAAATGCTCTCTAGTCCCGGTAAGTGGTAAGAGTTTTTAGAAAATCAAATAATTCAATATTTTTAGGAGAACAGAGAAATCTGTTCTCTTTTTTGTTCGCTTAAAATTCTATTTGAAAGGAGTTCAACGATGTTAGGATTAGAGATTGTAATGAATTTAGACACGTTAGAAATCTTTGACGTTATCGATCATGATAAGAATGGAAACAGCGAACAAACGCCTACAACCATCCAGTTAAGCTTATTTGACTCAATGACGTGCATTTGACAGAAGGAGATACATTAGGATGGACAGAGAAGCGCTATACAATGAATTAATTCAAAGCGAACCATTAGGTTTCATTGATCCCTTTTCTGACCTTGGCGAATTCGATCCTCTTCAGCTGAAATTTAAACAACCCGTAAAGGATTTAGTGAATCGATATTCAGGGCAGCCTTACAGTTTGGCCTGGCAACATAAAATTATGGAAATGCGGAAGTTGTTTATTGATTATCAGATAGCATTAAATGAAGAAGATAAGCAGATTAACTTTCAGCGAAGAACAAGAAGCGAAGAGTCCAAAGAACATGCTACTACTATTGTAACAACATATTTGAAGTTGGGATTTAGTTTTAAAGAAATTGAGAAGCGTGTTTCTTTATCTTACAAACAACTTCGTCGAGGATGGAGAAGAAGTGATCACATCATGACAAATAGTCCTGAATTTTATAGCAAAAGGGACTTATCCGAAGGTTACTGTTTACCGATTAAAAAGCTACCTAAAAGTATGAGAATAAATGAGGGATAGGAAATGGAAACGGGTATTTGTAGACGATGTTCTTGCGACTGGGTTACACCTTGCATCAATGAAAAGTATGGTCCTTGTTGGTGGGTAGATAAAAACAGAACGCTGTGTAGCCACTGTTTTTATGGATTTAATGATGAATCTTGTCAGACAAAAGTTTATTACAGACCAGGGCATGATTGGCTTGAGAGAGATTGGGAATTTGCTTGGGAAATACTGACAAATTCAAAAAGTCATTGGGTATATGATATGGAACATGATGTGTTGTGTGTGGTTGGTTTAGGAGATCATATTGGAGCTGTTAGATTTATTGTAAGGAACTTTTATGGACTTAATCGCATTTATCGTGAGGAGATTCCTAAATGGCAAGAAATTATTGGGAATAATATGATTTTTTATAATGCAAAGGTCAATGATTCAAAACATTACGCTAGTTCTTTGCCTAGAAAGTATAAACATGTGGATTGATATGGATAATAAAATTATTGAGAAGATACAAAATCTTTTAGAGTTAGCTTACGATGCACCAAACGATGAAGAGGGGCAGACTGCCCTTCTGATGGCTCAAAGACTTATGGTGAAGCATAATCTTTCTATGAATGATTTAACGAATAGTAAAACTCAAAAAGATATTGGTGAAACAATAGGAACATGGGAATATAGACTTCCATGGTGGCAAGAAAAGTTGGCAGGTATTTTAGGTGAAAATTTTAGATGTAAAACGATAAGAAGGCGACTTCCTGAAGACGGCATCACACAGATAGTTTTCTTCGGATATCAATCTGATGCTGAATTTTGTAGTAAGGTTTACGAAGGTGCGCTTTTATACCTTAAATATCGGCTGAAACGACTTTTTCCTACAGTATCAAGAGCAAGATGGAAAGACTATAAGAAATCGTACTTACTTGGTTTCTTAAATGGAGTAGATCAACGTTTTCAGGGACAGGTTCAATCATCAGAAGAATTTGGTTTGATGGTAAAAATCCCAGCAGAAGTTTTGGAAGAACAACATCGTCGCATGGGAAGTTTAAATAATAGAACCATTAATGTTAAAGTTAATGTTGATTATGAGGCCTATATTGCTGGTTTTGAACATGCAAAAGAGACCAGGTTGTTATCAGAAGAATTATTGAATAAATGAGAATGAACATAGGAGGAAAGAACTATGAAAAATACAGATTGGAAAAAAAGTACACAAAGACCCCTTACTAGCTTTGATTTTAAAAGCGTGGAAAGCGCTTTTGGGATGCCAATGCGCTACGCAAACAATTCATCGCATTTGGTAGCTTGCTTGGAGAAAAGTAAGCTGATGTTAGATGACATTTTTCAAGAGAAAATAAATTTTCTCTTAAACGGTCTGTTTTACGCAGACGGAGAGGTGAAAAAGAGCTTGTTTATCGAAGAAAATATGAGCGTTTTCTTCGAGTTGAAAAAGTGTGTTTATGATGCACACATTAAGAGCTTAAATAAAATTTAAGTGTTAAAATAAAAAACCTCAGAAGAGGGTAGGAGGAAATTACATGATTTTTGGGTTTATTGTATTGTTTGTTGTAGGAGTGTGCATTTCGTTCAGTGGAGTATTTATTATAGGTAAAAATACAGATATCGGATTTGATTTGACTGGTGAGAAAGACTTCTATGTACATCTAACTGCTTTGGGATGGATATTGAGTATCTTTTTAATTCTTGTAGGAGGGGGAATGATGTACTTCTCATGTAAGGAGTTGGTACCATATTTTATAAGTGTACTTGACTTCAAACTATAACTAGTGAAGGGATATGAGAGAGCTAAAAATCATGAAAAAGATTGATTTATTAAAATGCTTATCCATCATCACAAAAGACGGATTAAGAACACAAAAATTTAAGAATAGTCATCTACAGCTCATCTCTTCAGCTGAAGAAGGAAGACGAGGGTCTGTATTTGCTTATCGTTCAAAAGCAAATATGGTGAAGGCACGTGGTGTTGTTTTAACCTCTGTTGAATCATTGCTGGAGAACCAGGATCAGTTTACACACTGGACCCCTAATGTGTATTGCTATGGAAGCTATAGTGATGCTGGTCGACGTATTACACGTGGCCACTCTGAAGATAATCTAAGACAGATTAACACATTCTACATTGATTTTGATATTACCTCTGCAGCTGAAGAAATGACGACAGGAGATATTTTAACCGCTTCTCTGGAGCTAGGTTTTATGCCAACGTTGATTCTAAAATCTGATAAAGGATTTCAAGCCTATTTTGTCCTCTCAGAATCAGCTTATGTTACAGCTCATTCTCAATTTCGAGTGGTGAAGGTGGCCAAAGCTATCTCTCAAAATTTGAGAAATTACTTTGCTCAAACTTTACCAGTAGATTTGACTTGTAACCATTTTGGGATTGCTCGTATTCCTCGAACTGATAATGTCGAATTCTTTGAACCTGACTATACCTATTCATTCCAGGAGTGGTTAGATTGGTCAATGAAGCAATCAGAACTTCCTTTCCCAAGTAAAAAACCCAATTTGACGGTTATTTCAGGCTCTGAAGGGGTGAAACAGATTGATGAACCCTGGTATCAATTGCTGATGAGAGAAGGGAATATCAAAGGTGGAAAAGCCTTGATGGGAAGAAACAACGTTCTTTTCACGCTGGCTTTAGCTAACTTCTCTTCAGGAATCGATCAAGGAGAGTGTGAGGAAGTTCTTTCTAGTTTTAATGCGAATCTAGACGAACCACTCTCTTCAGCTGAATATCATAAGATTATCACAAGCGCCTACTCAGGAAAATATGAAGCTGCTAGTCGTGACTATGTGATGACTTTATGTAAAGCATGGGTCAATCAGGAACTCAAGGCTTCAGATCTCTTTGTGAAGCAACGTTGGTACAAGTTTAAGAAGAAACGTGCTGACAGGAAGAATAGTCATCTCTATGAATGGAAAACAGACGTAATGGCCTATTTAGAAGGTTTCTATCAATCTGAGGATCCATTTATCCAGACGACAAAAAAAGAGATACGAGAGAAGTTGAACATTCCTGAGCGTTCATTAGACAAAGTATTGAAGGTTCTCAAAACAGAACAAAAGATCTTCTTCACAGTCAAACATGGCCGTGGAGGAGGCATCAGATTAGCCTCTATCAAATCAATCTTGCTTTCCCTTATCCAGGTGAAGAAAGAACGTCAGGAGGCTTATATGGCCAATATTGCTGCTTTCTTTGAAGAAAGTATAGAGTTTACTCAGAGAGTGATAGAAAGGGTTAAAGATGGCTTTAAACAAACACAACAACTATCTCTATTTGAACTTGATATTGGATAATCAAAAAAACCCGTCAACTGCCTTACATTTATATCTACGATTATTACAAGGATATACATGTACATAAAATAACCTATGGAGGAATGATATGATTTTAGTTATAGTTGGATTATTTAGCCTTATATTTATTGGAGGAGTTTTATTAATTCTCTCACTTATAGGGATTCGTCAACAAGTTCGTTTTGAAAACGGATATGATGATGAGTTAGAGACAGATCAGCTGGCAATGATTGGCCAAAATAGAAAGTGAGAAGAAGAATGAAGTACGTAATTTTCAGTTTTGAATTAGGTGACTATATTTGTAATGGGGAGAATAAAGTTTTAGTTTTTGATACTTTGGGACTAGCTTTTCAGTATCTTCAAAAACATTATCGTAAACCACTTCCTGAACAGAGAAAAAAGAGATTGATTCACTATCCAGATGTGTATCAAGCTCCATTTAGACTTCTAAAAGTTTGTTAGGAAGGAGACAGGTCGATGTCAGAGTTATTCAAAATTATCCGTGGATACTACCTAACAGGAGTCGGACAAGAACCATTGGCTTATTATTTTAAACTTTCATCGGATAACTTAAAGTTTGAGTCGGTTTCTGCAGGGGATGTAGCTTTAACTTTTTATCAAAACGAGGAGAGTATTACTAGCATTCCAGCGATTGTTAGAGTAGATAGTGTTATCTCGAATGATAAAATGATTTCAGATTATCTGCAGGAGGAGCTGAGAGATCATTATCCAATGTTGCCAATTGTCCGTGTATTAGACTCTGAGGAATTTGATCCTTTACTCTTTCAAGATGTGATGACAACTTTCACTAACTTGAAATCAGAAATAAAAGAATTGGCCAAGATTGATTATGTTCAAGGATCCATATTTGATTTTATGGATGAGGAGGAAATAGGATGAGAGAGATTTTTAGACACGTTAAGTTAGCTCTAGGGGCTATTCTTGTCATTTTAGTTGTGAGTCTCGCAGTTCTAGGAGGGTATAGGGTGTATAAAGATCATTTTATCTTAGATTACGATCCTCACCTTACTCAGAAGGAATACCAGAATACTGTACTTGATCAAAATGTAAACCTAGTATTTTATAAAAAAGATTGTCCTTACTGTCAGGTTGGAAAAAGTGTAGTTGTAGATGCAGCCAATAAAGGTTCTTATCCTACATTTTACATTGACACTCAGACAGAAGAAGGTCAAAAGTTGGTAGAAAAATACCAGGTTGAAAAAGCTGCAACTATCATCAAAATTCGTAAGGGAAAAATAAAGAAATATCTATATGCTTCGAGGGATTCAGAGGAAAAGATTGTAGCAGATGAGAAAGCAATCCAGGAGGCCCTAAATGACTAAAAGAATAAAGCTGAGTAAGTGGGCCGAGACAGCTTTTCAAAGATTGAAATATGTTTAAGGAGGTAGTATGTATCAATTTTTAAATGCTATTGCGCATGGCGTGGTTGGAACTGTCTTGATTGCGATCTGGTTCGTACCGCTCTTCAGGATAACTATATGTGATAACTTTGGAAATGAAATCAAAACGAAAAGGCTGCCATTAGCGTTCTTAATGTTACTAAAAAGTGTTTGGCCAAAAAGTAAGGTTTCATTTATTTGGAAAGGATATAAGAAGCATGAGAAGAACTAAATCATCTAGTTTGAAGCAGAAAAGAGCTAACAAACATTTGAGAGGTATAAAAAATTATACATTATCGAATGAACCAAAAGAGTTCGGTTGTGTGTCAACTTTTGATATGTTGTTTGCAACAAATGTGAGGTATCGAGTTTTTGCAATTTTAGGAGGAATATCTGTTTTTATTTTGCTAGCTTTAGTGCCAATCAATCTCTTTTTGGGCTTTATTGCATATGTAGCAGTAAATTTAGTTCATATGAATTCAAATTTTTTTCAATTAGTTGGAGTGAAAGACGTTTCTTTTATGACAGTCTTTGAATCTTTTTATTTGGGGAATGTCGAGTTGATGAGAGATATATTCGTAACTATTTGTGTAGCTATTATAGTTCTTTCTTTATCGTTATATGGAACGTGGCGTACTGAAAAAAAGACGGATATAACCTCTTTAACAAATCAGTATTATGGAAAAATCAGGAAGGAGAAATAAAATGTCTACTTTAATTGAAATTTCTAAACGCTGGATTGAAAAGATAAAATCCAGCCCAATTTTGCAGCCATTTATTAAGACTAAAGTTTGGTTTCAAGAGAATATTATTAAGAGAAAACTGGTCATTTTTTCAATGTTGTTTGTGACCTGGTTAAGTCTTTTAATGGGAGCGATTTTCTCACCACAAAGACAAACATATACTTCAGAACAACTCAAAACAAAGCAGGTTTTTGCGAATGGCAGCGGTGAGATGAAACTGGTCAGTCAGGAATATTCACCAGATACTGGAATTATCGTTTTACAATTTGAGACAAAAGATGCTACGACTTCGATAGATCGGGGCATCGATGCCAAACGATTGAAATGGAAACTCTATGCTCAACATAAAGACTCAAAAATAGAGATGGACGTTGTGCCAATCATTGATAATAAAGTATCAGTTATTATTAAAGGAGTTCCGAAAAATTTTGGTGCATTTGCGATCGATGTGACGAATCAGACAGTCTCTTCTAGCTCAATTGATGTGAATATTTCATCGCCATCCAGTGATTCTAAAAAGGTTTCTCAGAAGAAATCTGGAGAAGAGGACACTGTACAATTCTTTGTAACTCCTCAAAATCCTCAGCTTGAAATCAAAGCTATTGAGGTTGTCTCCAGAGAAGAATTTACTCTTCAGGAAATCGAAAAAGAGATCAATTTCCAGAATGAACAGTCTCAAAAATTGACAACATCAATTTCTCAATTGAAGGAATCTATTGAAGATGATAACTCACGAAAGGCGAGTCTTCAAGCAGAAGCAAAATATCTAACAGGTGATGATCTCGAAGCCAATCAAAAGAATATTGCTACTCTGGATACAAACATCGAAACGAAGAATAGAACCATCGAAACAGCCTATAAAAACATTGAAAAGTTGAAGGCTAAATTGGAGTCTTTGGACAAGAAAAAACAGGCAGTCAAAGATGGAACATTTGAATTTTCAAACCCTATTGAAACTGTAGAAATGAATTAAAGTGAGGTAAAATAAAATGAAATCAAAGAAAAGTTTTAAAAAGCTTTACCATGTAATGTTTTTTATAATGATTGATTGTTGCTTCACTCTATATATTTTACTTACTGTGTCGGCCTTTCTTACTTATCAGTGGTTTGTAAATCTTAACTCTTCTACAATTCTTTATTATTACGATACCATGAGTGTACTATGGTTTAGTATTTTAATTTCTACAATTTTGACAAAGATATTATATCGTCCATTGTTAAGCTCTATTTGGTTCCAACCCTTGTGGGATAAGATAAACGATAGTGAATAAAGAGAATGAATCTCCTTAATTTTTGAATTAAGGGGGTTTATTTTTTATGATTGTCCCTTTAAAAAATTTTTTTCATTTATCTCTTATACTAGAATCAATCAAAAAAAGAAAGGCAGAAAAATGAAAGAACAACTTAAATTAGCACCAAAGGAAAATCAACCAGTTAGAAAGCATCGTACTGTATTCACAAGTACAAAAGGTTTGATTAGAAAACAGAAATGGGTTGTGCTGGATATTGATGAATATGGAATGACCTATCGTAGTAAACCAGGATATAAAGGAGAAATGTTTTCTTCAATGTACCTCGTTCTACAGGAAATTAAAATTGATGAACGTTCTTTTACACTAACCATCAAGAAAAATGATCATGAAGTTTATGTGATTGATTTGAAAAAATTAGATGGTGATTTGTGGAGCAACTTCCAAATTATAAAAGAAAAAATTACCAGCTTTGCAGGAAATAAATTAAGGAAATAAGAAATACGAAATTAGAAAAAAGGAGAAGTAATCATGGCCAAAAATGATTTAAAAAAAATTGATAATCAACTAGAAGAGGCAAAGAAAAGAGTTGCCCTTTTGGAACAGGAACGTAAAGAAGCAGAAGAGAATCTTCAAAAACAAATTGGTAAAATTTATGTTCAAATTCAATTGAAGAAAAATAAAAATCAGTCGTATGAATCAATTTTTGAAGAGTTAAAAATGGAATTAAACCTCATCAAAGAAGATGAAAAAGAACAACGTTTAGCAGCGAAGAAAAATCGTGAAGAAGGAAACTTTCCAGCTGAAGATCAGTCTTAATTTTTGAGTTTTGAACTTCTAAATGAAGTCAAAAACGGTGTAAGCAAAAGTGTGTAAAAAGGAAAAACAGTGTAAGTATAACACCTATAAAGTGTGTAAAGGTAAGTATAGCATGTGTGTGTTAGTAGGTGAAACCGAGAAAATTACCGGTACCGGAAACGTTGATACTATCAACATATCACGGCACGTGATATCAGTTTCCCTTATGCTCTTTTCTAACACAACACACCTAAAAAGGACCTTAGTCCCTCTGTGTGTGTTAGTGTGTTGAAAAACCGCAAAAATAGAACCGTATCGGTTCGTGATGTTGCGAGGTTGAAGTTTTCTTTTTTGCTTCTTTTTGCTTTTGCTTCGACAAAAGAAAAAAGAAGGGCGCTATTTTTTAGAAAGGAAAATTTAAAATAATGGCAAATATAAAACAAAATCGAATTGAGATTAGAGGCCTTACAGATGATGAAATTAATTATCTAAAATCTCTTGCGAGAAAAAATAAAGCCAACTCATTTAACGATTTTTTGCTTTCAATCTGTCGTGAAAAAATTGAGTATGGAAATTTTAATCGTGCTCAAGACTTGTATGTTGCTCATTTGGAAAATATGAAATTAGCTTCTGACCATGTTTTGAACCAAATGAAAAAACAGAAAAAAATATTATCTGAATTTGAAGAAAAAATGGATCGTTATGGTGATCATATTTCACGTTGGTTAGAGTATGAAGGAGAGGTGAAAAGTGATGACTAAAAATTTTTTAATTCGAAATGTTCCCGACGATATGTTTGAACAACTTCAGGCTATTTCAAAAAAATATAACTATCCAAGTTTCAATGAGTTTATGTTATCGCAAGTTCAAAATATCGTAATGAATGACGGATTGAATTTGTACAATAACCAATTTGCGGAAACATTATCTGTCATCAAAGAACAACAAAGTCAGATTTTAGAATTGATGTTGAAGAATGAAATTTCTCTTTCAGCTTTAAATGTTAAACAAGATATTGTAAATGATCTAACTACAAATTGGTTACATTTTATGGATGATGTATCTGCACTTGAAGCTGAACGACGGTCAGGTGGTGTTTAAAAATGAAGAAGAATAAATCTCTGTTCATCATTCTCATTTTTCTTGTAATCTTTATCGTACAACCTAACAATTTTAATGCTATCAAATCTGGCTTGACACAAAATGATATACCGACTCAATTGAACATAGTCGATTCAGCTGAAGAAAAAAATTCCGATTCGAATTTGAATCCTACTCTGAAAAATGATGATTTGAAATCGAAGGAGTATGATGGAAAAAATCAGGTCATTGTCGTCAATGAAAAATCACAATTTACAAAAAGCGAATTGAGTTTAGAAAATGGCAGCTGGGAAAAATATTCTGATCTAGATTTTTTAAATCGTGTAGGAATTGCTGAAGCGATGTTGGGAAAAGAATTGATGCCAACGGAAGATAGAGAATCTATTTCGTCTGTCACACCGACAGGGTGGAAAAATAAAAAAATAATTTTCAACGGGAAAGAAGATTATTTATATAATCGTTCTCACTTAATCGGTTTTCAATTAAGCGGAGAAAATGCGAATGCTAAAAATTTATTTACAGGTACACGTGCTTTAAATGCAAATTTTGAAGATGAACAATCATCAATGGTCTACTATGAAAATAAAATTGCTAACTACATAAAAAATACGAACCACCATGTTCGCTATCGAGTAACTCCCATCTTTAGAAATGTGGAATTAGTTGCTAGAGGAGTTCGTATGGAAGCACAGAGTATTGAAGATGATGAGATCTCATTTGATGTGTATATCTTTAATATTCAACCAGGATATAAAATCAATTATTTGACAGGATCATCTCAGAAAAATTGAGGAGGGAAAAATGAATCCAAGACTTAGCTTATATTTTAGCGAAGAAACACATGAAAAATTTAAGGAAATAAAATCCTACTTGAAAGAATCGTCAGCTTTGCAGAAACAGTATCGAAATAATTCAGCAACGCTTGTCACTTTGATTGAAGTTTTTTACAAACTGTTTATTGAATTAGGAGAAGGGAAAAATTTCTATGAGCGACTGACCCAGCTGGAAAAAAATTTGGGGGATGCCTTTGATTCTGGCAATGATAACAAGGCAATTCATCGTCAACTTGATCAAATTCTCTATCTAACACTAACCAACTTTCATGCTATTACGAAAGATGATTTTGATGTTCAAGAATTGGAATCTATTCATTCACGATTGGATCCTACACAACATGAATTGATGGCACGAATCAACGATGTCATTCAAGAAGATATTGCACGTGGTCAAACTATCAAACATTCTCATTGAGGTACAGTAAATGGTGGATATTGTTGAAATATATTTAGAAACAGGAGATTTTCATGAAGCGGTGAAACAGTCAGGGCTGCCTACTCATATAGCTCATTTGAAATTAATAAAGAGTGGCTGCCTTAAAATTCAAGATAAAATTCAGTATGGTTCTAGGACAGCTAAGCTCGGGGGAATGGCCGAGGAGCTTTTTCAAAAGTATGTTCCAGATGCAACGGATGCGAATAAGTATTTCAAGAAAAATAATCCAGTATATGATTTTTGGCTAGATGGTCTAACGATTGATGTAAAATACAGCTCATTGTATAAAAGGAAAAACGGGAACTCCCATCACTGGCAATTGAGGACAAAAGGAAATCAAGATTTTATTGTCGCATTTTTAGAACGAGAAAGTGGTTCAGAGTTAGAAAAACCAAATATCTTGTTGATTCCCATGCAATTTGTTGAAGAGCAAAAAGAATTACATATTTCTCAATCAGGACGGTGGATCAATGATTTTCAAGTTGAACCTGAAGAATTACAACCGTTATTAAAAGACTATGCTCTTTTAAGAAAAAATGGACTATTTTAATTCAAAGAGAGGAAAATAATGAACGTATCTTCTAGTCCAAGTATTACCTTCATGCTGCAATATACAGAAGCAAATAGTGGGTTTGTAGACTACACCAATAGAGATGAAGCTGTCGAGGTTGATAATGAATTAAATTTAGAGACACACAGACAAAATATCGAGTCTCTAACTGAAGATGAAATACAAAAAATTCAAGCTGAAGTTCCAGAAACGAAACTAAATTTTCAGGAATACATTGATTATATGAATCGCTCTTATGCTACTGAAAATCAAAATGAAGAGATGACAGCGATTTTTACAGAAGAGGCCAATTACTTGCAGCGTAGCAAAGTAACTGAATTGAAAAGTAAGTTAGAGCAGGCTTATCAAAATGGCTCTCTTCTATGGCAGGGTGTTATCTCTTTTGATAATGATTTTTTGGCCAAGGAGGGATTATATGATCTGGAAACTGGGAAAGTTGATCAGCAAGCTATCAAGTCGGTCATACGTGAAGCATTGCCAAGGTTGATTGAAAAAGAAGGATTATCCGACTCATCATTTTGGTGGGCTAACATTCACTTGAACACGGATAATATTCATGTGCATTTTGGTTTATCTGAAGTTGAATCTGCAAGAGAAAAAATTTTCTATCGACCTCGTGGACGAATGGAGTACAGAGGGAACTTTTCCCAAAAAACCATTGAGCGTTTTAAAAGTGATGTTTTTCATGGCCTGTTAAATGAACAGACTAGAGGAATGATTGTTCGACGAGAACAAATCTTGGCCAATATCAGAACTGAGTTGATCAATTCTATTTTTAGAGATCAGAAGGTTCGTTCTTCGGCTGAAAAAAATTTTTTGGAGCAGGCTTACAACCATTTGCCAATGGATAAAAAATGGCGTTATGGATCAAATGCAAGAGATTTTGCAGTCAGCAAATTCTTCATCGACCGCTATCTGGATTCCTATTTAGAAAATGATGGGAAAGAGCTCTATCAAGAATTTCTGAAAGAAACGAAGGACTTCCTAGAAACATATAGAGGAGCTTATTCAGCTGAAAAAAAATCAACCTACGAAAAGATTCGGAAAGTTGATGGTCGTTTTGAGAAAACACAACAGGAGGCTGCAGGCTATCATCTGCAGCAATTAATTGCGAGTCGAGAGAAGGAGTTGAGAGAACGACTAGCAAATAAAATATTGCACCTATTTCGTGAGAATGCTCCTGAAATAGCTGACGTTCGGCTGGAAAAAAATTTGGCCAATTTCTCAGTAAAGAATCAAAAATTAATTTTAGCCCAGGATCCTAACGCAAGTGTTATTAAAACACTAGATGCTTGGAAAAAACTGGGTTATGATCTAAAAGATGGGGCGAAACCTCTTGAAATCACAAAACCAGTCTATGCTACTTATGACAAACACGGAACAGGTTTGGGACGTCCTGAATTTGTTACGGAATTAGTTTATGATGTGAGTCAGATGAAAGAAGACTTACTACAGAAGCAACTTAGTTTAAGGGACTTGTCGCTATTCTCTTCAGCTGATTTGAAAGATCTTGTAGAAGCGGCCAAAAAGAAAAGCGATCGTTCATTGAAGGAACGTCAAGAGTTAGGGACGTTCCGCTATGCATTAAAATTGAGTTTATTGGAGGAAAAGCAGAGTAGTTTATTAGTTCGTAAAACTCTTTTTGATCAAATTCAACCACTTGAAACGGATAAGTCATTTGTTGAATTAAAAAAGAAGGAGATTCTTCAAAGACTGCAGCTGACTGAATTGCAACTGACTCCAAATTATAAACTGAGTGAAGCAGACCAATCTCTGAGACAATCTCTTGCTAACCAGTTTGAAGATAGTGTTTCATTTTCAGTAGAGAAAGCTGATTCATTAGCAATTCAAGCACCTATCAAACGTTTGAAGGGAGAATTAGCGGCAGTTCAACCTCTTCAAGATGAAGGAGTGCTGACTATTCTAAAGGGCTATCCTGTTACGAAAGATAGCTACATAGAAGAGCTACAGACCCATATCTCAATTTTTCAGCTGAAACATGAGATTTACAGTCGAAACAAGGAAATTTCACAAACGACTGATCAAGCGACTATTCAAAAATTAAAACAGGAGAATGCGAAAGGATTTTCTGAACTTAAATCACTCTATCAAAAAATATTGCCAGAGGAAGAAAGCAATCAGAAAAGTCAGTTAGCTCAAGCTGTTTCACATAAAATGCAAGAAAGGAAGAACTTGCAAAGAAAAAACATCCAACAATCCCAAGGTAAAGCAATCATCAATACAGATTTTATGAGAAATTTGACCAATTCTCTTCAAAGGGCCCAACGTGCAAATAAAAAAGCCCTCATGGAACGCGAGAGAAGCGATGAGAGGCAAGAACTGGAGGAAAAAGGACAAAGTATATAAAGGTCATTGTAAAAGCAATGACTTTTTTGTTGAAAATGGAATTATATTGTCCCTTTAAATGGGATTTTTTGGTTATTGAATAGAATAGAGGGATAAAAGAGAAAGGAGAAGAAAAATGAAGTTGGTATTTCCAGATGTAGCAGTTGAAGACTTTGATTTCTCAGCTGAATGGTTAATTACGGCAATGAATGCCGATAGCAAGCAAGTGCATTTTGAGGGTCAAGGAAGAAATTCTGATTTAGAAATGGTTCTAGATTTTAAGGAAAATTCTGAGCTATTTGAATCTTTTTCAGTAGGGGAATTGGTTCACTTAGATCCAGAAACGTTTCTACAAGTAGAGAAAGAGCCGTATAAACCACAGTATGAAGGATTTTAAGGAGATTTTATATGACAGAACAAGAATCAAGACGTGGAAAAACTCGTAGAGAACGTGTTGAATTTGCACGTTCTAGAGATATTTTGGATGTTGCAAACGAGCTTCGGATGGATCTGGTTCGATCCG
This sequence comes from Streptococcus mitis, assembly GCF_047465045.1. Classification (GTDB taxonomy): domain Bacteria; phylum Bacillota; class Bacilli; order Lactobacillales; family Streptococcaceae; genus Streptococcus; species Streptococcus mitis_DT. The sequence goes on from NZ_JASHAR010000001.1 coordinate 60,022, forward strand.
GACGAGACTATCGATGGAAAGAACATGATAGCCTAGTTATTTCACCTGATACAAATTTATGGAAATGGTTCTCTAGAAATACAGGTGGAGATGCGATTTCTTTGGTTGAGACGATAAAAGAAATAAGTTTTAACCAATCTGTAGATTTTTTGAATGATGGAAACTTTAAAGAGTTTCAAATGGTTGAAAGACCTCAAGAAGATTTTAAATACTATCTTGAGAAATACGAGCAGCCGTTTTCAGCTGGAAGAGACTACTTACGGAATCAACGTGGATTGTCGGATGAAACGATTGATTATTTTTTGGAACAGGGTATTTTAGCTCAAGCTAACGCCAAACTTGACTACTTTGCGGAAGGCACTGCTGCAGTTACGACAAATACGATTGAGCCAGTTATTGTATTCAAATCCCTTTCTTCTTCAGGTGAAGTTGTTGGAGCCTCTTTACAAGGAATCCAGGAGAATTGGGAGAAGTGGCCAAAACATGGATATGCTAAAGTGATTATGAAAAATTCCGATCCTATGACAGGTATTCATGTCGATATTGGCAGTCCAAAACGATTGATTTTTACTGAGAGTCCAATTGATTTAATGTCCTACTATGAATTGCACAAGGATAGTCTTCAGGACGTCAGATTAGTTTCTATGGATGGTTTGAAAGAATCGACTATTGGCCGTCATCTATCTCAAATTCAAGCTGAAATTTCAGGACAACCACTTAGATGGACACCTGAACAAATGGCAGACGGACTTCAAGTGGCTATTGATCATCACTTTTTTGAAGATGGGAAAAATGCGGATTTAATCACCCTAGCTTTAGATAATGATAAAGCAGGTAGAACATTCATTCAAGAATTGGAGGCAAAAGGAGCTGTCATCAATTCAGATCTACCAGAACTAAAACCAGGACAAGATAAAACGGACTGGAATGATGTTCTAAAGAATCAACAGGAAGAAAAGCCTGATAACAGTCGTCTTGCCCAGGCACGTCGAAAATTGGAAAGACTAAGGGGTGAACAAGACGAGGCTATTTCAAGAGCTTATTCCCACCAAGCACAAACAAATGGGCAACCCATGAATGATAAGCGAGGCGGTGCTAGCTTTATGCGTAAGCAAGAACAAATAGAAGGTCAAGTCTTCTCAAAGATGGATGAGATTAGGCAACAGGAAGAGCGAGTAGAGCGCCTGGAGCACCAACAACATTTGAAAGAAATGGGGTTGAATCGTCAGGGAAGTGGTCTGGAGATGAGTGTTCAAAATATACCTAGAATCCGTGAAGAGTTAGAAAAAGCTAAGCGTGGGGAGTCGTTCTTTACCAAAGCTACTCTCAAACGCTATCAAAAAGAGTTGACTAGACTTGAGGCCATATCTGAACAAATGGGGAAAACGAGCATTCAACCAGCAACTCAAGCCTTAATTGATGAGGGGCTAGTGAACCAGTGGCAAAAACAACCAAATACGTATTTTGTAAAAGGGTTACGAAGAGTTGCCCTGGAGTTGACTGAAGAAGGAGAGTTTCAATTATCTTCACAAATCAAGTATCATCCGAAAACAGATGAGGAAAGACTGAAGGTGGATGAATTACTTGCCAAACAAAGGCAAGAAAATGTAGGATTAACGCCCTCGAATCAGGAAAAATCAATCTCACCACAACCAGAGCCTATTGAAAAAAATCAAGGAGAAGCAGGGTGGTTAGAAAAAAATTGGGACAATCTCACGTTTTCGATAGAAAATAAAAAAACAGTCGTCATTGATCCGACTAGTATAGATAAGACGGTTGAAGAAAAACAAACTCCAGATAATCACGAATCTATTACCAATACAGAGGAGAATGCTGGAAGAACGATGAGCTACGAAGAGGTGAAACGGGAAAACGAAGCATTAACTAAGGAATTAAATAATCGGATTCAATCTGGAGAATTATCAATCGAATTTGCACCAGATTTCTATCTGTATGATGTCTTTGCAAAGTTAGGAAATAGCCATTCTACAAAATATCTCAGCGATAAAAAAATGGAAGTGTTGTCTCCCATTCATTCACTTTTGACCTCTATTGATGATCAAACGATTGATTTATACAAGAAAAAAGGAACTCCTGAGCAAGATTCCTTATATCAAGCATTGAAACCTCATCAGAGAACCTTGGGAGTAGATATTTCAACCCGATTTATTGGTGAGCTTGCAATTGCAGCCTACAATACCAACAAGCAGATAGAAAGCCTTTCTAGTAACAGTTTTGGCGTCTATTATGATGAAAGAACTCTTGATAATCTATCACAATCGATTGAGAGAATGCTGGAGTATCCATTGATTGAATCGGGTAAAAGAGACTTTACCTATGGTTTTGTGACAACACCAAATACGCTGTACCACTATCTGGAAGAACAAGAGGGAGAAGTGGTTTTAAATCGAGAATTATTGGATAACTTGATGTCACGTCTTGAGACTCATCCTATTAAGATAATGGAGGATTCAGAAGAAGTGGAGCCAGTTAGACCAGTGATTGTTCTAAAACAAGATGAGCTATACAGCGATTATTGGCGTGTTTATCAAAGCGACGGTGAGCTTGAATTCTATTTATTTGAGGATGGTCAGTTTGGCTATCGCCAATATGGTTCACTTAGCCAGAAAGAAGATAATATTGTTTTTAAATACCATTCAGAACCAGGTAAAACGGAGTTTCTAGCTACTCAAATGGGTTATGATAGTTTAAAATACATTGTTGTTAAAGATTGGGAGTCTCTTTTTGATGAAAATAAAGCGTTACTGCGAGAAAACTACGTTTTTGACGACTTAGAGAACTTCTTGAAAAAGTCGAATTATTTTGAACTAGATTACTGGACTTTCAATAGTGGATTGAAAGAAGATGAAGAGTTTTTAAACGAGATTACAAAAAAAGCTCATGATCAAAATCAAGAGCTTTCTAATAACACTGGGGGCGAACTATTGAATCGCAATTCCAGTTTTTTAGGAGTGGAAACTCCAGGGACAGCACCGCAGCCCGTTGAGAAAAATTCTCAACCTGATTTTCCTGCCAATGTTCATCTTCATTTTACCATCGATGAGGATCGAATGTCAAATAAAATATTCAGAAAAAACATGCGGACGTTAAATTTATACGCAAACGCAATGAGAGACTCGGCTCAATGGTATCTAAAAGAAATGTCAGGGACAAGTATCCATTATGTTTATAAGAATCCAGAAGAAAAGCAATTCCAAATTCTAAATGTTAAATTTGACAAGAAAAATTGGATGCACTTAACTGGAGTAACACCTGTATATAATGAGTGGGTAGAACATTTGTCTGAGTCATTTGTTGAAGATGTTGCAGCTGGAAAAGGGCATTTCAAAGATTTAAAATTTGCGCAGGGAATGTCGGATAAACTAAAAGTTTTGAACTTATTACCTGAGGTGATAGAGTCAGACTCCTTTGTGTTTAACGATCTTTCATCTGTAAAGAAATTTAATAATCTGGATCTTTCAAAAGCAATTAGACCAGAAGATACTGATTTGTTATTGTTATTCAAAGAAAAGGAATTTACTCATGTCCCTGCATCTTTAATGAGAGTGAAGGGGGATTTAAGTAAACAACTGGAAGATATAGATACTGGCACAATTCTCGGTGTCTATAGAGAAAGAGATGGTCACATTGAGCAACTGTCAATTAATGAGGAATATGTTAAAGATGGTGGCGAGGAAATGTTATCTGTCTTAAAAAATAAACAGTATGAGGAGGTTTCTGAAGAACCTGAACCACCAGCTCCAGAGAATACACTGAATAAAACCTCACTTGATTCAGCTACCTTTACTCAAGTCTTAGATACTGTCTATAATTTAGGTGTGCCTAGTGATATCTCAAAAACGCCAAACGAATTTCATCAAGCATGGAATCAATATCTTGACTATGCGAAGAAATACAATGATGAATTTGATCAGATTGTCACAGCAGCTGGAGAAGATCATCTTCTAAATACAAATTCAGATTTTTATAAAGAATGGGAACAAGATCATATCTATAAGGAAAACTACCATGTACGTCTCCAATGGTCTGAGGATCGCCCAGATGGGCCGAAATTGCCATTTAAAGAGACCGAGCTGATATCTTATCAAGATTTCGCTAGGGAGCTATATAAGGCCAATCAGGACTTTTATCCAATTCATCAAGAAGGAATGAAACAAGTAACTGCAGGCAATACTAAAGACTATATCCCTCCTACCAAAATTAAGTTTGATGTCTATGCTCCAGGTGGTGAAGTGATTAAGGAGGGAATTCGTTATGATATTGGAGATGAGACTACACCAATTTCACAAATGCTAGGGTTAGGCTATCGTCGACTCAACGGTCAATCTGAACTAGCATCGATGGATGAAGAAATTCTTTCTCAGCTGGAAAATAGAGTGGTGAATAAGGAAATTTCCCAGGAAGCAAATGAATCATCTCGATTGATAGAAGAAGGAGAAGGTCAAACTCCTGACACTAGAAAAACGGTAGCTTTTCAATCTTCTAAGCAAGAAACTAAAACTAATTTGCTTCAGCGTGTAGAGGAGATTCTGAAAGAGGAACCTATTTCGGATTTGGAGACTCCTGAAGTAAATTCAAGTAGTATTGATTATGCTAGTTTAACACCTCATGAATTGAGTGAGGTTGCTTTTCAAAAAGTGAGAGAGTACACAGAAACACCAGAACGGTTAGAAGAGTATTTGAATTTTATGAGTAAGTTTCCAGAGCTGTCACCTAGAAATGTAGCGTTGATTCAGGAACAGTGGCCAGGAGCGAATGCAGTCGCAACCTATAATCAATGGCAATCGATGGGGGAAGTTCTTGGGATTACTTCAGATCAGGTATTTGAAACTAGAAATACCTATACCAATAAAAAAACAGGTCGAACAAGAGAAGTTGTTCATAACAATCTTTCGGTTAAGACAGGAGAAAAATCACATATTACCTTGTTTAGACCTATGATGGTTGAAATGATTCCTGTATTGGATGAAAATGGGAACCAGGTAAAAAATGGAAAAGATAATCCAAAATATAAAAGACTTTCTGAAGCGACACCTGAAGAAAAAGCTTTAAAGAAGGAAGGGAAATTGAAATCTCGCTTCTTCCAGGAAAGAGATTCAAATACAGGCTTAGCTAAATTCGCTACGTATAAAGTATTTGAGTTATCCCAAACAACCTTGAAGCCTGAATTTTATCCAAAAGCGATGCCAAATCGTCACTATGATTTTAATTTGGATCATGTTCGTACGAAAGAGGTGCTTGAAGGACTTTCCGATTATGCAAATAGTATCGGTGTAACCATCTATCAAGATGATACAAAAGAGTTGAGAAGTGCGAAAGGATCTTTTTATCCAGATGAACAAAAGATACTTTTGAATCCAGATAATACTCCTGGAGAAGTCATTGCAACCACCATTCACGAGTTGGCGCATGCTAGTCTACATAATCCTAAATTTGCTAACTCATATAAGGAAGATGTCTCAAAAGATCGTAGAGAACTTGAAGCTGAGATGACAAGTTATCTCGTTTCTAAGCACTTTGGGTTAGATACCTCTGAGAAAGCCATTCGCTATATGGCAATTTGGACTGATAATTTGACCTCTCTTGATGATCAACAACTAGCGCAATCTATGAAACGGATTCATGGAACAGTATCTAAGATTGTAAAAAGTGTTGAACAACATACAAAGCCTTATCAGTTGAATAGACAGGTGGGACAAAATCAAAATTTTATCCAAAGCCCAAAAAAGGGGCTTAAAGTATAGAAAGAGTGCTCTTTGTGAGCCTCTTTTTTGTGTAAAAAGTTATATAACTTTATGTGCTGTTTTTTGATACCAACTCGTTCTATTCTGTGTCAATGTCCCTTTACAAAATATTTTTTAATTATAGCTTACAATGACAGAAAATGAAGTAGAAGGAGAATGATATGGTTATAGTTATTCTGGCTGAAAAAGAGAAACAGGCAGAAGCTTATGCTACAGCTTTGGGAGAATTTAGTAAAAAGAAAGGTGTCTATGCCATTAGGCAGTCACTCTATTTTCCAGCTGAAGTACATGTGGTGGCTGCTGAAGGGCACCTATTTGAATACAGCGAACCAGACAACTGGTCACTTGATAAATTACCTCTTACAAATGTTTCATTTAAGCAACATCTGAAAGAGGACAAGGGTTCTAGAGAAAAATTTAAGAGAATCTATGATGAAGTGGTAGCAGCGGATCAAGTGATTATTGGGACGGATGCTGATAGAGAAGGCGAGCGGATTGCGTACTCCATTTTATCGCACATACCAGGAGGCAAGGAGAAAATTTGGAAACGGCTTTGGGCAAGCTCCTTGACCAAGAAAGCTCTTCAAAAAGCTTTTCAGGAATTGAAGGAACCTTCAGAAACCTATAATTACTATTTAGAAGCTGAAGGACGTGCACAAAGTGATTGGTTGGTAGGTATGAACCTATCACCTCTTGCAACGATTGATCTTCAAGCAAGAGGACAACTCCCTCGAGCAAAAGGTAGCCATCTATCGGTTGGCCGAGTTCAAACACCAGCGGTCAGACTAGTTTGTGAGAATGATTTAGAGATCCGCAACTTTACTCCAGAAAAATATTGGAAGCTTCAGCTGGAGGATAAGAAAAATGGGGTGTTCTTTACGACCAAAGATAAAACTAAAGATAGTGAAGCTATTTTAGTCTCTTCAAGGGGATTATCAACCACCTCCGTTGTTTCTTCAGTTGAGGTAGAAAAACATCAGAAATCCGCTCCACAACTATTTACCTTGTCTGCATTACAAAGTTTTGCAGCAAGCGCCTGGAAATTTGACTCAGATAAAACTGAGAGCATTGTTGAGGGACTGTACTTGGAAGGTTTTCTCTCCTATCCACGACCAGACTCAGAATACATCAGTCATTTTGAATTTGATGATTTAAAAGAAAATCTATCTGCCTATCAAAAAGCTATTAATTGTCATTTTCAGCCAGCGTTTTTGGAGCCTAGAGAAGATTACGTCAATGATGAAAAAGTGTCTGGTACGAGCCACTCAGCCTTGATTCCGACTGAAAAAATTCCAAACCTTGCAAATTTAAAAACTGACCAACGACTGATTTATGAAGCAGTTGTGAAGCAGGCGATCTTGATGTTTGCGGATGATTGTCATTATTCAATAAAAACAATCGATGTAGAAAATAATGGTCTTGTTTTTAAAACAAAAGGTAGAACGCTTCATAAGTTAGGATGGGCTGAATGGAGTTCTCGAAAGGTACGAGGTTCTGTTGAAGTTCCTGATTATCAAGTGGGAGATAAAATTGATACGCAGGTTCAAATTGTAGGGGGTGAAACAAAACCACCTAAAAGACTAACTGAAAGCCAATTGATTGGCCAAGTATTTCCTAAATATGGCTTGGGAACACAAGCCACTAGAGGAGAAATCATTAAAAAAATTCAAAGTAAGGGTTATGTTGTTAAAGATAAAAAAACAGGTCAACTAACTCCTACCAACAAGGCCTATCTACTGATTAATTATCTCTATGACAATGAATTCTCTGATCCAGAGACAACAGGAGGCTGGGAAATGTTTCTATCTCAGATTGGAGAAGGGACAATCAATCCACGAGAATTTGTGGATGCGATAAAAGATAAGCTCACCCTTCAAATCAAGGAAGTAAAAGAAAGAGGTGATTAAGTGTGACTACTGAAGAAAAGAAAAAAACACCCTATTTAGATCGTTATACAGATAATTTGACAGAAAAAGTTTCAAAAAAAGCAGAAGATTATCAGGTATACGGACGTGATAAAGAAGTAGAAGCTGTTCAGACCACTCTTCTCAGACGAACTAAGAATAATCCCATTTTGGTAGGAGAAGCTGGAGTTGGAAAAACAGCTATTGTTGAAGGATTTGCTTTAGCCATTTTAAGAAACCAGGTATCTCCCAAATTAAAAAACTTGACCGTGCGCTCTCTGGAACTATCTAGTTTAATGTCAGATGAGGATGGAGGATTTATTGTTAAGTTTAAAAAAATTATTGAGGAGATGGTAGAAACCAAAGGAGAGAATCTTCTCTTTATTGATGAAATTCATACGATTGTTGGTGCTGGTGGTTCAGATAAGGGCGCTTTGGATGCTGGAAATATTATTAAACCAGTTTTGTCACGTGGCGAGATGCAATTGATTGGCGCAACTACATTGGATGAATTTCATGAATATATTGAAACGGACCGAGCGCTTGAGCGAAGGATGCAGCCGATTATGGTTGATGAACCAACAACTATTCAAGCGATTGAAATTCTTGAACAAGCAAAAACCATTTATGAAAACTTTCACCAGGTATCTATTAGTTCTGATGCTGTAAAACAAGCTGTACTTCTATCCGTCCGCTACATACCTGATCAATTTTTACCTGATAAAGCCTTTGACTTAATAGATGAAGCAGCGACAATTTGTTCTACAAATGGATTAGCCCATGTCGGGAAACAAGAAATTGCAGAGGTGCTGAAAAATAAAACAGGTATTCCTGTCACGACGATTTTGAAAGGTAACAAGGAAAGACTTGATGGTTTAAAAGAAAAGCTGTCACGACGTGTTAAAGGCCAAGATGAGGCTGTAGAGGCTGTTGTGGATGCTATAACTGTTTCACAAGCTGGTTTACAGGATCAAAGAAAGCCTCTATCCTCTTTTATGTTTCTAGGAACTTCTGGGGTTGGGAAAACCGAGCTTGCCCTGGCATTGGCAGAGGGGATGTTTGATGATGAGGAGGCAATCATTCGTTTTGATATGTCTGAGTATAAGCAAAAAGGAGATATTACAAAACTGATTGGGGATCGTCAAACTAGAACGAAAGGACAATTGACTGAGAAAGTTAAACAAAAACCTTATAGCGTTATTCTGATAGATGAGGTGGAGAAAGCACATTCCGAAGTTGTAGATTTATTTTTGCAAGTGCTTGATGCAGGGCGCTTGACTGATTCAACTGGAAGGCAAGTGAGCTTTAAGAATACAATCATTATTATTACTACGAATATTGGTGCTGAAAAAATTATCAGGCAGTATGAATTGAAAGGGAATTTTAAAAAATTAACAGATAGGGATAAAGTTCAGTTTGAAAAGAGCATGACGTTGGAGTTGGAAACTAAATTCCGACCAGAATTTCTCAATCGAATTGAATATAAATTGATTTTCAACATGTTAGACGAGGAAGTGAATAAGAAAATTATTGTCAAACAGCTATCAGAAATTCAAGAAAGAATGAAGAATAAAACGTTGACTCTCTCTTATGAAGAAAGTTTGGTTACTTATTTATTGGATGTAGGAACCAATATAAAGGATGGGGCACGGCCACTGGAAAGAGTGATTAAACATAAAGTTCTCCCTTTAATTTCTAAAGAGTTTCTGAAATTATCTGATCACAATCAAGAGTATCATTTTCATCTTTGGGTAGAAGGTGATGCACCAGATGAGTATCACCGTGAAGACAAAAGAAAAATATTATTCGATGTTGAAGCTGAAAAGACGTCATTTGGTGAAGCATTATTTTCTTAAAATTCACCTTAAAAAAATGATTGTCCCTTTAAAAAATTTTTTTCAATTATCTATTATACTAACGTTGTCAAAAAAACAAAGGAGGATTTCTATGAAAAATTATTTGACAAGACAATTTCAGCAAGTAAAAACAAAATCACAGATGTTTTTATTGAGCCTTTCCCTGTTCCTAACAGGATCTACAGTCTATGCGGACGATCCATTTGCTAAGTCGGATAACTTGGCGAAACAAGGAATTACAAAAGTTCAGCTAGTCAGTGTTGCACTATTTGGGCTAGCTGCCGTTGTCACTTCGCTCATTTATGCGTTTGGTGGACGGGAGTTAAAAGCCTCAATGAAAAAAAATTGGATATCAATTGCGATTGCAATTATTGGTGTTTCAGCGGGACCAAGTATCATTGAATGGATTTTTGATTTCGTGAAAAGTTAAGGGGTGGTAATTTATGGCTTTTTCACTCTTTAATAAAGGTCGCTGTACGATTACAGATGATCTATTTTTAGAAATTTCCTGGGAAGATGGAAGAGGACCAGAGGATGATAGTGAGTTACTTGCTATCATTGAAGGTTTTTCTCAGCCGATTTCAAAAAGTTTGCCCTACCTAACATTTCAACAGGCCGAGTTGTTATTTAGAGAGTTGAAACAAGCGTATGGTCAGTTTCAGCTGAAAAAAGTAGCAATCGCCCATCTGGAAGGGAAAAGCGTGGTGACAGAGGGAGAGGTTTACGCTAGTCCCTTCCTCATCACAGAAGACTATGAAAACCTCTTGCTTCCCCTCATTCAAGCGATACTTACTCGCTCTGAATTTGCGAATTACAGCTATCAAGAAAAAAGGGAGTACTTTGAGAACCAGATTTATCCTGTATATAAACAAAGTATGGGATTGTCCGATTCTTCTCTTCCTCTTTTCCCAGCTGAAGGTGAGACGATGGCTGTTTCGCAACCCAATCGCCTGCCACCTGTCCCAAATGCAAGGGATCAAACAGATGTTGTGCCTCCCGTATCTCAAAAGCAGTCAGTTTCTCTGAAGAAATTTTATCTATTCTTAGGTATTTTGGGAGTGTTGTCAGTAATAAATATCATTTGCGTATTTTTTGCTTTCACTCAACTGTCAAACCAGTCAGAAAAAGTAAATTTCTTATATCAGGAACAAAAAAATACTCAACTTATCATTTCAACGAAAAATGAAGTTGATGTATTTAGCCGTTATTTCTTACCTTCTTATTACTCGGGCAAAAAAGAAAACCTAGCAGATTTTCTTTCTGAAGGAGATGCAAAATTTACCAAACCAAAAGAAGGAATTTTACAGTCCGTTATTTTAGAGAAATTGAATTATGATTCAGAAACTCAAAAATATACGGTTTCCTATATTCTGTCCGTCAAAAAAGGGGATAAATCATCTAGCGTTAGATTAACTTTTGATGTAAAAGCTTCTGATTCTTCAAAATATGGATTTGTTGTAGAAACAGAACCAAAAGAATCAAATTATCTTAAAAATTAGAAAAGGAAAAATAAAAATGAACAAGAAAAAACAAGTATTAGCCACACTCGCCCTTTCAACACTCGCCCTTACACAAGCTGGTGGCTTTGCATCGGCAGACGAACTTGCACCAATTGATTCTTCTGCTCCAACAACAGAAGTAGTTACGCCAACAGCACCTAGCGCTTCAACAGGAACAGAGGCTCCAGCAACTCAGCCAACAGAGCCTTCAGTTACTCCAGTTGATCCAGCAGCTCCCTCAGACAAGGATAACGCAGGAAGTCTTGATGGAGTGCCAGCTGATAAACCAGCACCTTCAGATAAGGCGCAAGACAAGGATAATGCAGGTAGTCTCGATGGTGTTCCAACACCATCAGATAAACCACAAGACAAAGACAACGCAGGAAGTCTTGACGGAGTGCCAGCTGATAAACCAGCGCCTTCAGATAAGGCGCAAGATAAAGATAACGCAGGTAGCTTAGATGGTGTTCCGGATGAAAAGCCAAAAACTACTGATCAAGCGAACCAGCAAGGGAAGTCACAAATTGGAACTACTTCAAGCTCAACAGGTCAGGTGGTTCATGATGTGACAAAAGCACCTGTTCAAACCAGTACAGGTGATTCCATTGTCAGCACTCAAAACGGGAATCTTGTCCTTGAAGATGGTTCTGTAGTTGCTCCTGAAGCGCTTGGAGGTGTTACGAATGAAGACAAGACTATCAGTGTTTCAACTGCAGATGGTAAAATGGTGACTTTGCCAAACACAGGAACAGAACAAAGTTTCCTAGCTGCAATCGGTGGCATGTTGTTGACAGCGGTTGGCTACTTCTACAAAAAGAAATTATTTTAATTAAGTGAAGGAGAAAGAAATATGACAGAAAAAACAAAAGGACACGGATATTTCCGTAAGAAAAAATGGGCTAAAGGTTTAGCATCAGGTATTGCAATCGCAGGTTTTGTAGTCTTCTCTGCAGGTTCGGCATTTGCGGATGAAGCAGTCCAGCCTGAAAGCAAAAACGACAACAACGCATACGCTACACAAGCTGGTAAAACAACAGGAAGCCAGTCTGTAGCGATTGATAATGGAGCAGTCACAAAGGCTGCTGACAAGGCTAAAAAAGCTGGAGTAGTTGTATCTGAAACACCAAGCGTTGATAAGGGGACAGATACCACTGCTCCAAAACTTGAACAGTCTAAGTCTGAGATTAAACAAGATCAGGATAAACAAGTTCAGGAACTTGAAGCCACAACTACAAAACAAGTTCAAAACAACGAAGCTTTCAAGGAAGCACAGGAAGCTATTCACGCTAACAATCAATTTGTAGCTGATGAAAAAGCCAAGCATGAAGGGGCAACAACTGTCACAGTGACGAATGACGGTTCGACTGCCACAGACGGTTCAGCAGACCAAAACAAGAAAGCTACTCAAACAGCTAAACAGGTCTTGTCACAGAATCAGCAAGCTGTCTCAACCTACCTAGAAGAAAAAGGGAAGTACGAAGCTACTGTCAAACAAGCTACGATTTTGAATCAGGCTGTAGAAGCTGCTGCTACAGACTTGAAGAAACAGGGCGTAACGGTTAATGAAGTGACACGTACAGTTTCTTCAGTCGCAGAAGTAGAAGCGCTACAAAAGCAAAATGAACAAGCTATTGCGACCGCAAAAAGAAAAGTTGTGCTCAACAAGGCTCTTCTTAATGCCTACTCAGAAAGCCAAAATGCTAGTAAAGAAGTCAATCAAGATGCTGATCGTAAATCAACAGATTTGAAAAACTCTGGTGTACTTTTAAGTTCTAAAACCCAGGAAGTTTCTTCAGCTGATGAAGCGAAGCAAATTGGGAAACAAAACCAAGCAGCTTATGACAAAGCTAAGCAGGCCCAAGCGGAATGGCAGAAGAAGTACGATGAGCTTCGAGCTAAAACAAGCACGGAAGGCTACACTAAAGAAGTAGTCTTGCAAGCCCTTAGCGTTGCGACCGCAAATCCTGAAGCAACAGTGGAGTCATCTGCTCCAGGAGCGCAGGTAACTACTAAAGATTACATTGCCTCATCAAATGGAACATCAGGCTATACTCGTGTTCTTGACTCGACTAAAGTCTTGAAATACAAGGATGTTGGCACTGGATGGAAAACAGAAGTTGACTACACCAATCTGAAAGGTTTGACTGTTTCAACTGCAGATGGTAAAAAGCATGATATTTCTCGTATCCATCGAAAATTCGAGATTGTAAACCAAGGTAAAACGGGCCTAAATGATGTATATGTTCTAAATGACCCGACTGAGGGCTTTGTAGTAGCTCGTAATGATGGAGCTGGTGGAGCAGCAGACTACATGAATTTCTTGGTTACGGATACCTATTACTATAATGTTGATGGGAAAGAAGTAGCGTTCAAAGCAAGTGAAAAAACTCCTGCCACCCTAACCTATTCTTCACTCAATCACAATCGTATTGGTTGGGAAGGTGCGAAAGCCATTAACGGAACTCATGTTGAAATTAACGGCTCAACTGTTACAGAAAACAAAGATTATGGATATGTCTATGCGGAAGACTATAACCGTCAGGAGGATGTGGGGCATCTTTGGGATACATCTGACTCACCTTACCAATACAAGGGCGCTGCACTTGGTGTCTTTAAGGAAGGGACAGCCTTCACAACCGAATTTATTCAATGGGATGGGCCAGAAAGTCCAAATGGTCAAACCTACTGGTTCGCTTTGAATACGAAAGTTGTAACGCCAGTTGTTGAAGTTCCAGCAACAGCAACTATCACAAAAACAACTGTGAAACCTGTCAAACCTGATTCAATTAGTGCTAACCTGGTCAATGCGAAAAATCCAGCAAAACCAACTTTAGCGCTTAAAACTATTTCTGAGACGAAAAATCAGAAATTATCAGCAAGTTATCACGGCTACAAGTTACAATATAAGCCAGTTGTCAGCAAATCTGTAGCAGATACAGACAAGACCAATACAAACGGCCAAACAGTAGCTAAAAATGCTACACAGCTCTACACATTGAATCATGACAATATCTATGCGAACCTTAAAAAAGGTGACAAGATTACCATCATTGATCCACTCGAAACTGGAGCAGTTCCTGATGTAGCTGTGACGAAAGCAGCTACAGAGAAAGCGGGATGGGGCGTTGCCTATGATGCAGGAAAGAACACTTATACCTTTACTGCAATTTACGAAGGGAAACGCTTAGATGCCCCAGTGATTACATGGAAACCAATCTATGATAAAGGTTTCTATGATAACACCTATAAAGTGTTAGTGAATAACTACGAGGTGTACTCAAACACTGTTACGAACTACACACCGAAACCACCAAAACCAGTTAAAGCGGTTCTAGATCGTGCTGGTAAGGATATCAATGGTGCGACAACATTTGATCGCAACGTGACCTTCCGCTTGATGACAGATTACAGCCCATATACCAAAACTCTTGCTTCAGCGCAAGCACTTGGTAAGAAGTTTGGAATCCTGGATGATGTTCAAGACAAAGCCTTCACAGTTGACCACAGCAAGATCAAGATGACTGCTGCAGGTAAAGACGTGAAAAACATGTTTGACATGTATCACGTGCTTTCAGACAAAGGACGTACAGATGCTATCAATAAGATTCTAAAGGAATTGAACTTGAATCCTAAAGGTGAGTTTTATCTTTGGATAGCAAAAGATTCCAAGAGTTTCTATCAAAACTACGTGAAACCAAATAAAAACGTGACGATTGATCTCCCAGCTAAGCTCCTGGTTAAAGCAGGGGAGAAAGTCGAAAACGATCTTAAACAAATCGACTTTGGAAATAGCTATATTTCTAACTTGGTGACTATTCAAGTTCCTGATGTGAGTCCAGAGAAACATGCCCTGGATCAAAAGGATAATAAAAAAGTTTTGGATGGTCAAGAAGTACAGATTGGCCAATACATCCGCTATCTACTTGACGGTGTAACCGTGCCTACTAAACACGATAGCCTCTTCCAATATGATGGTAGTGACCAGTTGGATGTGGTTCATGATCGATTCACAGGTAAGTGGTCAGGGATTTTCAAAGGGACAGAGTACACAGCTGAGAAAGACTTGGTTCTTCCTTATGACGTTGTTCTGAAGGATGGTAAAGTAGTCAAAGCTGGTGATCATCTCGCTAAAGGTACAACTTATGCCTTCTTGTTTGAAGTGAACCAAGATACGGATCCTAACTTCCTCAAGAAAATCGTAACCGTTAAATGGGACGAAAAAGCTGGCAAATGGTCTTACGTTATCAACCAGGACTTCTTAAACTCTTTAGGAGTCAAGGGTAGCTTCGATGCGGACTTCTACATCGAAGTAGAACGGATCTCGGCTGGGAAGGTTGAAAATACCTTTATCAATACAGTCAATTTACAAGAGATGACGGCGAAAGTGACAACAACAACGCCAGAACCTCCAAAACCAGAGCCTAAAGAACCAGGCAAGCCACAACCGCAGCCATCACTTCCAAATACAGGAACATCAGCAAGCATGCTTCCAACTTGGGGAATGTTTTTGGGATTGATGAGTCTTGCAGGAGCTGGGCTTCGTAAGTCGAAAGAAAACTAATTTGACGAACTAAAATGAAATGATGACCACAAGTTGAATAAAGACTCTCTTGTGGTCTTTATTGAAAGGAGAAAAAATGCAAGTATTTATCGCCTCTGGACGTGTTGCATTCATTCCAAATGATGCAGTAGATCGAACCAAAAATGGTCATACCAGTTTCAAATTTGAGTTTGTTTGTGATTCGAGTATGACTGATGATACAAATAAACCAATCTCTAGTTTCTTCCATGTACAAGTCTATGGAAAACAAGCGGAGTTGATGGCTCAGAGCCTATCTAAAGGCTCTCCAATCCTCTTAAAAGGAGAAATTATCCAACGACCTTATAATGATGAACAAGGTCAACGTCGGACGTATCAGTTTATTTCCCCAAATCAACAAGGAGGAATTACTTTCCTTGAAAATAGGGAAGCATCTAACCGACGTAAGCAGGAACAACAGGGCTTTTCTCAGCCGATACCAAGTTCTATTCCTCCATCTTATCCTGAACCAATGGATGTAGAATCCCCATTCTAAAGGGATTGAAAGCATACAAGAACACTTGTGTGCTTTTTTGTTATACAAAAAGTTATATAACTTATGATATAACAATATCTTTTGTCCCTTTAACAAAGAATTTGATATTATCCCTTAGAATAGAGGGGAATTAAGAAATAATAAGAAAGGAGTGCAACAATGGCAAGACAAAAATACAATTATCTGTCTGATGAATTGATTGCAGAATCTCTTCAGGTGACCAATTACTTAGAACAAAGTCGATCTAGTCGATTGAATGTTCTTCAGTTGGATGGGGAGAAATGGTTAGAAAATTACTTTAACCGTTATGAGAAAGCCTCTCCAAGGCTACAGTTTCACATATTTCTCTTTTCGAGCTTCTATACTCGAAAAATGGAATGGTTCTTGGAAGGTGTAAGGGGGTAGTCGTTTGTTTGAATTATTTGAAGTAGTATTTTATACCCTTATCCAACTGATTCGAGCCAGTTGGCTCAATACCTTTCTTTTTCTAGGGGTAGCAGGTTATTACCTATTCAAACTCTTCCAGCCGTATTTTTTAAGAAGCTATCAAAGGTTATTAGCAGGAAAGAGTAGTCTAAGGCAAGCAATAAAAAGAGGTTGGAAAAATCGTAAAGGAATTGATTGGAAACAAGTATGGTTCAAATCAGTTAGAGGGCTGCTCAATGGGATGAAGTCATTCTTACCTAAAATCTTTGCGCTTGTCTCTCTCATTCTTTGGAATGTTTTCTTCAGGATATTCTATACCCTCCCTTTTGTCAAACGAGAACGAAAACGGTTTGATAAAGAAATGAAACCCATTCTTTATTTTAAAAGTTATCGCAGCTTCGTTTACATGGGATTAGGTTTTAGTTTTATTGCTTTTATCTTAACCAATTACCTGGTTACTGTTTTGAGGGCTACAATCCGCTTTCTCTACTTTAGCATTTGGTCGTTTAAAGATGCTAGTAAGGCCGTAAACTTTGACTTAAACAGCCTCTTGTTTCAAAGTTTATTGAATGTAAAAGTCTTTTGGATTGCCCCGATTTTAGCTTTTCCTCTCTTTCTGATGGGTCTAGTCCTTGCTTGGAAATCTGCTTGGATTAACTTTGAGCAGTTTCGTGACTACAACCATAATGAGGAGGGGGATGACCGTTTTGTGACGGTTGATGAAATTCGTCGTCAATACAAAAAGATCCCCAATAAAGCTTTAACTTATCCAGGTGAGGGTGGGGCTCCTGTATTTCATGAACTGAATCATGATTTGGCAGGGCAAACACTCCGAACGCAAATGTTATGGCAAAATAAGACAATCAGTCGATACGTGACCAATGCGGAGCGCATTTTGGGCATGCAATCTTTTCCTTCGGGATATTATTACATTGAAGATAAGCCGACGAATCTGTTAGGGATTGGGATGACTCGTTCAGGTAAGGGGGAAGGTCAGATCACGACAACGATTGATATCAACAGTCGTGCGGAGTTGCAGCCATCGCTGGTTCTAGCAGACCCGAAAGGGGAACACTACCAAGCCTCTTACAAAACGATGAGGCAACGTGGCTATGAAGTTGATGTGCTTTCTTTCCAAAATATGGATTGGTCTATGTCCTACAATCCTTTGGCTCTAGCTATTTCAGCCGCCAAGAAAGGTTACTATGAGAAAACGCAAACCTATGTCAATGCAGTCGCAGAATCCATTTTTCCCAAACAAAAAGGCGGAGAGAAGGGAAATGCGGAATACTTCCGAAAGTCTTCTATATCCCTATTTAACGCTCTGACAATGGCTTTGATGGATCGAGCTAATGAAACCTATCAAAATGGTGAAGATGATGCCTGGGATACCATTACCATCCCAAACGTTGCGAAATTCTTGGCGACAATGGGATCAGAAGAAGTCTTTGTGGATGGAACGGGAGAAGTCGTTGAGAATCCAACTAGAGAACAACAGGTATCCAAGAAATCAAAAATCACGGTCTATTTTGATAATTTGAGACAAGTGAATCAAAAAAAATTCTCCAAATTCAGACAAATGGCAGATATCGAATTTCGTGCCTCAGACTTTGGTGGTGATGAGACCAAAGGAAATGTCTACTCTAGCATGATGACAGGAATCAACCTGTTCTTGCAAGATAACGTGGCGAAGCTCACTTCCAAAAACTCGATTGATTTAGAGTCTTTTGCCTTCCCACGTCGATTGTCTGTTAAGTTGAGATCAAGCACCAACAGTCAATTAAAAAATGAGTTCAAGCATAAGACTGCTAGGGTAACCATTACAGGCTTGAAGAAATGGGGTAAAGTTGAAAAGCAAGTCGATTATGTGAAGCAAGCGACAGCTCTTATTGATGGAGAAGGCTATCTGACTTATGCCATCGAACCTAAACTTCCAGATCAGTTTACGGTTACGATTGATTTTAATCATAAGAAAAATGGTAAGTCTCCAGTTCGGGATCGGGTCTTCCAATTCTCAGCTGAAAAAGTCTATCGAAAAGATGGAGATAGGTTAGAACTAGATGAGTATACCAAGAAGCCAATTTTAGATCATATCGATGTAAGGGTTCTGAAGAGCAAAGAAGACACTCAAAATCTTCTCCAAGAGTCAGATATTGAGTTGATTTACTCCGATAAACCAAGAGTCGTCTATCTGGTAACACCACCAAACCGAACAGAGTACAATGGGATTGTCTCTTTGTTCTTGGATCAGTTGTACAATGCCAACTATGACCTTGCCTTAACAAATGGGCGGAAATGTATCAATCGCATTCTCCATATCTTGGATGAGTTTACAAACATTCCAGCTATTCCTCACATGGATACGAAAATTTCTATCGGATTGGGGCAAAACATTCTCTATTATCTTTGGGTTCAAAACTTGGAACAATTGGTTAATGTCTATGGTGAAAATGTTGCGCAAACGATTCTGGATAACTGTTCATTGAAAGTTTACGTCAAAACGACGTCTCCAGATACCAATAAGAGATTTAGTGGGGAGTTGGGTACACGTACCATTACTCGCAGAAGACGCTCCAGCAATATCTTGGACGAAGCCAATCCAAATGTAGCTGTCGAGAATCCAAAACAAGAGTTGTTGACACCAACACAATTGGCCAAACTCCAGGAAGGAGAAGCGGTTATCTTACGTGGAGTCAAGGGACGGGATAATGTTGGACGTAAGGTCACAACGGATCCAATCTTCGCACATGATAAGAACAGCTTCCCTTACAAGTACATGTTCTTACAAGAGGAGTTTGATACATCGATGACTCTTGCGGATATTCCAGTCGAAAGTGCACACCGTGAGCTAGAGCTCCAGGAAATAGCAGTTGATGCTGGTACAGCCTTTAATAACATTATAGACTGGAGGCAACGTTTGACTATGCCTCTCCTCAGCAACAATGGCGAAACTCCTAAACTATCAGGTCGTCACAGTAAAGGACAAAAGGTACAATCCCAATCATTTACATCTACAGATGAATTATTCCAGGCAGCTGCAGCTAGTGTTATTCACGGTGACTATGATTATTATGATGACGGAGATGATTTCTTTGCGGATGAAGTTATCTAAAAAGATGTACAATAAGTTATATAAACACTTGCAAGAAAAAATGATGTTTGTTATAATGAGGTAAATAATGGTTAGGAGATAAATGATGAAAGCAAAGTACTTTTTAAGAATTGTTTTAGTAGGTTTAGCCTTGATTATACTTGGAGCTTGTGGTCAAAAATCACCTGATTCTATTGCTAAAAATGTGCTAAAAGATAGCTATACAGGCTTTTCACAGGAAGATGGTTATGAGAGTCTTGATTTTAAAGGTGGAGTAGGAACTACCTTAAAATTTGACAAAGAAAAGCGAACCATTTCAAATAACGACGGTGAAAGTATTAACTACAGTGTGCTTTCAGAAGAACAAGTGAAGGCAATTCCAGCCTCTTTCAGGGGAACTATTGTTAGTTTAGAAAGTCAACTGAAAGGAAAAGACAATTTTACAATCGCTGTTGATTATAGGGATATAGGTAAGCCTGAAGAAGCAGAGGCTTATTATCAAGTTGTCTTGACTGAGGGTGGTAAAAAAATCCGAATCATTGAGCTACGTCGTGGCTATAAAGAAGACAATGCTTTCTATGATTTCAATGGAACAGCAGATTAATTTAGAAAAGTCTCAATTACTTGAGGCTTTTTTGTTGTCATAATTTCATTGTCCCTTTAAAAACGATTTTGTCATTATCGAATATGATAGGGGTATCTTAAAAAGAAAGAAGGTACCTTTAGTGCACTATCAAACCTTTTCAGATTTGGTGAATGAGGTCAAGGAACTCAATGGTGAAATCACAGGCGAGAATGCAAAAAAGCTGGCGGAATTCTATTCCTACTGGGGAAACTATTTAGAACCGACTCCTGCATTTATGGCATATCTATCCTATTTACCAGGAGGGATCGTTAAAGCTTTTTATCAAATCATTTCCAGTCTAGAACATGTTTTTAATAATATGTTCAAGCTCTTTGGGCTTTTCGGATATTTGGGGGATCAGAAGACAGTCATTGGTCAATTTTTCTACTGGTTTCAGATATTAGGAACGTCCTTGTTTACTCTGATTTTGGTTGTGTCGGCTATAGCAGGCGTTTTTACTAAGCCAGTAAAGTATAAGGGGGTTATTATTAATTTCCTTTTGGTAACTGCAGTAACCACGGTTTTGCCTTTAGCTTTGACCACCATCTCAACAGCAGTGGCACAGGATGCCATGTCTATCCAGACAGTCTCCAGCGAAGCGCCATCTGGTAGTCAACCAACTTCCTCCTTGGCTCTTCAGCCCATGAAAAATAATGTAGTAGACCTAAAAGTCTTGATATACAAAGATTTTTCTACAGAGTTGTTTCCAATGGATGATTATGGCTATATCAAGCCCGTTCAGGAGGGTTCTACCCCTGTCAATAATATCACGGATAACCCTGACCAACGGGATACGGCAGATTTT
The DNA here is from genome assembly GCF_047465045.1 of Streptococcus mitis. GTDB lineage: Bacteria > Bacillota > Bacilli > Lactobacillales > Streptococcaceae > Streptococcus > Streptococcus mitis_DT. The sequence goes on from NZ_JASHAR010000001.1 coordinate 81,068, forward strand.
GCGACCAAGATTGATTTTGGGGCAAACTATGGTACGACAAATCCAAAAATGTTAGATGATATACAGAAAAACGATAAAATAGCAGGAATTAAAGGCTTGTTCCTCCATAAGTTGAATTCCAATAATACAGGGGTTGAAAGCATTACAGAACACCGAGTCATTAATCAATTGAGTGCTTTTGAATCGGTTTATATGCGTTATAAAGTCAACTGGATAGGAATGTTCCTCCAGTATATAATCCTAGCTATTCTCTTGGTCAGCATGATCATTAAGCTCGTTAAATCAGTTTTTGATATTCTGATTGAAGCAATGATTTCTCCGATTCTTGGTTATAGCTCTCTATCAAACTCAAAGAAATATAAGGAGTTGTTAAGAACGATTGGCGGTGCTTTAGCAGGAATCTTCTTTGAAGTCATTATTATGCGTGTAACGCTTGAGATTTTCCGAGATTTACCAATCCTTTCTGTATCAGCTGTAACGAAACTTTCTGGCGGATTCTTTGATGGACTCAATATGTGGGAACAGTGTCTCGCAGCTGCCTTTGTCTATGTGGGGGTATTCTTTGCGGCCATGCAAGGAGTGGCCATGATTGAGCGCTGGCTTGGAGTTTCAACAGGTCATAGTGAAACAGCTCAACAATTGCTGGGTGCTATGATGATGGGTAATGCTTTTGCGGCTGGAGCAGGCGGCCTCTTTAATGGTGGTATGGCACTTGGTCAATTTGGTATGGATATGGCACAAAAAGCTCCAGATGCCCTATCTAAAGGAAGTCAGATTCTGGGGAATAGCCTTGCCAGAACTGGAGGTGGTATTCAAGGTGCTTTGAACTCTGTAAAAGACCAGGGCTTGATGAATGCGGCCAAAGGTGGTGTAAGTAATATGGTTGATTTGGCAGAATGGAAAGCTTTTGAAGCTATGCAAAATGGGAAAGGGGCAGTTGGAAAAGTTTTAGATAAGCTGGATGATAAGGCTGCCTCTGCTCAAAATGCGACCTATAACGCATTGAAAAACGATGCAGTTCCTGGTATTAATCAGCCTGGACCAGTTGATATTCCTGAGCCTCCAATTGACCCAGGAACAACGGATGCACCTATTGTCGATCCAACTCCTTCAGCTGAAGGAATGGAGTCCCCAATTCAAGATCCAAATCCACCTGCAGATGCACCAGTTTCAGAATCGACACAACCACCAGCACAGCCTGATTCTTCTCAACAAAAATTTCAACAGAGCATGAATCAAATGAATTACATGAACCAACAAATGCAACAAGCAGGTCAGCGTATGCAGGGAGGACGTCATATAACAGGTGCTGAGAGTGAGGACGAAGAAGAATAGGCTGAACTATGGATTTAACAGGAAAGAACATTGTTATCACAGGAAGTCTACGTCCTCTAACTCGAGAAGAGGCCATACGCTTTTTAGAAAGTAAAGGAGCTGTCGTTCAAAACTATATATCTTCAAGGACAGATATATTGGTTTTAGGACACAAGCAGTTGAATCTTTTTGATCTAGATAAAAGGTCTAAAAAGCATGATGAAGCGCTTAGACGAATATCAGACGGTCAATTCATCACTTTCCTTTCTGAAGAATCATTCTTTGATTTAGTTAAGAAGTCTCAAGATTGAGGCTTCTTTTATTGTTTAAAAAAGTATATAACTTTTTATACAATTTATTCCTGAAGGATGATGGGAAAAATTCTATTGTCCCTTTAAAAGATATTTCCGATTATTCATTATAATGTGAGTGTCAAAACAAATATAAAGGAGAAATTCATGTACGGTGAAAAATACGGTGTACCTAGAGATATCTATGCCAAAATCAAGATTATAGGCCTTCTTATTCTAGATATTGCTTTTGTAGGAATTACTGGCGTAATCGCTTTGAGCGTTGGCTTAAAAATCTTTCCTAAAAGTCAGTGGATACAGATGTTCGCATTCATTTTTTTAACGCCAGTTCTGAGTTTGTATCTGGTGTTACCAGCTAACGGTGGCAAAAAGAATTGGCACAGCATGTTTCTTTTCTTCAGACGAAGAAGAAAACGTTATATTAGCTTGAATTATATCAGAAGGAGAAAACCATAATGGCGATTAAACAAATTCAACCCTCAAAAAAGGAGAAACGCCCTCTGGGACGTCTTCAAGAAACAAAGAAACAAACGCAGGAATATTTTGATTTACATTCTTGCGTTGAGTTGTTAGATGTAAAATCAATCATTCCGAACAGCCAGGCTTATATCCAGTTAGTTGATTATGGCTACTTGCAGCTGATGGAGATACCAGGTAAAGATTTAGGATCGATGTCTTATAACGAGGTTATGAGAACCATTGAAAATTTTGAAACCTGGTTGACTCGATTTGGATCGAATATCCAAGTGGAGACGACAACTTTACCAACAAATACAGATACGCAAATTTCTGACTTGCGCCATCATTTGGATTTAGTGCGACAAGAAATGTCTAAGTTATCAATAAATGATAGACGTTTTTTACAACTCAAGGATCGTGAAATTTGGCTTCAAAGCCAAATTAAAGTTGAAGAAAGCATCCGACAAGAAGTCTATAATACAGAGTTCATACTGTGGCTATTTGCACCTACAACAACCGAATTGGACGAATTGGTTCGTAAGGCTAAAACCTATGGAAATAATGATTTTGTTCCACAAGATATCAGCTACAGGAAGAAAATTCAGATTATAAAGCAATACAACAATATGAATGAGAAAGTGTAGGAGAGATAGCATGCCTGATTTATCAAAACGTAGACAAAGACAACTAAAAAATGAAGGATATGACCTTGCTTTCCTTAGCCAGATTCAACCGCAAGGAAATATTGATTTTAAAAAGGATGATCGTTTCTGGATAAGTGGAGATGGATGCCATACGGTCTTACACTATTATGAGTATCCAACTGAAGGAATGGATCGTTTTTGGCTTTCTGAATTGTTGTTGCTTCCTGGAACACGTTCCTTCCTGTCACTGTACAAGGAGGATAATAGACAGCTTCAAAAAGAGATTGAGGACTCTATTGAAGAGAAGTCAACACGGATTACAAACAATAGCAAACTAACCAATAATCGGAAAGAACTAGATGAGATTGACAATCTTAATAAACTAAGCCGTGAAATTGATAAGCGGAATATAGCTATGTATGGGATGTATATTCGTGTCTTTGTGTTTGCATCAATCAAAGAAGAGTTATTCAAGAAGGTTGAAGAAGTCAAAGACAAAACGTCGAAATTCAAATCCACTATTCTGTCTGGAGAATTAGATTTTGAATACCATGCTCCATTTATTCCAGCCGAATATCAGATTGATTTGCCCAATCATCGAAGAGGGATACCGACTCCAGCTCACTCAATAGCTGGTGGATATTTCTTTAATCATACGAAGCTAGAAGATGAGAAAGGCTTCTATCTTGGATGGACTCCAACGAACGGAGCGGTAAATTTCAATTTTCTAGAACGTGACGAGAAAAGAACACGATCTTTTATGATCCTATCTGGAAATCCAAAGATGGGACAACGATCTTTTCTTATGAAACACACAGACGGTCTCTATGCGAAGGGGCATTATATTCGTAACTTTGATGCTACTGGCCAGTTTCTTGATCAGACACGAAAACAACATGGATTGATTCTTGATTTATCAGGTGAAGCTAACCGTATCAATATTTTCCAGGTATTTCCAACAGTAACCAATGAAGCAGGAACTGAAATCGATAAGAAGAAATCTTACAACCTTCATATCGAGAAACTGAAGAGTATCTATAAACTCCTGAATAATGAAGTGACAGGAGACGATTTAATTACATTTGGAACTCTCCTGAATGAGTTTTATATTGAGGGAAATATGTGGGCTCGAAATCCGTCGTTGAATCCAGAAAAACTGAAAGCGACGGATATTGTGAAGGAAGAGTATCCTATTCTGTCTGATTTTATTTTGTTTGTTGATGCCTACAAACGTCGACTGGAACAAACTAGTACGGATAAAGCCGAACACAAGGCTGTTAAGCGTATTTACAATACGTTTAACGAACTATTGACAACAAACGCAGAAATTTTCGAGGGGACAACCAAATTTCAAGATATTTCTTCAGAGCAAGTTGTGACATTTGACTTCTCGGGTTTGAAGAACGCCCCTCATTTGTTAAATGTTCAAATATTCTCTGTTCTTTCACTTGTCTCGGCTGATATTGTCAATAACGGAAAACGCTGTAAGCAATTACTGAAGAGACGTCCTGACTTAACGGAGATGGATATGCAGCACTATATTGTCAATATTAGTGGGGCACAGACACTCATTGACCCTAAGCATGAAAGTAGTGTCAACCTTCTGGCTGATATGATTGATACAATGGGCGAAAACTTTGCTGGTGTTGTATTGTCTGTTAATTCACTGCGAGGGATTCTGTTTGAGACGGGGATTGGCACTCATAAGGATCCGTACGTAACGGCAGTCCAGAGGATTTTTGGTCTGATGCAATATAGAGTTTTTGCTCAGACGGACGAAACCAGTGTTCCTCTACTAGCTAACGCCTTATCTGGATCAATGAACCAGTCTGAACTAGAGACTTTGCCTCGTCTGAAGAAAGGACAGTTATTCATGAATATTGCAGGGGTAGGAAATCTGGTCTTTAACCAACAGCTGTTAGCCCCTGAAGTTGAGCGCTATGGCGGTATTGAGTAAGAAAGGAAGGTAAACCAGAATGGCCAAAAATAAACTAGGAATGATTGCCAGGACTAAGCAGAGATTTGATCAATATGTGTTGATTCGTAAATATCGCATGCAACAAGAAAGAGATTATTTCGCTTCAGAGGGAGAATCTGATCCAAAACGCCTGGAAGCACAAAAAGAACGAGATAAGGAGTTTTTGAACGGTCTCAAGAAGATTGGAATAGGATTTATTGTATTTTTAGTTTTTTATGGAATTTTGCGAACAATATTAGGATTGTGGTAAATAAGCGAGGTATCCATGAAAAAAATATTTAAACTGAAGATCCTCATTCCTTTTGTGGCTCTCCTATTAATTATCAATGTTGGGATAACCATGTTAGTTGGGATAATGGGAGCTGTAACCAATAATGGAAGAAATGATTGTGGTGCTGTAGAAACAACATCTTCAACTGGCGACTCCACAGTTTCTTCAGCTGATGGTTCCATCGATGAATTTGTAAAAAAGCACAAGGAAGCCTATATCCTGTCTTGGAAGGCAGGAGGTTTCCTACCTTCAGCTTCTATCACTCAAACAATGATAGAGAATGGCTTCAATTTTACGAATCCTAATGGTACTTCCTTCTGGAAAGCTCACAATATGGGAGGTGTTAAAACCTCTAGTAAAAGTAATTTTCCAGTTACTCTTGCGACGTATGGTGAAGACAGTGTTGACCTAACAGGAACAAAGCCTGGAGCAAATGTTGGAGACGGCACAGGAGGAGCTTATACCTGGTTCTCTAGCTATGATGCAGGGATTGTAGGGAAGTCCGAGTTTATGGCTCACCAGACACTTTATAAAGGGGCTATAAACAATACAAATGGCATTGCTAGCCTATCCGCTATAGCAGATGGCGGATGGGCCACAGATGGCACTTATAAGAGCAAACTAACTGATATGTATCAAAAACTAGGTACGAAGTATCAGTGGCTTGATAAGGAAGCTATTGCTGCTCATGGCGAGAAACCTTATGAAGGATCCAGTACACAAGATGTCAGTTCTTCAGATAGTGCAGTGTCTTCTTCAGCTGAAAGAAGTGGATGTGGAGAGTCAGGTAGCAGCACCGATGGAACGGGAACTGTCCCTTCAGATGCGACTGCATGGGGGTATAAACCAGAAGACTTACCAGATAGCTTGAAACCATTCATTATTGATCCTAAGAGCCTAGGCATGGATTATGCTAAGTCTACAGGATGGTATAATCCTGGAAGTGACGAGTATGCTGGACAATGTGTGAATCTTACAATTAGCATGGGAAATCACTTATGGGGTCATTCTGGCTCCGTACAGGGCGATGGGAAAGATCAAGCGGCGGCATGGGCTGCAATATTTGGAAATTCGGTTAAGACTACACCCAAAAGAGGCGCTATTTTTTCTTCACAGGTAGGAGGCGGAGGATATGGTCATACTGGAATTGTATGTCATGTTTTCGAGAATGGCTCTATCTTATTTGTAGAACAAAATACACCTCTGAGTGGTTGGGATCAGTTCAAAACTCCATATACATGGAATTATCGTATTTGGACTAAATCACAACAACAAGAACAGGTAATCTCTTTTGCTTATCCAGATGACAGAGAAGCTAAATTAAGTTCAAATTAAAAGGAGGATATAAGATGATTGATTGGATAAAGGAGAATATGGTTGTATCGATTGTAGTAGGTATTCTATTGGTTTTGGCAGGAATAGGGATTGTATCGAGTTTCAGGCCATCTCAACAAACTAAAATAGAAGAAACGGCTCAGGTGAGTTCTTCAGGAACCGCACAAAACGAACCGTCTTCCAAAGAGGAAACAGCAGATGAGAAGAATTATCGGACAGCTAAGCTAAAACTAGAACGCCCCTATGCAGAGGCAAGCTCAGAAGACAAAAAAGAAGTGTTAAAAGCCTTTGAAGAAGCAGTAGCAGATATAAAAAAGACGAATTTTCTGCCAAATGTAAAGGGAACAATTGAGAATCATTTATCTATGACACAGAATGCGATGGTTCAAACCTTTGCGATGGCTCTTCTGACGAATCAGTATGATTTTCAACCTAAACAATTGGAAGTGATGCCAACTGAATCAGATGATGTGATTCAATTTTTGGTTGTTCTAACTAAAAATGGAGAAGAGAACAGCTATTTCGTTGGAAATTTCAATACTACGGTTCAACAAATCCAGCTAAAAGCCTATGTTGGCGGAAATATAGGTGGTACATACGGATAATAAGTTGCACAAAAAGTTATATAACTTTTTGTGCTTTTATATTGACAAACAAAGTTGTTTCAGTTATAATTAAGTATATAAAAAGTTATATAACAAAATATACAATTATCCAAGGAGGGAATCATGAAGATTCAGACTACAAACTTAGGAAAAGGTGGCGGTGGTAAGACTACAGATACCTTTAATGAAGGGGATTGGTTGGCACGTGTTAAGGGGCTTAGAACACTACTAATTGATGGAGCTTGGGAATGTAATTTGACAAGAACATTTGATGTAAAATGCGAGAAAACTGTCTATGATATATTTACGACTGGAGAGTATGAGATTGTTCCAATATCAGAAAATCTCAGTTTGATTTGTGGTGATGAGCGTTTGACAGATGAGCAGTTAGATCTTGCCAGTCGAAACAACAAGTATCTCCAGTTGTTTATGTGGTTTAGCGAACATTACGAAGAGTTAGAAGCACAATTTGATGTCATTCTGATTGATACGCACAATGATGAGAGTTTAGTTACAGCAAATTTTATAGCTGTATCAGATATTGTCTTGGCTGTTTCTGATGCCTCTCTTAATGGTTTTCGTGCCTGGTTATCTTTGAAAAATTTTGTAGATTTCATTAAGAGCGAAGCTATCGAAGTGATTACTAAGAAAAGCTATGTTAAAGCAGAACCTTATCTTATTGGAAATAAGATCAAGTACGTTGGAAACAATGTAACAGACACTTGTAAACAATTTTTAGAAGTTGTTGAAGAAGATCAGGCTTATCTGGGATCTATCCAGGAGAAAGAGCTCATGGCCAAGAGTCTTGTGATTAGTCAGAGTGTTTTTGAGCAGCATGAAGAGATGACAGCTAACCAACAAGAGACACATAAAAAGTTTTATGATAATATAAACTATGTATATGAAAATATTTTGAGTGTGTTAGAAGGAGAGGTAGCATGACAGAGAATCGATTCGCACAAGTAAAACAAACATTCCAAAGTACACCAAAGAGAGAGAAGACCCCTTCGTCGAGGAAACAAAATCAGGAGGCTAGAAAGTCTCCTGAAAGCTATAACAAAAAGCAAAGATATCCATTCTCTTTACATCATAATGTTCGATACGATATGTTAGATGCTTTAGTAGAGTATCACGGTGAAAAATCAGCTTCATCTTATCTCGAGAATCTGATTATAAGAGAATGGGAAAAGATGGAGCGAAAGAAAAAATAGCGTTCCATAAGAAAGGAAATGCAGCAATGAAATACTTATCAAATCTATCAGATATTCCTGAATTTTCTTCAGCAGCAATAGATTCAGGACAAATTGTCATCCCTCGTCCAATAATAGACAACCCACAGTTCAATGATTTGAAGAGTAGTGGAATTTTTCTCTACATGCTTTTATTAAATCGTTTAAGAGCTGCAGTTGACTTTGAATTAAAAGGATATGATGAAAATGGAAATACTTTTGTATGTTACCCTATAGAGGAGCTAATGGAGTCTCTTCAATCAGGTAAAAGTAAAGTGATTTCTTTGAAAAAGAAGCTAAAGAATCATGGTTTAATTGAAGAAGTACGCCAAGGATCCAATCTACCCAATAGAATTTACCTAACAGATGAGATTTTAAAATATTACTGATGAAGTAGGAGGAATCTATGATGATTTTCATTGATATTAAAAGACTTGTTCAGCTGTTCTTTATTTTTATCGGAGCTATAGCAATCTATGTGTTCTATAAAACATTTGGGCTTAGTATGGTGTTTATAATTGTTTTAGGATTGGCCGTTTTAAGATTCGCTCCAGCTTTCCTTCCAGTTGTATTATTACTGTATTTGGGACTTCACTTTACAGGTGGTTTTTCCTTTATTGCAGATGGAATTGTGACGGTTTTATGGAGTATTATTTTGATTCCTATGGGGATAGCTACTATTGAAATGAGCAAATCCTATTTGAGTAAGAAAGAGAAACCCTGGTATGACAAGTAAGAGTTTATCTGAAAAGATAGGCTCTTTTTTTGTCAGAACAAAGGATTATTTGAACATTCAGGTCAAAATTTATTAAAATAAGCGTAATTTTAATAAGGGAGGATTCTGAATGGCTTTCTTTGATGAGAGAGAATTAAAAAATCAATTGCTGTTTCAAAATGCAAAAGAATTTTATAACTTTGTTTCTAGGTATGATGAGGAGATGATTCCGGTCATGAAAGCAAAGGGATATACCTGTATTCATTCAATGGAGCGAACCGTCGCTTTTACATTTGGAGAGTTTACTTTCAGAAGAAGACGTTGGAAAAAGGGAGATCATTGGGTCATTCCAGTAGATGAAAAGTTAGGGCTCCAGAAGAACGTCCGCTTCTCCTGGGAATTTATGTATCAGGTGGCCAAATTATCTACTTTGATGCCATATGATAAAGTAACTCAGGTGATCCAATTGACTTATCACATCTCTATCACAAAGCCAATTGTGGTAAAAGCTGTAAAAATCTGTGAGAAGTTATTGGAGGAAAGAGAAGGCTATCGATATTATGAAGAGAATAGAGAGGTTAGCAAAAGAAAAGCCCAGGTTATTTATATTGAGGGTGATGGTGTGATGGTTAAAGCACGTGACACACAAAAGGATAATAAACATTATGATTTATCCCATTTTGTAGTTCATACAGGAAGCCAGAAAGTTGGCAGCAATCGATTTGAACTCCAGGACAAAAAAGAATTTATTGGCCTTGACAACCGATTAGTGAGGGAGCAGGTGATCGATTATCTATTCAATAATTATGAAGTTACGGATAGGACTTTATTGATTACGAACTCTGATGGAGGTCATGGATATACACCCTATGTTTTCAAAGAGATTGCGAAGGTTTTGCGAATTAAACGCCACGAACATTTCTGGGATGAGTACCATGTAAATAAAGAGTTAAAGAATTATCTAAAATTTTACTCTGAAGATCTATTAGAGAGAGCTTTCCAGGCGATTAAGCAACATGATAAGCAGTTAATGAGAACTGTCCTAGATACGACCGAAAGTTATATCGAGACAGAAGAAGAACAAGAGTTATTTGAGAAGTTCAAGAGTAAAATATTGAGAAATTTCCAATATACTAAACCAGCCGAACAAAGGGGATTCAGTCATGCAGGAATCGGGATAATGGAGAGTCAGCATCGTAAGGTCACTTATAGAATGAAAAAAAGAGGAATGTACTGGACTCTTGCTGGAGCTGAAACGATGAGTCGGATAATTGTTTTGAATTATGAGGATTCCTTGAGGGAACTATTCTTTGGCAACTGGAGAGAGGACTATGAAAAATTTATTTCTTTAGAGGAAGTTTCTGCTTATACCATTAAAAAAAGAATGAGTAAAACGGAAAAAGAAAATACATCTAGATATCAATGTTACCCTGATAGTAAAAGATTATCTTACTTCCGAAAACAATAGAAGTACATAACAAAGTATATAAAAAGTTATATAACAATAACCTTTGTAAAAGAAGGTCTTTTTGTGCTACAATTAAACATAAAATGCTTGCACGGTATGTAAAAATGTGTTATAATTTACTTAAATTAATCGAATAAAAAAAGACGAAAAGTGCGCTAACACTTCTCGCCTTACCGAGTAAGAACTCGTCCTTCTTACTCAGTCTTTAATTAATGATACCTGATAAGTGTATCAATGTCAAGACTGAGCAAGAAATTTGTTCAGTCTTTTTTTAAAACTCGGTGATGTTCTCCTAAAAATTGTATGAATTTAGGCGTTCTAAAAAATTCTACCGCATACCTAGTCCCGTTTTAGAGTGACTCAGGGGGCTTTTTTTGATATAATAAAAAGGACTGTTATCAGTTAGAAAGAGGTTGGTATGAAAGAATTACAAACTGTACTAAAGAACCATTTTGCAATCGAATTTGCAGACAAAAATTTACTGGAGACTGCCTTTACTCATACGAGTTATGCCAATGAGCACCGCCTCTTAAAAATTTCACACAATGAACGCTTGGAATTTTTAGGAGACGCTGTTCTACAGTTATTGATTTCAGAATATCTGTATAAAAAATATCCTAAAAAGCCTGAGGGTGACTTGTCTAAACTCCGTGCCATGATTGTCCGCGAGGAAAGTTTGGCTGGTTTTGCGCGTGATTGCCAGTTTGATCAGTTTATCAAACTTGGTAAAGGGGAAGAAAAGTCTGGTGGACGCAATCGTGATACCATTCTTGGTGATGCCTTTGAAGCCTTTCTTGGTGCCCTTCTTTTGGACAAGGATGTGGCCAAGGTCAAGGAATTTATCTATCAAGTCATGATTCCTAAGGTTGAAGCAGGCGAATTTGAGATGATTACAGACTACAAAACCCATCTCCAAGAGTTACTTCAGGTCAATGGCGATGTGGCTATTCGTTATCAGGTGATTTCTGAAACGGGTCCTGCCCACGATAAGGTCTTTGATGTAGAAGTTCTTGTCGAAGGTAAGAGCATTGGTCAAGGTCAAGGTCGTTCTAAGAAACTAGCAGAGCAGGAAGCTGCCAAAAATGCCGTTGAGAAAGGGCTGGATTCATGTATTTAAAGGAAATCGAAATTCAGGGATTCAAGTCTTTTGCTGATAAGACCAAGGTCGTCTTTGACCAAGGTGTGACGGCAGTTGTTGGACCCAATGGATCTGGAAAGTCGAATATTACAGAAAGTCTGCGTTGGGCTTTGGGGGAGTCTAGTGTCAAGAGTCTCCGTGGGGGCAAGATGCCGGATGTCATCTTTGCTGGAACTGAAAGTCGCAAACCGCTCAATTATGCTTCTGTAGTTGTGACTCTGGATAATCATGACGGATTTATCAAGGATGCAGGTCAAGAAATCAGGGTAGAACGTCATATCTACCGTAGTGGAGATAGCGAATACAAGATTGACGGCAAGAAAGTCCGTCTGCGTGATATTCATGATCTTTTCTTGGATACAGGTTTGGGACGAGATTCCTTCTCTATCATTTCCCAAGGGAAGGTTGAGGAGATTTTTAATTCCAAGCCTGAGGAACGCCGAGCTATTTTTGAAGAAGCTGCTGGAGTTTTGAAATACAAGACTCGTAGAAAAGAGACTGAGAGCAAATTGCAACAAACTCAGGATAATCTGGATCGTCTTGAAGACATTATCTACGAGTTGGATAATCAAATCAAACCTCTTGAGAAGCAAGCTGAGAATGCCCGTAAGTTTTTAGACTTGGAAGGTCAACGCAAGGCTATTTATTTAGATGTGCTGGTTGCTCAAATCAAGGAAAATAAGGCTGAACTAGACTCGACAGAAGAAGAGTTGACTCAGGTTCAGGAACTCTTGACGAGCTACTACCAAAAGCGTGAAAAATTAGAAGAAGAAAATCAAGCTCTTAAAAAGCAACGCCAAGATTTACAGGCTGAAATGTCCAAAGACCAAGGCAGTTTGATGGATTTGACCAGTCTGATTAGTGATTTAGAGAGAAAATTAGCCCTATCGAAACTGGAATCTGAGCAAGTAGCCCTGAATCAACAGGAAGCACAAGCTCGTTTGGCTGCTTTGGAGGATAAGAGAAATTCACTCAGCAAAGAAAAATCTGATAAGGAAAGCTCTTTAGCCCTCTTAGAGGAAAATCTAATCAAAAATAATCAAAAACTCAATCGTTTAGAAGCTGAATTACTGGCTTTTTCAGATGATCCTGATCAGATGATTGAGCTCTTGCGTGAACGCTTTGTGGCGCTTTTACAGGAAGAAGCGGATGTCTCAAACCAACTGACTCGTATTGAGAATGAGCTGGAAAATAGTCGTCAGATTTCTCAAAAACAAGCAGATCAACTAGAAAAGCTGAAAGAACAGCTGGCTACAGCTAAAGAAAAGGCAAGTCAGCAAAGGAATGAGCTTGAAACTGCCAAGGAGCAGGTTCAGAAATTATTGGCTGACTATCAAGTCTGTGCCAAGGAGCAAGAGGAGCAGAAAACTTCCTATCAAGCTCAACAGAGTCAACTCTTTGATCGTCTGGATAATCTCAAAAACAAACAGGCTAGAGCCCAAAGTTTGGAAAATATCCTTAGAAATCACAGTAACTTTTATGCAGGTGTTAAGAGTGTTCTCCAAGAAAAAGATCGCCTTGGTGGGATTATTGGTGCAGTCAGTGAGCACCTGACTTTTGATGTGCATTATCAAACTGCCCTAGAGATTGCGCTTGGAGCTAGTAGTCAGCATATCATCGTAGAAGATGAAGAGTCGGCAACCAAGGCGATTGATTTCCTCAAACGAAATAGAGCTGGTCGTGCAACCTTCCTTCCTTTAACGACTATCAAGGCGCGTACGATTTCTAGTCAGAATCAAGATGCTATTGCTGCAAGTCCAGGATTTCTGGGTATGGCAGATGAGCTGGTTACTTTCGATACTAGACTGGAAGCTATTTTCAAGAACTTGCTAGCTACGACGGCTATTTTTGACACCGTGGAGTATGCGCGTGAAGCTGCTCGACAAGTTCGTTATCAGGTTCGCATGGTGACATTGGATGGGACAGAGCTGCGTACAGGTGGTTCCTATGCAGGTGGAGCCAATCGTCAGAATAATAGCATTTTCATCAAGCCAGAACTGGAACAATTACAAAAAGAAATTGCTGAAGAAGAAGCAAGCTTGCGTACAGATGAAGCGAGTTTGAAGAACTTGCAAGATGAGATGGTTTCATTGACAGAAAAGTTAGAAGCCATCAAATCTCAGGGAGAGCAAGCTCGTATCCAGGAGCAGGGCTTGTCCCTCGCTTATCAGCAGACCAGTCAGCAAGTTGAAGAACTGGAAACTCTTTGGAAACTCCAAGAAGAGGAATTAAATCGTCTTTCTGAGGGTGATTGGCAAGAGGATAAGGAAAAATGCCAAGAGCGCCTTACTACTATCGCCAGTGACAAGCAAAATCTGGAAGCTGAGATTGAAGAGATTAAGTCTAATAAAAACGCCATCCAAGAACGCTATCAAAACTTGCAGGAAGAGGTAGCACAAGCTCGCTTGCGTAAGACTGAACTGCAAGGACAAAAACGTTATGAAGTAGCTGATATTGAGCGTTTAGGCAAGGAATTGGACAATCTTGATCTTGAGCAAGAGGAAATCCAGCGCCTTCTTCAAGAAAAGGTTGATAATCTGGAGAAGGTTGATACAGAATTGCTCGGTCAACAGGCGGAAGAGGCCAAAACTCAGAAAATGAACCTCCAACAAGGTTTGATTCGCAAGCAGTTTGAGTTGGATGATATTGAGGGTCAGCTGGATGATATTGCCAGTCATTTGGACCAAGCTCGCCAGCAGAATGAAGAGTGGATTCGCAAGCAAACTCGTGCTGAAGCCAAGAAAGAAAAGGTCAGCGAGCGCTTGCGCCATCTACAAAGTCAATTAACAGACCAGTACCAGATTAGCTATACTGAAGCTCTAGAAAAGGCGCATGAATTGGAAAATCTCAATCTGGCAGAGCAAGAGGTTAAGGATTTGGAGAAAGCTATTCGCTCACTGGGTCCTGTCAATTTAGACGCTATTGACCAGTACGAAGAAGTTCACAATCGTCTGGATTTCCTAAATAGCCAACGAGATGATATTTTGTCAGCGAAAAATCTGCTCCTTGAAACCATTACAGAAATGAACGATGAAGTCAAGGAACGATTTAAATCAACCTTTGAAGCTATTCGTGAGTCCTTTAAAGTGACCTTTAAGCAGATGTTTGGTGGAGGTCAGGCTGACTTGATTTTGACTGAAGGAGACCTGCTGACAGCTGGGGTTGAGATTTCTGTCCAACCACCAGGCAAGAAAATCCAGTCTCTCAACCTTATGAGTGGTGGGGAAAAAGCCCTATCGGCTCTTGCTTTGCTTTTCTCCATTATTCGTGTCAAGACCATTCCATTTGTTATCTTGGATGAGGTAGAGGCTGCGCTAGACGAAGCCAATGTTAAACGTTTTGGAGATTATCTCAACCGCTTTGATAAGGACAGTCAATTTATTGTCGTAACCCACCGTAAGGGAACCATGGCAGCGGCTGATTCCATCTATGGAGTGACCATGCAGGAATCAGGTGTTTCGAAGATTGTTTCGGTTAAGTTAAAAGATTTGGAAGAAACAGTAGACTAGTTACCAAACGATAGCATCTCTTAGGGGATGCTATTTTTTAAAACTAACATCTTGAATGATTTTTTAAGGTCAGTTCAGGGGCAAAAAATGACATTTGGGATTTCCTTTTAGCGAAAAGGCTTTCTCTATGATATAATAGTTTCATGATTACAACAGTACCTATAAAAAACGCAAAAGACATCGCAGTACCTGATAAAACAGTTCTTGTATTAGGCTATTTTGACGGTATTCATAAGGGACATCAGAAGCTTTTTGAAGTAGCTAGCAAGGCTTCTATGAAAGATTATCTACCAGTTGTCGTGATGACCTTTACAGAGTCCCCTAAGCTTGCTTTGCAACCTTACAAGCCAGAATTAATGCTTCATATTGTCAGCCATGAAGAACGAGAACATAAGATGAAATGGCATGGAGTAGAGGCTCTTTTCTTACTTGACTTTAGTAGTAAATTTGCTAGTTTAACGGGTCAAGAGTTCTTTGATACTTATGTTAGAGCATTAAAACCAGCGATTATTGTAGCGGGATTTGATTACACGTTTGGTTCTGATAAGAAAACTGCAGATGATCTGAAGGACTACTTTGATGGAGAAATCATCATTGTTCCTCCTGTTGAGGATGAAAAGGGGAAAATTAGTTCTACTCGTATTCGTCAAGCTATTCTTGATGGGGATGTCAGAGAAGCTGGTCATTTACTTGGCACTCCTCTACCATCACGCGGAATGGTTGTTCATGGCAATGCTCGTGGACGGACTATCGGTTACCCAACAGCAAACTTAGTTTTAAGAGATCGAACCTATATGCCAGCAGATGGTGTTTACGTAGTCGATATTGAAGTTCAGCGTAAAAGATATCGTGGAATGGCGAGTGTCGGGAAAAATGTTACTTTCGATGGAGAAGAGCCACGTTTTGAAGTCAATATTTTTGATTTTTCAGATGACATTTACGGTGAAACAGTCATTGTCTACTGGCTGGACCGTGTCCGTGAAATGGTCAAATTTGACTCCGTTGATGAACTGGTAGACCAACTCCAGAAAGATGAAGAAATTGCTCGGAATTGGAAGGATGGATATTCTGTCATTTAAAGGTCTCAGGTATAGAAAACGTCTGAAAAAGCTACTAGATGGATTAGTTATTTTGGTAGTAGTTTTGATAGTTTGATACAAAGCACTTTCAGTCCTCCTAGTTTCCTATTTTAGTAACTGTTTATGTTCAAATTATAGACGAGGCTTTATTATGCAAACGCAAGAAGAAATGAATGTACTGGTACCTGAAAAATTAGCAGAAATTGAGCGTGATTTCGATGTCACAGTTTTGTGGGCTATTGAGTCTGGTAGTCGTGCTTGGGGCTTTGAGTCTCCCGATAGTGACTTTGATGTACGATTTATCTACAAACACAAGCAAGATTTTTATCTCCGTTTGAATGAACAGCGCGATGTTATCGAACTACCAATTGACGATACTTGGGATGTGAGTGGCTGGGATTTAGACAAGACTTTAAAACTTTTTTATAAGTCTAATCCTACACTATTTGAATGGTTACAGTCACCAATTGTTTATCAACAAACGGATTTTATCGAGCACATACGTCCACTTGCAACCCAGTATTTTTCTGAGAAAAAAATGCCGTACCATTACTTGAACACTGCAAGAACTCAAATGAATAAGTATCTTTCAGGAGATAAGGTCAAACCTAAAAAGTATTTCTATGCGCTGCGTCCTATTTTGGCTTGTCGCTGGATTGAAAAATACCATTCTGTTCCACCGATTTTGTTTGATGATTTGGTCAAAGAATTACTTCCGTCTCAAATGCAGGAGCATGTTTCAAGCTTGCTAGACATTAAGATAAATGGGCCTGAAGGTATGGAAATTGATCCGATAATGCCAATCCAGCACTACATCATCAAAAACATCAAAGAGCTGGATGCATACGTTCAAAGTGTTACCGAGGTGAAGAAAGACTGGAAAGCTCTAAATCAATTTTTTCTTGAAGAATTAGGGCATGACTGAGGTTGTTTATGGGTAAATGGACATGTAAATGCGGGCAAGCGATGAACGACCATAGGTCGCCCGATTCAAATGCTTATTCAGTTTACTCGGATGAGTTGTTAGTAGAAATCATGAATAAAAAAGATGGTAATGATTCAATTTCTTATGAAGACATTTCAGAGGCTTCATTTTATATGTGGAAGTGTCCTGAATGCGGTAGTTTCATGGTTTTTGGCGAAGACGGAGATGGAGATCGCTTTACTTTTTATGAACGCCAAGAAGTTGAAAAGGTCGAGCCTCTCTTTGATCCGGATCAAGATTTAAATATCGTTGTTGTTGAGTTTCAGGAGGGAGCAAATGGCTATACTTATATCTGCGATGACCCAAATATCCATATTGGGCATGCAGTTATTGTCCCAGTAGGAAAGGAAAATACTGAAAAAACTGCTTTAGTTGTGCAGAAGTATCATGCCTTACCAAAGGATATCACTTTTCCTGTTGAAAAGTTAAAACGTGTCATCCGTAGGTATTCACATTTCGACCCAATCACTTCGAAAAACGTTTGTAGAAATTTAATTAAGCTTAGAAGAATTTTTGATGCTTGCTCTAATAACAATAAACCTGCGCCTCAGCAAACATATTACGTTATCAAAACTCCCTTAGGCTATTTTTGGTTAGAATTAAATGGAGTTCCGATTACAATGAAAATCACACAGATTCAAGTCAAAGATAAAAAGTACCAAGTAGATAGCGCCCTTTATATAAAGCCTTCAGAGATTAACTGTAGAAGATTCTATGAACTAGAGTTGTGTGCTGATTTTGATATTGATGCCTCGAGATGGATCGATGTTCTCTCGGATGAAAACGTTTGGGGCAATAGCTGGGAACTAAATGGCCTTCAATTTGGTATTACTGCAGGGGAGTCTCCAGAATTTGAAGACGAAGTTGTAGCAAGAAAGTATAGTCGTGTCCCACTTTATTATGACTGGCACCCTGAATTTGAAGATTATTATGGATTCAGCTTAGCTTGGAAAAAATACGAATCTGATAGCGATTTGTCGATAGATTTTTATACAACATAAGAAAGTTATAAAACATCAAAAATGACATCTTACTATAGACTATTTAATAAAAAACGAACAGGCTCTTTTTCTGTCATTCAGAAGAGAACTTGTTCGTTTTGTTTTTTATGGATTTAGTTTGCTTTTTAAAACACGCGATACACATAGGGATTTTCTGGTTTATCGACCTTGGTAAAGCTGTCGATTTCCAAGGTTGGGAGGTTTTGTTTGAGTTCTTTATGATAGTGATTGACTAATTTTCCTTTGGCTGTTATCCAGGTGTTATTCTCATACTGACGGGTATTTCCCTTGGTCAGCAATCCATAGACACCTGAATCCGCGATACAGTGAATAATGCCGAAGCGGAATAGAAATTGGCTATTGGCATGACTGGGGTCGTTATAGACAAAGCCTGTGAACTGGACTGTCTTGCCCTCAAATTCATCTGGATAGTCGTAGATAGCCTCCATGACTTCCATATAGTTTTCATTAGTGATCTGAATACTATCTTGGGACAAGTATTTATCCGCCGCAGTTCGCATTTCCTTTTCATAGGCTGATTTTGAAAAATAAGAACTGGTATCTGGTTTCAAATATTGGCTTGTTGTCCCTTCACTTGTCTGAATGGCTTGATCCGTGCCTTCTGATAAGGGGAAATGATAGCCTTTGGCTGAAACGGTCTGAGAATCCAAGCTAACAGTTGGAAAAGTTAAGCCAACGACAATTGGAATGGCAAGAAGAGCAACACTCGTCACCTTAGCCATTCGGCTGTTCAGATGGCTATGGGTTTTGACTTGCTTCATCCAGATATACAATTGAACAATAGCCAAGATAAAGGAAAGTACCATGGAAATATAGGCCAGATAGGAATAGTGCATGTTGATGTACTGGTTTAATTTGCCCGACAGATGGAGATAAATAGTCAATTCAAAATAGCCAGCTAAAACTAAAAATCGAATCATAGGATGACTCCAATCAAGAGAGAATACACTAAGACGACAAGAGTCACAATCATAATGAAGTGACTGATAAATCGTGCTTTCAAGTAATTTTTCATCATGAGAATATTTTTGATATCCAGCATTGGGCCAATGACGAGAAAGGCCAAAACTGGTGCTAAGCCGAAACTCGATAGAAGAGAAGCCCCGATAAAGGCATCCGCCTCACTACAGAGCGACAGAAGAAAGGCCAAAAGCATCAAAAGCAGGATGGCAAAAAGAGGGGTTGCGCTGATAGAGGTTAGAATCCGAGTCGGAACATAAACCTGTATAACAGAGGCAAAGAGACAGCCAAATACCAAATAACGCCCCGTATCAAAAAATTCATCAATGGCTTGCACAAAAACTTGAAAAACTTTTTTTGCAGGACTCAAATGAGAAAAATCGTGCTCATGACAGGCCAAACGATTTTCTTTTTGAATCGGTTCTTGCCAGAAAAATCCTAGAAAAATCCCAAGTATCACAGCCACAAGAATGGACCCTAGAGCTCGTAACAGGGCGACGTGGAATGAGTTTCCAAAGGCAGAATAGGTCGCAAAGAGAACAATAGGATTGATAACAGGTGCTGTTACAAGAAAGGGAAAAGCCGTATAACTGGGAACCTTTTTTTCCAGAAAACGATTGATAATGGGGACAATCCCACATTCACAAGAAGGGAAAAGTATCCCAACGAAGGTGCCAAAAAAGATTCTCCCCCAACGATTTCGAGGGAGAAAATGATAAACCTTTTCAGGTGTGATATAAACCTCAATCAGTCCTGAAACAATACTTCCTATCAGAACGAAGGGTAGGGCTTCAATAATTATAGAGAGAAAAATAGCCCCAGTCTGAAGCACACTAGACGGGAGTTGTTGGAAAGCAGTCATCTAGTTTTTCTTTTCTGCTTTGGCTTTTTTCTCTTTGTCATCAGGGAAAGTGACTTGTTTCAAATCAGGGAGTTTAGCAAACTCTTCAAACATCTTGTCCAAGTCATCAGTTTTTGTAAATTTTACAGCCATAGGTGCACCTCGATTCTAAATTCTACTTCTATTATACTATTATTTTAAGGAAAAGGGAAAAGTTAAAATTGAGTATCTAACGAATAATAGAGCGTGATATATCCTAATATACACTATGATTGTGATATAATAATTTTGGAATAACGGAGGGAATGATGGAACATAAAAAGATCGGTCAGGTTACTGACGAAGTAAAAGAAATTTTTAATATTGTTCTTGAAGCTAGTGATATCAAAGTTAACAAAGAAGGTTTAAGAAGTCATATGTTGAAACGGCATCATAATGACGTGATTCATCATATCGAAGATCTGGAACTTATACTAAGTAATCCAGATTTCGTTGGGGTCAATCCACGAGAGAAAGATGCTAGTTTTGAATATGTTAAAAGATTTGATGATAATGTTCTTGTTGCGATTAAGTTACATAAAAGTGGTGATTTCTTTTATGTTCCGACCATGTATCGTTTACAAGATTTCAAGTTACAAAGTCGTATTAAGTCTGGTAGATTGAGAAAGCTTGACAAAAAAAGTAGATAGTGCTAGAATAACATTAACGAAAGACATTTGAGGGCAGAAAGGTTCCTGCCGCACCTTGAATAAGGTATCTGAGATGCTGGGTACACCGACCAGCCAAGTGTCCGTTATTTCAAAGGAGGGGCTTAAATGCTCCTTTTTTATTTGAAATTTCAAGATAGATTACACTCACTGCAGGCTCAGGCTTGCGATTTTTTATTTGCTCTGAAAATTGATTCGTTAACTTCAACAAATAGCTTTATAAAGCGGTTTGTAAAAAATAAAAACAGTGAAATTACTCATAGATTCTTTTGTAATCTAGTAGAATTTTAAATTGAAACCTTCTCAATAAATAGAATATTGAAATGAAGCAAATTTATTCACCAACTTATGTTTTAAAATTGTAAGAGATAATTTGAATAAGATTGGCTTATGGTATAATAGATTCATGGATAAAAAATATGAAAAAATCTCCCAGGATTTGGGAGTGACGTTAAAGCAAATTGATACCGTTCTAAGTTTAACAGCTGAAGGGGCGACGATTCCCTTTATCGCGCGTTATCGCAAGGACATGACTGGTAGTCTGGACGAGGTGGCGATTAAGGCCATTATTGATTTGGATAAAAGTCTGACCAGCCTCAACGACCGTAAGGAAGCTGTCTTGGCTAAGATTCAAGAACAAGGCAAGCTGACCAAGGAATTGGAGGAAGCTATCTTAGCTGCCGAAAAATTAGCTGACGTAGAAGAACTCTACCTTCCTTACAAGGAAAAACGTCGAACCAAGGCAACTATTGCCCGTGAAGCCGGACTCTTTCCGCTTGCTCGCTTGATTTTGCAGAATGTAACTGACTTAGAGAAGGAAGCTGAAAAGTTCGTCTGTGAAGGATTTGTGACTGGTAAGGAGGCCTTGGGTGGTGCAGTTGATATCTTGGTCGAAGCCTTATCGGAAGATGTGACCTTGCGTTCCATGACTTATCAGGAAGTTCTGAGACACTCTAAACTCACTTCTCAAGTCAAGGATGAAAGTCTTGATGAAAAGCAGGTTTTTCAAATTTACTATGATTTTTCAGAGACAGTTGGAAATATGCAGGGTTATCGTACCTTAGCCCTTAATCGTGGGGAGAAGCTAGGTGTCTTGAAGGTCGGTTTTGAACATGCAACGGACCGCATTCTTACCTTCTTTGCAGCTCGTTTCAAGGTAAAAAATACCTATATTGATGAAGTTGTTCAACAGTCAGTTAAGAAAAAAGTTTTGCCTGCTATCGAGCGACGTATTCGGACAGAATTGACTGAGAAAGCAGAAGAAGGGGCTATCCAACTCTTTTCGGACAATCTGCGCAATCTTCTCTTGGTTGCTCCGCTGAAAGGGCGCATGGTTCTTGGGTTTGACCCAGCCTTTCGTACAGGTGCCAAGCTAGCTGTCGTGGATGCAACAGGAAAAATGCTGACAACTCAGGTCATTTATCCTGTCAAACCAGCATCAGCTCGTCAAATCGAAGAAGCTAAGAAAGATCTGGCAGACTTGATTGGTCAATACGGCGTGGAAATCATTGCCATCGGAAATGGTACTGCTAGTCGTGAAAGTGAAGCCTTTGTGGCGGAAGTTCTTAAAGATTTCCCTGAAGTCAGCTATGTTATCGTCAATGAAAGTGGTGCTTCTGTCTATTCTGCTAGTGAATTAGCTCGTCAGGAGTTTCCAGACTTGACCGTTGAAAAACGCTCTGCTATTTCTATCGCCCGTCGTTTACAAGATCCCCTTGCGGAATTGGTCAAAATCGATCCTAAGTCAATTGGGGTCGGTCAGTACCAGCACGATGTCAGCCAGAAGAAATTGTCTGAAAGTTTGGACTTTGTCGTCGATACAGTGGTAAACCAAGTCGGTGTCAATGTCAATACGGCCAGCCCAGCTCTACTTTCACACGTAGCTGGACTCAACAAAACTATCTCTGAAAATATTGTCAAATACCGTGAAGAAGAAGGGAAAATCATTTCACGCGCCCAAATCAAGAAAGTTCCTCGTCTGGGAGCCAAGGCCTTTGAACAGGCTGCTGGTTTCCTTCGTATCCCTGAAAGTAGCAATATCCTTGATAATACAGGAGTTCACCCAGAAAATTACTCTGCCGTTAAGGAACTCTTCAAACGTTTAGATATTAAAGACCTAAACGAAGAAGCCCAAAGCAAACTCAAGTCGATTTCAGTCAAAGATATGGCGCAAGAGCTAGACCTTGGTCCAGAAACTCTTAAAGATATCATTGCCGATCTTCTCAAACCAGGTCGAGATTTCCGTGATTCCTTTGACGCACCTGTGCTTCGTCAAGATGTCTTGGATATTAAAGACTTAAAAGTCGGCCAGAAGCTGGAAGGTGTTGTGCGTAACGTCGTTGACTTCGGTGCATTCGTTGATATCGGGATTCACGAGGACGGCTTGATTCATATTTCCCATATGAGTCGCAAATTTATTAAACACCCAAGCCAAGTGGTGTCCGTCGGAGATTTGGTAACAGTTTGGGTTAAGAAAATCGATACTGAACGTGAAAAAGTCAATCTGTCGCTCCTCGCTCCAAATGAAACTGACTGATTATGTTAAGCAGGTTTCACTAGAAGACTTCGGCAGACCTTTTATCCATCATGTCCAGTGGAATAGGCGTCTACGTTCGACAGGTGGGCGTTTTTTCCCTAAAGATGGGCATTTAGATTTTAACCCTAAGGTTTATCAAGAACTGGGTTTGGATGTTTTTAGGAAAATTGTCCGACATGAACTCTGTCATTATCACCTCTATTTTCAAGGGAAGGGCTATCAACACAAGGATCGGGATTTTAAGGAACTGTTGAAAGCAGTGGATGGATTACGCTTTGTACCCTCCTTGACAAATAGCCACTCTAAACCACTCAAACTCTATCGTTGTCAATCCTGCCAGCAAAGGTATCAGCGTAAGCGAAAGATTGATACCAAACGCTATCGCTGTGGAGTTTGTAGAGGTAAATTGCTACTAATAAATCAGCCTGAGGACTGATGAAAGCCGAGCCTACCCGTGATATACTGTGTCTAACCTAGTAGAAAGAGGAAAAATCATGAACAGTAAATTTTATAAAATGAGACGAAATCGCATGATTTCAGGAGTTCTGGCAGGTCTGTCAGATAAGTGGAACTTTGATGTTACCCTTGTTCGTTTCTTGTTTGCCATTTTTACAGTTGCAAACTTTGGACTTGGCGTGATTATCTATATCATCCTAGCTTCTGTCATGCCGACTAAGGAAGAAATCGAAGCAGAAATGTATGGAACAGGCCCACGCAAACGCAAGGAAGCCCAAGCCATTGACGATAATGAAGGCTGGTTTTGGTGAGGTAAATAATGAAATAAGCTTTGTTTTATAAAAGACAAGGCTTTTTTTTCATCTTGTCAGAATCTATGCCTAAATGGTATAATAAGCGTATAAAAATAATTTGACAGGAAATGTATTATGGCTAATGAGAATGAGTTACTCGCATTACGATCATCAAATATTGAGATTGAATACGACGAATTGCTTAATTTAGAAAATTCTCTAGAAAATAATCTCAAAGATCTTATTAAAGATATAGAAAAAATTGATTTAGATAGGGAAAAATTACAAAATAATGAATACCTTCAAGAATCTATTGAGAATATAGTCTGGGAGCAAGTGCAACTTCAACTTGCTGCCCAAATTGGTGATGAGTTTATTAAAGAGAACAACGGACAAACCCTAGATTTACGAAAAGAAGCACATATACAAACTGCTGAAAACTTTGAAAAAGGTAAATTTGCAACCCATAATAGAGATGTTAATTATCAAGAAAGATATGCTAAATGGCAAGATAACTTTACTACTAATAAAGATGGCGAAAGAGTTCTTAAAAGTGATGCTCGTGATTTCTTTGATAAAGGTAGAGACAAAGGTTCAGGAGCAGTTCATAAAGACCATACGGTTTCTATAAAGGAACAATTAAATGATGTTGAAATGGCAACATTTTTCTCAAAAGAACAAGTTAAAGAGTTTGCTAATAGTTCTAAAAATCTACATGATTTAGATGCATCTGCTAATATGTCCAAGGGCGATAAAACTATGACTGAATTTTTGAATTCAGAAAGAGATGGATTAAAGCCTGAAGAGCGATTTAATATTGATAGAAAACAGTTAGAAAAAGATGACCGAGAGGCTAGGGAAGAACTTCAAAAAAGGAAACAAGAAAATAAAGATACTGCTATAAAATCAGGTAAAAAATCACGACGCGATGAGGCATTAAAAATTTCCGGAAAAGCTTTGAAAGCAGTGCTTTTACAGTTATTATCAGAATTTTTGCGAGAATTGATTTCTAAATTTATCTCTTGGCTAAAAGATACAGAAAGAAACTTATCGACTTTTATTGATAAAATAAAAGAGGCTATCATATCTTTTGTAAATAACTTAGCAAATCATGTATTAAATGTCGGTAAATCTGTAGTTACAATGATTGCGTCTGCAATAGTTGGACCTGTAATTAATACAGTTCTTAAAGCTTGGACATTTATACACCAAGGTTGGAAATCTTTGAAAGAAGCAATAGATTATATAAAGAATCCTGAAAATAAAGATAAAAGCCTTGATATTATGATGTTAGAGGTTGGAAAAATTATTGTTGCGGGTTTAACAGCTACAGGTGCAATTGTAGTTGGGGAAGCTTTAGGAGCATCCCTCACAGCAAGTTTTCCAGTTTTGGCTATTTCAATACCACTTTTGGGAACAATCGGTAGCGTCATTGGAACATTTATGGGAGCAACTTTATCAGGAATTATTGGCGCTTTCGTATTAAAAATGATTGATCAGCAAATTGTCAATAAACAGATTACTGAATTAAGTTCTAAGAAAATTGATCAAAATAATGAAGTGTTAGTAATCAAAGATCAATTACTAGATGTAAAGAGCATAAAGCTTCAAGTAGAAAAAGATTCTGTTATCAATACTATTAAGGAAAGACATGATATGGCTGCTTCAATAATGAAAGAAAAGTTATCAGATATTTTTACAGAATCTACAAGAGACGATAAAAGTGACTTTGATGAGATTGATAGTTTATTACAAGAATTATTAGATTAGGGAGATAAATATGGAAGAAGAAGTATTTGAGCAAGAGCAAGAACAAGAAACAATTGAAATAAACATTAGAAAACATGATTTCGATGAAGCGAAAGAGCATCTGAAAGAGTTTGCTGAACAAAGTCAAGATGAATTGTATTTTGATACAGTTAGAACTCATGAAGACTTCTTTGGTTTTGAATTTGCTGAACATGGGGTTACTGGTAAAGAGTTTAATACTTTAGTTGAACAAACTCAAAATTACATTTCAAAATTTTATGATAATCAACAAACACTTATTGAAGAATTTGGTCAAGTTTATAAAGCTTTAGAAGCTCTTGATAAAGGTCATATTCAAGCAATTCTTTCTTCTGTAGCAGCAATTGATCATACAAATAAAAAAATATTAAAAGAACAAGTACGTATTGATAAAACCATTGAGAAACAAAAAGCAACTCTAGTAGCTCTTAAGCAATTTAAAGAGAAATTTAACGAAGAAAATAGCAAAAACTCTATCGAAAAACATGAGGTAATACTTTCTAAATTCAATGATAGACTTGTAAATCTAGAACAATTCGCAAGTACTCTTCCTTCAGAACCAGTTTCAAATACTGGAGAAATTGAGCAACTTAGGAGAGAATTGAACGAAAGTAAACAACAAATTCAATTTATTTCAAATCGCCTCCTAATAGTCTTTGTTGTTTCTGGAATTTCTATTGGTATGTTAGTGATTGCCTTGCTTTTCATGTTATTGAGGTAAGATATGTCAACTTCTCGAGATAAATTAATTTGTAGCGCAAAGAAATTAGACCTCTATTTTGGAAAAGAAAATAATTATCTGGATAAAGTAAATAATATTATAAAAAATCATACTGATACAAAATCAGTAGCAGAATTATATAAATCTATTTTTTTATTACAGCAAATTAACAAACGAAACAAGCTTACACCTTTATTAAAAGATTTATCTGATAATCTAGCTAGTTTCCTTGGATATACTTATCTATTTGATACTTTAGAAAAAGAGTTGAGTCACCAAAAGAAATCGTCTTTAGACGACCTTTTGGTGGAACTAAATCAGTTAGTAGGTTTAGAGAAGGTAAAAAAAGAAGTTAATCGTTTAATTATTTATCAAAAAGTTCAGTCAAAAAGGAAAGAGTCTGGCTTAAATATTCCTAAAAGAACTTTACACATGGCTTTTATGGGAAATCCAGGAACAGGAAAAACAACTGTTGCTAGAATTATTGGAAGAATGTACTACCAATTGGGACTTTTATCCAAAGGACATTTTATGGAAGTCTCCAGAACAGATTTAATTGCAGGTTACCAAGGACAAACTGCACTGAAAGTTAAAGATATCATAGAAAAGGCGAAAGGTGGAGTTCTCTTTATTGATGAGGCGTATAGTATTACTGAAAATGAAAATACTGATTCATATGGTCGAGAATGTTTAACAGAACTTACAAAGGCCTTAGAAGATGCACGAGATGATTTAATTGTTATTGTAGCTGGTTATACCGAACCAATGAACCATTTCTTTGAATCAAATCCTGGTTTGAAATCTCGATTTAATTATTTTATTAATTTTGAAAATTATTCTTCTACAGAATTGTTAGATATTTTTGAAACATTAGCAAGAAAAGACGACTACCATACAGATGACAAGCTGAAAGAAGTATTATTAAATTATTTTAATGAAAAGTTAGAAAGTAATCTCACCAATTTTTCTAACGGTCGCTTTGTTCGAAATCTATATGAAGATTTAATAATGAATCAAGCTGTCCGACTTAACCAAAGTGAAGCTGTGAGTTCAAAAGAATTAACTTTGTTGATTAAAGATGATTTTTGTATAAATGAAAATCGTTCTAGTGACATAGATTTATAATCAAATGAAATAATGAATCTTCAAACTGTTTATGAATGTATTATTGACCGTTGCAGCTAATTTACGAATCTGAACCCTTGTATCTGCAAGGGTTTTCTTCTTACTTTCTTTTTATGGTAAAATATTTTTAATAAAATATCTACATTTCCCCCAATCTTACAAAAATGTAAGATTAAAGTCTCTTTTGTAAGATTAGGTTATGGCAAGCGGTCTTTTTTTGATGTAAACTAGACTCATAAAGAACAAAGGAGTAACATCATGAAACAAATCTTACAGAAGAAAACAAGAAAACCAAGCCATAAAGATATCGAGCGCGTTCAGCTGGGATGCGCTATGATGCAAGAGACATTTCATTTGATGGGATATTAAGAAAGGAGATTCTCATGACACTTTTAGATGTAAAACACGTTCAAAAAATTTATAAAACTCGTTTTCAGGGCAACCAAGTAGAAGCTCTCAAGGATATTCACTTTACCGTCGAAAAGGGTGACTACGTTGCCATCATGGGTGAGTCTGGTTCTGGTAAATCAACTCTTCTCAATATCCTAGCTATGCTGGATAAACCAACTCGTGGTCAGGTTTACTTAAATGGAACGGACACCGCAACCATTAAAAATTCACAAGCCTCTAGCTTCCGTCGTGAAAAGCTAGGATTTGTCTTCCAAGACTTTAACTTGCTAGATACTCTCTCTGTAAAAGACAATATCTTGCTTCCGCTTGTCTTGTCAAGAAGACCCATTACGGAAATGATGAAGAAATTGGTGGTGACAGCTGAGAATCTGGGAATCAACCAATTGCAAGAGAAGTACCCTTACGAGATTTCTGGTGGTCAGAAACAGCGTGTAGCAGTAGCACGCGCTATCATTACAGAACCTGAAATTCTCCTTGCGGATGAGCCAACAGGAGCCCTTGACTCCAAGTCCTCTGCAGCCTTACTTGATGTCTTTGATGAAATCAATGAGCGTGGCCAAACCATTCTTATGGTAACCCACTCAACAGCAGCAGCTAGCAGAGCTAAACGTGTACTCTTTATCAAAGACGGCATTCTTTACAACCAAATCTACCGTGGAGAGAAGACAGAACGTCAGATGTTCCAAGAAATCTCTGATACCTTGACTGTCATGGCAAGCGAGGTGAATTAGTATGTTTCGATTAACCAATAAGTTAGCGGTATCGAACTTGATTAAAAACCGCAAACTCTACTATCCTTTTGCGCTGGCTGTTCTCTTGGCAGTCACCGTCACCTATCTCTTTTACTCCTTAACCTTCAATCCCAAGATTTCGGAAATCCGTGGAGGGACAACCATTCAAGCTACTCTAGGATTTGGTATGTTTGTCGTCACCCTTGCGTCAGCCATTATCGTCCTCTATGCCAATAGTTTTGTCATGAAGAACCGTTCCAAGGAACTAGGAATTTATGGCATGTTGGGCTTGGAGAAGCGTCATCTAATCAGTATGACCTTTAAAGAGTTAGTGCTATTTGGAATTTTAACTGTTGGAGCAGGTATCGGTATTGGAGCCTTGTTTGACAAGTTAATTTTCGCTTTCTTGCTCAAACTGATGAAATTGAAGGTGGAACTGGTCGCTACCTTCCAGATGAAAGTTGTCATTACAGTACTTGTTGTCTTCGGTTTGATTTTCCTAGGCCTCATGTTACTGAATGCCCTTCGAATCGCCCGTATGAATGCCCTCCAGCTCTCGCGTGAGAAAGCTAGTGGTGAGAAAAAAGGACGTTTCCTTCCTCTCCAAACTATTCTTGGTGCGATTAGTTTAGGTATTGGTTATTATCTTGCGCTTACTGTAAAAGATCCTCTTACAGCCCTAACAATCTTCTTCTTAGCTGTTTTGCTGGTTATCTTTGGTACTTATCTTTTGTTCAATGCAGGAATTACAGTTTTCCTTCAAATCTTAAAGAAAAACAAGAAATACTATTACCAGCCCAATAACCTTATCTCAGTGTCCAACTTGATTTTCCGTATGAAGAAAAATGCGGTTGGACTAGCAACTATCGCTATTTTGTCAACAATGGTTTTGGTAACCATGTCAGCAGCGACTAGTATTTTCAATGCCTCAGAAAGCTTTAAAAAAGTTCTAAATCCTCATGATTTTGGGGTTTCAGGACAAAATGTTGAAAAAGAAGACTTGGACAAACTCTTGAGCCAGTTTGCAAGTGACAAAGGTTATAAGATTAAAGAGAAAGAAGTTCTTCGTTACGCTTACTTTGGTGTTGCAAACCAAGAAGGTAGCAAGTTAACCCTTTTTGAAAAAGGACAAAATCGTGTCCAACCCACAACAGTTTTCATGGTATTTGACCAAAAAGATTATGAAAATATGACTGGCCAAAAATTGTCTCTATCAGGAAATGAGGTCGGACTCTTTGCAAAGAATGAGGGAGTTAAAGAACAGAAAGCTCTAACTCTAAATGATCATCAATTTTCTGTCAAAGAAGAATTTACTAAAGATTTCATTGTAAACCATGTTCCAAATCAGTTTAATATTTTGACTGCTGATTACAATTACCTTGTTGTACCTAATTTACAAGCCTTTTTGGATCAATTCCCAGATTCGGCTATCTATAATCAGTTTTACGGTGGTATGAATGTAAATGCCAACGAAGAAGAACAACTCAAGGTCGCTGAAGAATATGATAAATACCTCAATCAGTTTAATGCTCAATTAAACACGGAAGGTAGCTATGTTTACGGTAGCAATCTAGCAGATGCTAGTTCTCAGATGAGTGCCCTCTTTGGTGGTGTCTTCTTTATCGGTATTTTCCTATCCATTATCTTTATGGTCGGAACTGTTCTGGTCATCTACTACAAACAAATTTCTGAAGGCTATGAAGACCGTGAGCGCTTTATTATCTTGCAGAAAGTCGGTTTAGATCAAAAGCAAATCAAGCAAACTATTAACAAACAGGTTTTAACTGTTTTCTTCCTTCCTTTGCTTTTTGCCTTCATACATCTAGCCTTTGCCTACCATATGCTTAGTCTGATTTTAAAAGTGATTGGTGTAATAGATACGAATATGATGTTGACTGTGACCTTGTCTATCTGCGCTATCTTCCTCATCGCCTATGTGCTGATTTTCATGATTACTTCAAGAAGTTATCGCAAGATTGTGCAAATGTAAAAAAAGATACCTCGACTTCAAAATCGAGGTATTTCTTGTATTTTATACTCAATGAAAATCAAAAAGCAAACTAGGAAGCTAGCCGCTGGTTGCTCAAAACACTGTTTTGAGGTTGCAGATAGAACTGACGAAGTCAGCTCAAAACACTGTTTTGAGGTTGCAGATAGAACTGACGAAGTCAGTTACATATATACGGCAAGGCAACGCTGACGTGGTTTGAAGAGATTTTCGAAGAGTATTAAATGCTGAAAAGTTGTCCGAGCAGGAAAGTAACTCCCATAGTCAAGAGACCAATAGCTAGGTTTCGAATCATAGCTGTTTTGGTTGGGGCTTTTCCAAGTTTGGCACTAGTGTAACCAGTGAGAAGAAGGGCCACACCGACGATAAGGACAGTAACAGGGATGCGGTATTCACTTGGGAAAATGGTAATTGAAAGCATTGGTGGTAAGCTACCAAGGAAAAAAGAAATAAAGCTAGAGATAGCAGCATGCCAAGGATTGGTAAACTCTTCATACTCAATCCCATATTTTTCCTCTACCAAAGCCTTGAGCGGATTATTTAAAAAGGCTTTGTTGGTGAGAAGTTGGGCTGATGTTTCACACTCACCATTTTGAATATAGGCAGCATAGAGGGACTTTTTGGCTAGTTCCATATCTTGGTCTAGCAAGACTTGCTCACGCGCAACGGCTGCTTCCTCGGTATCTTTTTGAGTTGAAACGGATACATATTCTCCACCAGCCATTGAAAAGGCACCAGCTAAGATAGCCGCAAAACCTGATAAAAAAATAATCCAGATATTGGTCGTGGCACTAGCAACCCCGATAACCACACCAGCAATGGAAATAATCCCATCATTGGCACCAAGCACACCCGCACGCAGGATATTTAAACGACCTGCAAAATTTGAATCAATTTCGTGATTTGTTTCTGACATATTATTCTCCTTTTTATCCAGTATAAAGGAAAAATATAAGGAAATCAATCTTTTAAAACTGTCTGAAAAAAGTTGCACGATTTTAATTTTTTAAGAGTTTTTAAGTTGAAATCAGTACTAGCTAGTAGGAAAGGATAAAAGATAGGTAAAGCTGATAGACTCGTCCTTTTTCTAGCTATCTATGGTATAATAGAAGGTAGATTTACTAATCGGAGTAAGAAAGATTTTATGATTAAACTAGTAGCAACGGATATGGACGGAACCTTCCTAGATGGGAATGGACGCTTTGATATGAACCGCCTCAAGTCTCTTTTGGCTTCCTACAAGGAAAAAGGGATTTACTTTGCGGTAGCTTCAGGGCGCGGATTTCTGTCTCTAGAAAAATTATTTGCTGATGTTCGTGATGACATTATTTTCATCGCGGAAAATGGCAGTTTGGTAGAATATCGAGGTCAAGATTTGTATGAAGCGACTATGTCTCGTGACTTTTATCTATCAACTTTTGAAATGCTGAAAACTTCACCTTATGTAGATATCAATAAACTGCTCTTGACGGGAAAAAAGGGAGCTTATGTTCTAGATACGGTTGATGAGACCTATTTGAAAGTGAGCCAGCACTATAATGAAAATATCCAAAAAGTAGCGAGTTTGGAAGATATCACAGATGACATTTTCAAATTTACAACCAACTTCACAGAAGAAACGCTAGAAGCTGGGGAAGCTTGGGTCAATGAAAACGTTCCTGGTGTTAAGGCCATGACAACTGGTTTTGAATCCATTGATATTGTTCTGGACTATGTCGATAAGGGTGTGGCTATTGTTGAATTAGCTAAAAAACTTGGTATCACAATGGATCAGGTTATGGCTTTTGGAGACAATCTAAATGACTTGCATATGATGCAGGTTGTGGGACATCCTGTAGCTCCTGAAAATGCACGACCTGAAATTTTAGAATTAGCAGAGACAGTGATTGGTCACCATAAGGACCAGTCGGTTA
Organism: Streptococcus mitis; assembly: GCF_047465045.1. GTDB lineage: Bacteria > Bacillota > Bacilli > Lactobacillales > Streptococcaceae > Streptococcus > Streptococcus mitis_DT. The sequence continues at coordinate 113,620 of NZ_JASHAR010000001.1, forward strand.
TAGCTTATATGGAGGGCTTATAATGGCAGATATAAAATTGATTGCATTGGACTTGGACGGGACCTTGCTGACTACTGATAAAAGGTTGACGGTTCGCACCAAGGCAACCTTGAAAGCTGCGCGTGATCGTGGTATCAAGGTCGTATTGACAACTGGTCGTCCCTTAAAAGCTATGGATTTCTTTCTCCATGAGCTAGGGACTGACGGTCAGGAAGATGAGTATACGATTACTTTTAATGGTGGTTTAGTTCAGAAAAATACAGGTGAAATCCTTGATAAGACAGTCTTTTCATATGATGATGTAGCACGCTTGTATGAAGAAACAGAGAAATTATCACTGCCTCTTGATGCCATCTCAGAAGGAACTGTTTATCAAATTCAATCAGACCAAGAAAGTCTTTATGCCAAATTCAATCCAGCTTTGACTTTTGTTCCAGTGGACTTTGCAGACTTATCTAGTCAAATGACTTATAATAAATGCGTGACCGCCTTTGCTCAAGAACCCTTGGATGCAGCTATTCAGAAGATTTCTCCAGAATTGTTTGACCAATATGAAATCTTTAAATCACGGGAAATGTTGCTAGAGTGGTCACCAAAGAATGTTCATAAAGCAACAGGTTTGGCAAAACTGATCAGCCATCTAGGAATCGACCAAAGCCAAGTCATGGCCTGTGGTGACGAGGCAAATGACCTCTCAATGATTGAATGGGCAGGGCTCGGTGTTGCCATGCAAAACGCTGTTCCTGAAGTCAAGGCAGTCGCAAATGTAGTGACACCAATGACCAATGATGAAGAGGCTGTCGCCTGGGCTATCGAAGAATATGTGCTAAAGGAGAACTAAGATATGGGATTATTTGACCGTCTATTCGGAAAAAAAGAAGAACCTAAAATCGAAGAAGTTGTAAAAGAAGCTCTGGAAAATCTTGATCTATCAGAAGATGTTGAGCCTGCCCTTACAGAAGCTGAGGAACTTCCTCAGGGAGAAGCAGAGGTTGAAAGTTCTGAAGAAGCTGTGTTTGAAGAAGAGGAAATCCAAGTCACAGTTGAAGAAAATAAGGATTCAGAGCCAGTTGTAGAAGTTCAACAAGTGGAAGAATTGCCAAACTCAGAAGAAGTCCCAGAGGAAGAGAATACTGAGCTCCTAGAGACTGTAGAAGAAAATAGTTCTGAAGTGCTTGAACCAGAAACGTCTCAAGTAGAAGAAACTGTTCAGGAAAAATATGACCGCAGTCTCAAGAAAACTCGCACAGGCTTCGGAGCTCGCTTGAACGCCTTCTTTGCTAATTTCCGCTCTGTCGATGAAGAATTCTTCGAGGAGTTGGAAGAACTGCTGATCATGAGCGACGTTGGTGTACAGGTCGCTTCTAACTTAACAGAGGAGTTACGCTACGAAGCCAAGCTTGAAAATGCCAAGAAACCCGACGCACTACGCCGTGTCATCATTGAGAAATTGGTTGAGCTTTATGAAAAGGATGGCAACTACGATGAAAGAATCCACTTCCAAGATGGATTGACTGTAATGCTCTTCGTCGGTGTGAATGGTGTTGGGAAAACAACTTCTATCGGAAAACTAGCCCACCGCTACAAACAAGCTGGGAAGAAGGTCATGCTGGTTGCGGCAGATACCTTCCGTGCAGGAGCAGTAGCCCAGCTTGCTGAATGGGGCCGTCGTGTTGACGTTCCAGTTGTGACTGGACCTGAAAAAGCTGACCCAGCTAGTGTAGTCTTTGATGGCATGGAACGTGCTGTAGCTGAAGGTATCGATATTCTTATGATTGACACCGCTGGTCGTCTGCAAAACAAGGACAACCTCATGGCTGAGTTGGAGAAGATTGGACGCATCATCAAGCGTGTTGTGCCAGAAGCGCCGCATGAAACTTTCTTAGCATTAGATGCTTCAACTGGTCAAAATGCCCTGGTACAGGCCAAAGAATTTTCAAAAATTACCCCTTTGACAGGAATTGTCTTGACTAAGATTGATGGAACGGCTCGAGGTGGTGTTGTTCTAGCCATCCGTGAAGAACTCAATATTCCTGTAAAATTGATTGGTTTTGGTGAAAAAATCGATGATATTGGAGAATTTAATTCAGAAAACTTTATGAAGGGTCTCTTGGAAGGCTTAATCTAATTAGAAGTAAAAATCCTGCAAGGTACAAACTTGCAGGATTTTTTGTTATTCTAAACGACCATCTTGACGATAGGCGATATCTGGTTGCCAAGTCCATTTGGCACCGAATTTTTCAAGTAAGTCAAAGCTGGCTTGAGGTCCCATGCTTCCAGCTTTATAGTCATGAAGTGGAGCACCATTTTTAGCCCAAAGCTCTTCGATACGGTCAATCAACTTCCATGATGCACCAACTTCATCCCAGTGACTAAAGTTAGTTGAGTTGTTATTTAAGACATCATAAATTAATTTCTCGTATGGTTCTGGAGAAGCACCAGTTGCGGTCGCGTCTGTACGGTAATCAAGTGAGTTCGGAGCCAAGTTGAATTCTTCTCCTACTTGCTTTCCATTTAGGCTAAGAGAGAAGCCTTCTGTTGGTTGGATATAGATGGTCAAAATGTTTGGAGCAAGTGGTTCTCCAAAGATAGAATCCATTTGTTTAAAGACGATGTTGACATGAGTTCCTTTCTCAGTCAGTCGTTTACCAGTACGGAAGAAGAAAGGAACACCACGGAAGCGATCGCTGTCTACAAAGAAGGCACCAGATGCAAAGGTTTCAGTTGTAGATTCTGGATTCACATTTGGCTCACTACGATAAGAGATATATTTCATGCCATCAATCTTACCTGAACGGTATTGACCACGGATAAAGTGTTCTTTAAGCTCTTCATCCGTTGGATGATAGAGGTTTTTAAAGACCTTAATCTTTTCGGCACGAATCTCGTCTTTTGTGAAGCTTGCTGGTTTGTCCATAGCAAGGAGAGAAAGAAGTTGTAGTGTATGGTTTTGTACCATGTCACGGAGTGCACCAGATTGGTCATAGTAGCCACCACGTTCTTCTACACCCAAGCGCTCCGCAAAGGTAATTTGAACATTGTCGATAAAGTCCTTGTTCCACACATTTTCAAAAATCAAGTTTGCAAAGCGAACTGCAAAGATACTTTGGATCATTTCCTTACCAAGATAATGGTCAATACGGAAAATTTGTTCCTCGTCAAATGTTGCTAGGAGCTCGTCATTCAACTTGCTTGCAGTTGCGTAATCTGTACCAAATGGCTTCTCAACGATTAAGCGCTCAAAACCTTTACCATCCACAATGTTTTCAGACTTGAGGTGTTTGGCGATAGTTCCAAAGAACTGAGGTGCCATAGACAAGAAGAAGAGCTTGTTGTGTTCAGCTTGGTACTTGTCATTTAGTTCAGCCTGCAATTGACGTAAAGCAATGTAGTGTTCTGTATCATTGACATCATGACTTTGATAGTAGAAGTGACTAGCGAACTCCTGAGCTTGTTCGGTACTATCTGCCAAATCAAGGATGGATTCGACTACAACAGATTCAAAATATTCCTTGCTCCAAGGACGACGAGCAGTTCCAATGACTGCAAAGTGCTCGGAAAGATTGCCGGATTTATATAGTCTAAAAAGGGAAGGGTAGAGCTTGCGTTTAGCCAGGTCTCCACTCGCACCGAAAATTGTAACAATAACCTTAGATGACATCTAGCTACCTAATTTCTATTTTTATTCCTAGTCTTGCTAGGTATGAGGAAATCTCATTTCATAAATTTAATTCTAACATAATTTTCCGAAAAATCAAAAAATCCAATACGAGATAGAAAAAAACTGCAAGGAAATCCTTACAGTTTGAGTTTAGACGTTTAAGACCTTGTCCAAGAACTCTTTCAGACGTGGGTGCTGTGGGTTATCAAAGATTTGATCAGGTGTTCCGTCTTCAAGGAATTCACCATCTGCAGTAAAGATAACGCGGTTGGCAACCTGACGAGCAAATCCCATCTCATGGGTTACGATAATCATGGTCATACCTTGCTCAGCCAATTCCTTCATAACGTTTAGTACGTCTCCGACCATCTCAGGGTCAAGGGCAGAAGTTGGTTCATCAAAGAGCATGATGTCTGGATTCATTGCTAGTCCACGAGCGATGGCCACACGTTGTTTTTGTCCCCCTGATAGGCTATCTGGGTTGGCATTAGCTTTATCTGCTAGACCAACCTTGTCAAGCAGCTCCATTCCCAATTTCTCAGCTTCTTCCTTAGTCATCAACTTGTGCTCAATAGGAGCAAAGGTAATGTTGTCCAATACAGACATGTGTGGGAAGAGGTTGAAGTGTTGGAAAACCATTCCAATATTTTCACGGACGTGGTCAACGTTGGTAGTTTTTTCAGTTAAGTCATAACCGTTCACAGTGATGTGACCACTCGTAACTTCTTCTAAAAGATTAAGGCTACGGAGGAAAGTTGACTTACCAGAACCTGAAGGACCAATGATACAAACAACATCTCCTTCATAGAACTTAGTCGTGATTCCTTTTAAAACCTCATTTTTTCCATAGTGCTTGTGTAAATCATTTACATCAATTTTTAGTTTTGCCATTAACGAATCCTCTTTTCTAAGCGTTTCGCTAGTCTAGTCAAAAGTGTGATAATTACAAGATAGAAGATAGCAAGGATTGCATACATCTTGAAACTTTGGTAGTTACGGGCGATGATAATCTTACCAGTTTGGAAGAGTTCAACCAAACCGATAGCAGATACGATGGTTGTATCTTTAAGAGCGATAACGAATTGGTTAACAAAGTTTGGCAACATCAATTTAGTTGCTTGTGGCAAGATAATCTTACGCATGGTTTTTCCATAAGAGATACCCAAGCTTCGGCTGGCTTCCATTTGACCAACCGGAACAGCTTGAATACCACCACGAACAATTTCAGCGATATAAGCCGCTGCATTGAGGGATAGGGCAATAGTACCAGCTACGAAATCGTTAATTGGACTTTGTTGGCCTGTGATAGACTCGATGAAGTTTGGAATTCCCCAGAAGATGAAGGCTGCAAGAATCATCAATGGAATACCACGGATAACGTCAACGAAAATCTCAGAAATCACACGAAGAGATTTGTATGGGCTAACGCTAAACATACCAAAGATAATTCCGATAACAATGGCAATAGCAAATGAGATAAGAGCTAGAGCAAGAGTGATACCAAGCCCGCTAAGGAGTTGTTTGTAGTTGTTTTGAAGCAAGCCCCAGATAGTTGTTTCATCAACAGTGCTTGTTGAAGCAGATGAAGATTCGCTAGCTAGGTATTTATCAAGAATCTTTTGGAATTCTCCGTTTGCTTTAAGGTTTGCAAGTCCGTTGTTGAACATTTCAATCAATTCTGGATTTGCTCCTTTTTTAACGGCAAAGGCTGTTTCACCGATTGGAGTTCCAGCGATTGGTGTTTTCAATTTTTGGCCTTGGCTGATAGAATATTTGAGAACAGGCTCATCATCCATAACGGCATCAATGGCACCAGTGTTTAAACTGTCATACATTGACGAACCATCAGCGAAGGTTTTGATTTTGTAACCGTATTTGCTTTGATTTTCTGTTAGGAAGGTTTGAGAAGCAGTTCCGTTTTTAACACCAACTGTCTTCCCTTTCAAATCTTCATAAGAAGCAATAGTGCTTGATTCTTTGACACCAAGGATAGTATTGGCAGTGTAGTATGATTCTGAGAAGTCAAAAGTTGCCTTACGAGCATCTGTGACAGACATACCAGCAATGATACCATCAGCTTGTCCAGCTTGAACAGCACTGATAGCAGCATCGAAACCAGGGTTGGTAATTTCAATTTCAAAACCTTGGTCTTTAGCGATGGCCTTAATCAAGTCCATATCAATGCCAGTAAATTGGTTGCTTGAATTTTGGAAAACAAAAGGTGCAAAAGAAGAATCGCTAGCAATGATATATTTAGCTTTAACAGGAATAGCTTTTAAGCCTGCTAGAGTAGTTGTAGTTGGTACTGCTGAAGATGATGAAGCAGTCCATTTCTTGATGATTTTATCAAGACTACCATCTTTTTTCATTTCAGCCAAGGCTTGGTTAAATTCAGTGACTAGGTGCTCGTATTTACTTCCTTTTTTAACACCGAAAGCAAAACTACCTACAGCTTCCCCGTCCATTTCGATATGGAGGTCTTGGCCTTGGTTGATGGCATACTCGATAACAGGTTTATCATCCATCATGGCATCGATGGCACCAGCACTCAAGCTGTTGTTCATCAAATCACCAGTGTCAAATGTTTTAATACTAAAGCCATATTTGTCCTTGATACTTTCAAGGAAACGTTGAGCGGCTGTTCCGTTTTTAACACCAACAGTTTTACCTCTTAATTGGTCGTACTGACTAATCTTGTGTGCCTTTGTAGTTGCAATGACAACTTTTGTATCATAGTAAGTATCAGACATGGTGAAGACTTTTTCACGTTCTTTAGTCTTTGTCATCCCTGCCATGATAGCGTCAGCTTGACCAGCTTGAACCGCATTGACCGCTGCGTCAAATCCAGGATAAGACATCTGAATGTTCCATCCTTTAATCTCAGCGACTTTGTTAATAATGTCAACATCAATTCCTTTATAAGTTTGATCTGAATCTTTAAACTCAAAAGGTGCATAGGCAGTATCAGACACAATCTTAATTGTTTCTGCCTTAGCAATACCTAATGAGAAAATTGGGAATAAAATTAGCAAAAATGCTAGAAATTTTTTCTTCATTTTTAGTCTCCTTTTCCGAATATTTTCCCATTATATCAGAAAAAGTAAAAAAAGGCAAATTTTTATATTTTTGTGTCAGAAAATATAACATTGGTTTTTCCTTTTCTTTCTTGAGTTGCTATTAAAAAGTGCTATAATAAGAGTATATATAGAAGAAAAGAGGACAGGGATATGAAGGATAAAAGAATATTTAAAGACTTCCAAGCTTCAAAAATGAGTTTAAACATTTACACAAGCCCCTTGTTAGCCTTTGCTTTTGTCTTCATAGGAGAGTTTGTGGCTTATACTCTGTATGGTATTAGTTTGTTAGCTCTCATCGGACTTGCTAGAAATTTTGGAGAGGCTGGTCAAAATCTTGCAACCTACTTGCAGACATTGCAGCAGAGCTTGATGGATAAAACAAGTGACTTTCATTTAATTTTAGATTTACTGGCCTTTGGTTTTATACTCAACACTGTGTTCAGATGGACTAAAAAAGTTGAGAAAAGGCCTATTCGAACTTTAGGATTTTATAAAGAAAATTTCCTCAGTAATCTTCTTAAGGGATTTGGTTTAGGTCTGGCACTTTTTCTTCTGACCTTGTTAGGTTTAGTAGCATTAGGGCAATATCGTTTTGAGTCCATTCATTTGAATCCTTATTCGCTTGCCTTTATCATTTTTACTATCCCATTTTGGATCCTACAGGGGACAGCAGAAGAAGTGGTGTCCCGTGCTTGGCTCCTTCCTCAATTGGCCTCAAGAACCAATCTCAAACTTGCTGTTCTTATATCTAGCTTATTCTTTACCCTGCTTCATATGGGCAATTCTGGTCTAACACCACTATCTCTAGTAAATCTCTTTTTATTCGGAGTTGCCATGGCTCTTTACCTTCTCAAAACTGATACAGTTTGGGGTGTTGCAGGTATTCATGGAGCCTGGAATTTTGCTCAGGGAAATTTATTTGGAATTTTAGTTAGTGGTCAACCATCCGGAACGTCTCTGATGAGCTTTTTACCACAAGGAAATCAAGATTGGTTATCAGGTGGTTCTTTTGGCATAGAAGGTTCCATTATGACAAGTCTGGTCTTGCTACTGCTGATTGTTTATTTCGCTTATCAATTAAAGAAAGAAAATGAAAGGATGTGACTTCGGTCCGTCCTTTTCTTCGTGAAAATGCTACAAGTATGCTAAAATAGGAATAGCACATCGAGAGAGGATTCTTATGATTAACCGCATTACAGACAATCAATTTAAACTAGTATCAAAATATCAACCATCAGGAGATCAACCACAAGCTATCGAGCAGTTGGTTGATAATATCGAGGGTGGAGAAAAAGCTCAGATTCTGATGGGGGCGACCGGAACAGGGAAGACCTATACCATGAGTCAAGTCATTTCCAAAGTCAATAAACCAACTCTGGTCATTGCCCACAATAAGACTCTGGCAGGCCAGCTCTATGGGGAGTTTAAGGAATTTTTCCCTGAAAATGCTGTTGAGTATTTTGTTTCCTACTATGATTATTACCAACCAGAGGCCTATGTCCCTTCTAGCGATACCTATATTGAGAAGGACAGCTCTGTCAATGACGAGATTGACAAGCTCCGCCACTCAGCGACTTCGGCTCTTCTGGAGCGTAATGATGTCATTGTCGTAGCTTCTGTCTCTTGTATCTATGGTTTGGGTTCGCCCAAGGAATACGCTGACAGCGTCGTGAGTCTGCGTCCAGGTCTGGAAATTTCTCGTGATAAACTCTTGAATGACTTGGTTGATATCCAGTTTGAACGTAATGATATTGATTTCCAACGGGGAAGATTTCGTGTGCGTGGGGATGTTGTGGAGATTTTCCCAGCCTCTCGTGATGAACACGCCTTTCGAGTAGAATTTTTTGGAGACGAAATTGACCGTATTCGTGAGGTTGAAGCTTTGACGGGTCAGGTATTGGGAGAAGTGGATCATTTGGCTATTTTCCCAGCTACTCACTTTGTGACCAATGACGACCATATGGAAGTTGCTATTGCCAAGATTCAAGCAGAATTAGAAGAGCAACTAGTTATCGTTGAAAAGGAAGGCAAATTGCTTGAAGCGCAACGCTTGAAACAGAGGACTGAGTATGATATCGAAATGCTCCGTGAGATGGGCTATACCAACGGGGTTGAAAACTACTCACGCCATATGGATGGGCGTAGCGAAGGTGAGCCTCCGTATACCCTTCTTGACTTTTTCCCAGATGATTTCTTAATCATGATTGACGAGAGCCACATGACTATGGGACAAATCAAGGGCATGTACAATGGTGACCGTTCGCGTAAGGAAATGCTAGTTAATTATGGTTTCCGTTTGCCGTCAGCCTTGGACAATCGTCCCCTCCGTCGTGAAGAGTTTGAAAGTCATGTGCATCAGATTGTCTACGTTTCAGCGACACCTGGCGACTATGAAAATGAACAGACCGAGACAGTGATTGAGCAAATCATTCGACCAACAGGTCTTTTGGATCCTGAGGTGGAAGTACGTCCGACTATGGGACAGATTGATGACCTCTTAGGTGAAATTAATGCCCGTGTTGAAAAGAATGAGCGTACCTTTATTACCACTTTAACCAAGAAAATGGCAGAAGATTTGACCGACTATTTCAAGGAAATGGGTATCAAGGTCAAGTACATGCACTCGGATATCAAGACCTTGGAGCGGACAGAGATTATCCGTGACCTGCGCTTGGGTGTCTTTGATGTTTTGGTTGGAATCAACCTCCTTCGTGAAGGAATTGACGTTCCTGAAGTGAGTCTCGTAGCTATTCTCGATGCCGACAAGGAAGGATTCCTTCGTAATGAACGTGGCCTTATCCAGACCATTGGTCGTGCTGCCCGTAACAGTGAAGGGCATGTCATCATGTATGCGGACACTGTGACTCAGTCTATGCAACGTGCTATCGATGAAACAGCTCGCCGTCGGAAAATTCAGATGGCCTATAATGAAGAACACGGTATTGTGCCTCAGACAATCAAGAAAGAAATCCGTGACCTGATTGCTGTGACCAAGGCAGTTGCTAAGGAAGAAGACAAGGAAGTCGATATCAATAGCCTCAACAAACAAGAACGCAAAGAACTCGTCAAGAAACTTGAAAAACAAATGCAAGAAGCAGTTGAAGTGCTTGACTTTGAACTAGCAGCTCAGATTCGTGATATGATGCTGGAAGTCAAGGCGCTTGGGTAGGAATACCCATACTAAATAAAATTTATAATTGAATTGCTTACAAGGAGAATGTAGTCATGAAAAAACTGTTACTGTTTCTATTTTTTGTTGTAAATATAGTCCCTTTATTTTTTATTCTACGTATTGCTTTCTTATTCTTCACAACAACTTATGATATTTTCCCCGAAGCAAATATAAAGGAAGTAGAAATTGCTACTAGAAGAACTCTTGATTTGTATGGCTTTAAAGGTAATGTGAAGGTTACAAACTTTTCTAGAGATAAATGGCTTTCTCAAGACTATAAAATTGAATACTTATATAGTGAAGAAATTAACGGGAGAAGTATTACTGTGAGTGATGCTTTGATTTATTATCCAAAATCCTCAAAAAGTAATCCTAAAAAAACAAAGGAGGAATTGATTTATGATGGGACTACAAAAACAATGTTACAAGAATTCTCGGGGATGGCACATGAACTTCTCAATCATAAACCAGAAACAATTTCATATAAAGAAAAAGTAGAGAGTTTTTTCAAGCAATTTGAGAATCCAAATCTAGAATATGTAAATACTTATTGGAGTGTCGATGAGAAAGCAGAGAATATTACAGAATATTATGATCTCATAGATAAGAATCGTAAGGAGGGGAAACCTTTTCATGGTTTATATGATCTCCCTATTGATGAATTTCTGGCAAAAGGAATTATTAAAGGTCATGTTATCTATAAAGATATTGTGTTAGAAGAAGGACACAAGGATTATTTTAATGGTGAAGGTGGTCTGAAAGAGTTTATCAAAAATGGAATAGATAGAGCAGACCTTGCAGACGCATTTTATGAAATCTCTTATTATTACGCCGGAAAAAGTGGGGAAAGCTATCGTTCTGGTAGCAAGACAACTTTAAAAATTCAAAATCATAAAATCATAAAATGAAGGATTATGGAATTAATAATGACTAAAAACTTTTTCATTAAGTCTTTTAGTTCGATATTAATAATGGATTTGGAACAACATACAGTCCATCGATTATTGAAGTATAAACATGAAAAGAAAAGGAGTCATCCATCTTGAAACACTTAACTTTATTTAGAATAGTCTATCTGATTTTACTAGGATTTGTCCTTATCGATTTTTGCCTATCAATATTTGGTTTATCGTTTACTCCCATTCTTTGGGATAGTTGGCTTTTCCTTTTAGTGATTACTCTTTTTATTCGTTTTTGTAGACATCTGGTAATTCTAGACCTTCTCTTTGGAATATTTGGAATACAATTCATCCCCATGATATTTAAAACAGGACAATTTGTACCAATTATTTTGGCTATTGTGCATATTCTTAGTTATTGTTTCAAGGAACGATACCGTCTTTTTGAAGGAATTCGTAGTGCTATTTGTAGTTTATATATATGGATATTTGTGTTTGTTATTTTTGCCTTTGTGACACGAATCCCTATTCCAATAACACTTGATTTTGAAGTTCAGGAACAAGAAATTGTCATTAAAAAAGGATATTTGCTTCATGAAGTAAATTATTACCACGAACGAATTAATCCTTTCATTATGAAGTCTGAAATTAGCCATGAAAAAGTCATTTAATATAGAAAGTGAGTACTATGTCCCGTTCCCAATTAACGATTTTAACAAATATTTATCTGATTGAAGCTCTCGAAACATAGTGCGTGGTCATGCAGTATCGCTCTCCTGAAACCAATCGCTGTTCTGGTTATGGCTTTTGGGGAGGGCATGTCATCATGTATGCGGACACTGTGACTCAGTCTATGCAACGTGCTATCGATGAAACTGCCCGTCGTCGGAAAATCCAGATGGCCTATAATGAAGAACACGGTATTGTGCCTCAGACAATCAAGAAAGAAATCCGTGACCTGATTGCTGTGACCAAGGCAGTTGCTAAGGAAGAAGACAAGGAAGTCGATATCAATAGCCTAAACAAACAAGAGCGCAAAGAACTTGTTAAGAAACTCGAAAAACAAATGCAAGAAGCCGTCGAAGTGCTTGACTTTGAACTAGCGGCTCAGATACGTGATATGATGTTGGAAGTCAAGGCCTTGGATTAAGGAGAAGAAAATAAATGACGGTTATTATTAAATCAATGGAAACTCCTGAAGAGATAGAAGGTAAATCACTTGTTCACTGGAAAGCGTGGAGAGAAGCTTATGACGACCTTTTGCCTGCAGAATTTCAGGAGACAATGACATTAGAAAGATGTCGATTCTTTAGTCAAAAGTTTCCAGAAAATACATTGATTGCGATGGATGGTCTGAAGGTAGTTGGTTTTATAAGTTATGGCAACTTTCGTGATGAGACTATTCAAGCTGGTGAAATTATTGCTTTATATGTTTTAAAAGACTATTATGGAAAAGGTATCGCACAAAAGTTAATGAAAGCAGCTTTGATTGCTCTTGATCATTTTTCTGAAATTTTCTTATGGGTATTGAAAGATAATAAGCGCGCCATTGCTTTCTATCAAAAAATGGGCTTTACTTTTGATGGACAAGAAAAGATGCTTGAACTTGGAAAGCCTATAAAGGAAAAACGGATGGTATTCTATTCTAAATAATTTTAAAAAGTAGAAGCTAATGGTACTGGTACCAAGTCTAAAAATTTAATAAATTAGAAAGCGAGTAAATTTATGTCCCGTTCCCAATTAACAATTTTAACAAACATTTGTCTGATTGAAGACCTCGAAACTCAGCGCGTGGTGATGCAGTATCGCGCTCCTGAAACCAATCGCTGGTCAGGTTATGCCTTTCCAGGAGGCCATGTAGAAAATGGCGAATCTTTCGCAGAGTCTGTTATTCGTGAAATCTATGAAGAAACAGGATTGACTATCCAAAATCCTCAACTTGTCGGCATTAAAAATTGGCCACTGGATACAGGTGGGCGCTATATTGTCGTTTGTTATAAGACAACTGAGTTCTCTGGTACCCTTCGCTCTTCAGATGAAGGAGAAGTTTCTTGGGTGCAAAAAGACCAGATTCCAAACTTGGATCTGGCCTATGATATGTTACCCTTGATGGAGATGATGGAAGCTCCTGACAAATCTGAATTTTTCTACCCTCGCCGTACAGAAGACGATTGGGAAAAGAAAATTTTCTAGTCTTTTACTAAATAACCGAGCTGATCCAAGGCCTCCTCGATATAGTGGAGGTCTTGTTGTGTTTCGGCCTCGACTAGGTGGTAATGGATGCCATCTGTCAATTCAGATAAAGGTCTAAAATCAGAATGCTCGACTTGTTCTAGAAAATGTTGTACATCTCTGCGGCAAGACAGTTTCAGCAAGGTTTCAATTTCTCCATAAACGGGATGGTCAATCAAGGTGTTTTGAACACGTCCACCATTATCTACGATAGCAAGGAGTTCTTGACCGATTTCTTCAACTTCATGTTTCACTTTGAAAAGTTTGTGAACATAAGGATTGGTTTCAATTTGCTTATAGACGTAGCCACGATTAGTGGATAGGATAGGAGCGCCATCGGCTCTTAAAATTGCAATGTCCTGCACAATGACCTGACGTGTGACATGAAAATGTTCAGCCAAACTTTGGCCATTGAGGGCTTTAGGGGCTTCTTTCAAGAGTTGAAGTAGGGCTTGTTTGCGATCTTTTGTCATAGTTCTTCCTTTTAACGGCGTTTTCGAAGCACTTTATAGACGGCTAGTGCTAATGTATAGTCTACCATACTATGGATAATTGTGCCAAATCCAACTAGTACAAATAGAACATAAAACATATTTTCTACATTGGTACCAGAAGTTGCGTAAAAAACGACACAGGCCAATACTTCAGCAAGGGCATGGATAAGCGCTAAAACAAAGTTAAAAATCCAGGAAGATTTTGGTTTATCCAGGGTATCGGGGAATTTTTGTAGGTAAAGAGCTCCTAGAGTCCCAAAAAAAATATGGGAAAAAGCTCGAAATACGATAACCATGGGATAGCCAGCCATCAAAAATCCAAAACTAGAGGCTATGATGACAAAAATTGCCATCAAGGGCGACAAGAACATAGCGATAAAAATAGCGATGTGGCTCCCCAAAGTGTAAGAAGCAGGAGGAATGACAATCTTAAAAGGCATAACAATTGGAATCAAAATCGCAATAGCCGTTAAGAGGGCAGTCATTGTCATAAATTGTGTCTTTTTCCGTGTGTTCATCAGAATCTCCTTTTTAACTGTATATACATTAGTATAGTACTATAAACAAGACAATAAAGCAAGGATTTACTTGGGTTTATAGGTCATTTTTAAGTTAATACTCTTCGAAAATCTCTTCAAACCACATCAGCTTCTATTTGCAACCTCAAAACCGTGTTTTGAGCAACCTGCAGCTAGCTTACTAGTTTGCTCTTTGATTTTCATTGAGTATAAATATTGGTAAAGATTTCACTAAAAAGAAACTGTACAGAGCGAAATCTCCACCTTCAGGTTTGAAAGCGGAGATTGTTTTTATTTCTTCAAGGTTTGTAGTCGTGGAACAATAGCTAGAGTAAGAACTGCGGAAATGACTAATTCGGCAATCGAATTTGTTGAGATAACAGTTGCTAGGAGTTTTTGGATATTACCATCAAAAACATTTCCAAAAAGGTAGAAAATTCCACCAAGTACAAAGACTGTGTTGGTAAGTGAACCAAGGGCACCAGCTAAAATAAGACCAGTTTTATTTTTCATCAGTTTATAGACTAGATACGGAGTTAAACCAATCAAAATACGTGGAACGATGGCAATGATAGCTGAATAGATGTTTCCGTTTGGGACGAATGGTGAGAAGAGGTAGCTTGTCGGTAGAATTGTAATCGTGTTAACAGTTAAGCTAAGTAGCCCCATCAAAAATCCAAGTGTAACCCCAACGCGTGGACCGTAAATAATGCTGGCAATAATGACAGGAATATGAACGATGGTCGGTTTGATTGGAAATGGAAAAAGGTTAAAGATAAGTGAGCTCAGAAAGTGTATCACGAGCATGGTTGCAAAAAAGATAGCAATGGGTGCAATATTAGAGCGTTTTTTCATCGAGAGTTTCCTTTATTCTTTCTAAAATAATTGTGAGATCAGCTAAAGCTCCTCGTCCGTGGTCTCCACAAGCTAATAGGGATTCCTTAGGAGCAATCAGATGATAGCCGTAGCTTTCTAATGTTTTCAGATTAGCCTGAGTTGCTGGATGGTCATACATTTTTGTATTCATTGCTGGTGCGATGAGTTTGGGAATATGACTTGGCAAGGCTAGAGCCGTACTGGTCACCATATTGTCCGCAAAGCCGTGGGCTAGTTTTGCAATAGTGTTAGCAGTTGCAGGGGCCACGATAAATAAATCTTCTTTTTTTCCAAGTTCGATATGATTGACTTGATCAGGATAGGGTTCCTTCATGACATCTAAGTGGACAGGATTCTGAGAGAGTACCTGTAGTGTCAAAGGTTGAATAAACTCTGTAGCAGCCTGGGTCATTAAAACAGTAACTTGATGGCCTTGTTTTTTTAGAGAACTGACTAAATCTGCCGACTTGTAAGAGGCAATTGAGCCCGTTACAGCCAAGAGAATGTTTGCCATAGCTTTCCTTTCTAAGAATGATAGGCTTGAATTTTTTCAAGGAGGAGTTTTGCAATTTCTTCTTTAGTGTTAACCGTTTGAAGATAATCTTTCTCAACAAAGATTGCACGATGCTGGTTTGCTGAGATTTGAGTCAGGTCATTTGCGATAATCAAGTCTGCTTGGTTCTTGATAAGACTTTTTCTGGCAATCTCGATGAGATAATCCTCAGAGACATCAACCAGCAGTTTGAAACCAATCAGATGAATAGCAGGATTCCACTCCTTGACTAGAGAGATGATTTTGGGTGTCTTTTTTAGGAACAAAACCTGAACCTCGTCAGTTGAAGAAATCTTAGCTTGATGATTCTGCTTGCTTAAAAATTCTTCTAGATTGGAGCTAGATTGAACTTCCTCAAACCCTGTCATATAAACAGGAGTGTAATCGGACACAGCCATTGAGTGAATCAAGACCTGATAGTCCTTGACACGTTCTTGCATTTCAAGGAGAAGGTCCTTGGTATTGTTAATTTCTCGAATGCTTA
Source organism: Streptococcus mitis (assembly GCF_047465045.1). Lineage (GTDB taxonomy): Bacteria > Bacillota > Bacilli > Lactobacillales > Streptococcaceae > Streptococcus > Streptococcus mitis_DT. The sequence continues at coordinate 129,586 of NZ_JASHAR010000001.1, forward strand.
GGTTGGGATGGGCTTCTGGCTTCAGAGCTCGTTTTGTTGTTATCAAACAAACTTCATGCCCTGCAGCAAGCAAGGTTTCTGTGATGATTTTCCCCAAGCGTCCTGTAGAATGGTTAGTGATAGAACGGACGCTATCGATAGCTTCACTGGTACCGCCCGATGTAACTAAAATTTTCATAGCACTATTGTACACAAAAATAAACGGTAAGTAAAATGAAAGCAATAAAAATTTGGTAAAAGGAAAGAATATAGTTTCAAACTATAAAGCCATATAAAATTTAAGAAAGGGCTCTAAAAACCTTAAAAACAGGGATATTTACGAACGTTTAGAGAGTTTTAGGATGTTAAAAATCTTGTTTTGTGTTATAATGAGTTATCATATAAGAGGTTAGAGGAGTTTTGAATGAAAACAGATATTGAAATCGCACAGAGTATTGAGTTGAAGCCAATCGTTGATGTTGTAGAGAAACTTGGAATTTCTTACGACGATTTGGAGTTGTATGGAAAATACAAGGCTAAACTCAGCTTTGATAAAATTCGTTCAGTTGAGAGCAATCCAGTTGGGAAATTGATCTTGGTTACTGCCATCAACCCAACACCTGCAGGTGAAGGAAAATCAACCATTACCATTGGTCTTGCGGATGCCTTGAACAAGATTGGCAAGAAAACCATGATTGCTATCCGCGAACCATCTCTTGGTCCAGTAATGGGGATTAAGGGTGGTGCTGCTGGTGGTGGTTACGCCCAAGTGCTGCCAATGGAAGACATCAACCTCCACTTTACGGGGGACATGCATGCCATTACGACTGCCAACAATGCTCTTTCTGCCTTGATTGACAACCATTTGCACCAAGGCAATGAGCTGGGAATTGACCAACGTCGTATCCTTTGGAAACGTGTTGTGGACTTGAACGACCGTGCACTTCGTCATGTTACAGTTGGGCTTGGTGGTCCTCTAAACGGAATTCCACGTGAGGATGGCTTTGATATTACCGTTGCTTCAGAGATAATGGCCATTCTTTGCTTGGCTACGGATATCGAGGACTTGAAACGCCGTTTGGCTAATATTGTTATCGGTTATCGCTATGATCGTACACCTGTTTCTGTAGGTGATTTGCAGGTTGAAGGTGCTTTAGCTTTGATTTTGAAGGATGCGATTAAGCCGAACCTAGTTCAGACAATTTACGGAACACCTGCCTTTGTGCACGGTGGTCCATTTGCCAATATTGCTCACGGATGTAACTCTGTCTTGGCAACTACAACAGCCCTTCACTTGGCTGATTACACAGTTACTGAAGCTGGTTTTGGTGCAGATCTTGGTGCCGAGAAATTCCTTGATATTAAGACACCAAACTTGCCAACATCTCCAGATGCAGTAGTTATTGTTGCAACCCTTCGTGCCCTTAAGATGAATGGTGGCGTGGCTAAAGATGCTCTGACAGAGGAAAATGTGGAGGCAGTTCGTGCTGGTTTTGCTAACTTGAAACGCCACGTTGAAAATATCCGTAAGTTCGGTATTCCAGCAGTTGTGGCTATTAACGAATTTGTATCTGATACTGAAGCTGAAATTGCAGCCTTGAAAGAACTTTGTGCCTCAATCGATGTACCAGTTGAATTGGCTAGTGTCTGGGCTGATGGTGCAGAAGGTGGAGTAGCACTTGCCGAAACAGTTGTCAAAACTATCGCTGAAAACCCATCTAACTATAAACGTTTGTATGACAATGACCTTTCTGTCCAAGAAAAGATTGAAAAGATTGTTACTGAAATCTACCGTGGTAGCAAAGTAAACTTTGAGAAGAAAGCTCAAACACAAATCGCTCAAATTGTTCAAAACGGTTGGGACAAATTGCCAATCTGTATGGCTAAGACCCAGTATAGCTTCTCAGACAATCCAAATGCACTTGGAGCACCTGAAAACTTTGAAATTACCATTCGTGAATTGGTGCCAAAATTAGGTGCAGGCTTCATCGTTGCTCTAACTGGAGATGTCATGACCATGCCAGGACTTCCAAAACGACCTGCTGCTCTTAATATGGATGTTGAAAGTGATGGAACAGTATTAGGCTTGTTCTAGTATATTGTAATTGACTTTATACTCTTCGAAAATCTCTTCAAACCACGTCAGCTTCACCTTGCCGTACTCAAGTACAGCCTGCGGCTAGCTTCCTAGTTTGCACTTCGATTTTCATTGAGTAATAAATGAGTTTGGAAATAATATCCAAGCTCATTTTTTATCTAGATATAAGAAGTTGCCTTCTACACGTAACCAGTCTAGGTAAAGATATTTTCCTTGAATTCTGATATAATAGAAATATTGACTTCAAGAGTAAGGAAGAGAAGATGAACGCATTATTAAATGGAATGAATGACCGTCAGGCTGAGGCGGTGCAAACGACAGAAGGTCCCTTGTTGATCATGGCGGGGGCTGGTTCTGGAAAGACCCGTGTTTTGACCCACCGTATCGCTTATTTGATTGATGAAAAGCTGGTCAATCCTTGGAATATCTTGGCCATTACCTTTACCAACAAGGCTGCGCGTGAGATGAAAGAGCGTGCTTATAACCTTAATCCAGCCACTCAGGACTGTCTGATTGCGACCTTCCACTCCATGTGTGTGCGTATTTTGCGTCGGGATGCGGATCATATTGGCTACAACCGTAATTTTACAATTGTTGATCCAGGTGAACAGCGAACGCTCATGAAACGCATTCTCAAACAGTTGAACTTGGATCCTAAAAAATGGAATGAACGAACTATTTTGGGAACCATTTCCAATGCTAAGAATGATTTGATTGATGATGTGGCTTATGCCTCCCAAGCTGGAGATATGTATACGCAAATCGTGGCCCAGTGTTACACTGCTTATCAAAAAGAGCTTCGTCAGTCGGAGTCGGTTGACTTTGATGATTTGATTATGCTGACCCTGCGTCTCTTTGATCAAAATCCTGATGTTTTGACCTACTACCAGCAGAAGTTTCAATACATCCATGTTGATGAGTACCAAGATACCAACCACGCTCAGTACCAATTGGTCAAACTCTTGGCTTCGCGCTTTAAAAACATCTGTGTGGTTGGGGATGCGGACCAGTCTATCTATGGTTGGCGTGGTGCTGATATGCAGAATATCTTGGACTTCGAGAAAGATTATCCCCAAGCCAAGGTTGTTTTGTTGGAGGAGAATTACCGTTCCACCAAAACTATTCTCCAAGCGGCTAATGAGGTTATCAAAAACAATAAAAACCGCCGTCCTAAGAATCTTTGGACTCAAAATGCTGATGGGGAACAAATTGTTTACTATCGTGCCAATGATGAGCTAGATGAGGCTGTGTTTGTAGCCAGAACTATCGATGAACTGGGTCGCAACCAAAACTTCCTTCACAAGGATTTTGCAGTTCTTTATCGTACTAATGCGCAGTCCCGTACTATTGAGGAAGCCTTGCTCAAGTCAAATATTCCTTATACCATGGTTGGTGGAACAAAGTTCTACAGCCGTAAGGAAATTCGTGACATTATCGCTTACCTCAACCTCATTGCCAATTTGAGTGACAATATCAGTTTTGAGCGTATTATCAACGAGCCGAAACGTGGAATTGGTCCAGGCACTGTTGAGAAAATCCGTGATTTTGCGAATATGCAAGATATGTCTATGCTGGATGCTTCAGCAAATATCATGTTATCTGGTATCAAGGGTAAAGTAGCCCAGTCTATCTGGGATTTTGCCAATATGATTCTAGATTTACGAGAGCAGCTAGATCAATTAAATATTACAGAGTTGGTTGAGGCCGTCCTAGAAAAAACAGGTTACGTCGATATTCTAAATACTCAAGCGACTTTAGAAAGCAAGGCTAGGGTTGAAAATATTGAAGAGTTCCTTTCTGTGACGAAAAACTTTGATGACACATCTGATGGGCCAGAAGAAGAAACTGGTTTGGACAAACTAAGTCGTTTCTTAAATGACCTGGCCTTGATTGCTGATACAGATTCAGGTAGTCAGGAGACATCAGAAGTTACCCTAATGACCCTGCATGCTGCCAAAGGTCTCGAGTTTCCAGTTGTCTTTTTGATTGGGATGGAAGAAAATGTCTTTCCACTTAGTCGTGCGTCTGAAGATCCAGATGAATTAGAAGAAGAACGCCGTCTGGCCTATGTAGGAATTACGCGTGCAGAGAGAATCCTCTATCTGACCAATGCCAATTCGCGTCTGCTTTTTGGTCGTACCAACTACAACCGTCCGACTCGTTTTATTAACGAAATCAGTTCAGACTTGCTTGAGTATCAAGGTCTGGCTCGTCCTTCAAATTCAAGCTTTAAGGCATCTTATAGCAGTGGTGGCCTTGCCTTCGGTCAAGGTATGAGTTTGGCGCAGGCCCTCCAAGACCGTAAACGTGGTGTGGCACCAAAATCTATCCAGTCAAGCGGCCTTCCATTTGGTCAATTTTCAGCTGGTGCAAAATCAGCGTCTAGCGAGACAAATTGGTCCATTGGTGACATTGCCCTCCACAAGAAATGGGGAGAGGGAACTGTTCTGGAAGTTTCAGGTAGCGGTGCTACGCAGGAATTAAAAATCAATTTCCCAGAAGTTGGTTTGAAAAAACTTTTAGCTAGTGTAGCCCCAATTGAGAAAAAACTTTAATTTTCCATCCTTCTCACGAATAATAAAGTGAGGAGGATTTTTATGTATAGTATTTCATTCCAAGAAGATTCACTGTTGCCAAGAGAAAGGCTGGCAAAAGAAGGAGTTGAAGCGCTCAGTAATCAAGAGTTGCTAGCTATTTTACTTAGGACAGGAACACGTCAAGCTAGCGTTTTTGAAATTGCCCAGAAAGTTTTGAACAATCTTTCAAGCCTAACGGATTTGAAAAAAATGACCCTGCAGGAATTGCAGAGTCTGTCTGGTATCGGGCGTGTTAAGGCAATAGAATTACAAGCTATGATAGAACTGGGGCATCGTATTCATAAACACGAGACTCTTGAGATGGAAAGTATTCTCAGCAGTCAAAAGCTGGCCAAGAAGATGCAACAGGAGTTGGGACATAAAAAACAAGAGCACCTGGTGGCGCTCTATCTCAATACTCAAAATCAAATCATCCATCAACAGACCATTTTTATCGGCTCAGCTACTCGTAGTATTGCTGAACCACGTGAGATTCTTCACTATGCTATCAAGCATATGGCGACCTCTCTTATCTTGGTCCACAATCATCCTTCAGGAGCGGTAGCCCCTAGCCGAAATGATAATCATGTCACTAAACTTGTAAAAGAAGCCTGTGACCTGATGGGGATTGTCCTCTTGGACCATTTGATTGTCTCTCATTCTAATTACTTTAGTTATCGTGAAAAGACGGATTTAATCTAAAGTTCATTTACGACATAGTCAAAGAGGTTTTTATCCTTGGGGCGATTTTCAAATAGAAATTCTGGGTGCCATTGGACACCGAGAAAGGCAAAATCATCCGTACTCATGACAGCTTCAATGATACCATCTTTAGGATCATGAGCCGCAATCTTTAAATTTGGTGCTAAATCTTTGATGCTCTGGTGGTGGAAGGAGTTGATATGGGAAATTTCTCCATAGATTTCTCGAAGAACTGTATCAGGCTCTGTCACCAAGCGTTGAGTTGTGTACTCAGCAGAACAATCTTGCCAGTGGTCTTCTATATCTTGATACAAAGTTCCACCCATGGCAACGTTAAAGAGTTGAGTCCCACGACAGACGGAGAAAATAGGCTTTTTCTGTTTAATAGCTTCCTTGATGAGGGCCAGTTCGAAGATGTCTCTTTGAAGGTGGTAGTCATCGCTATCGATGGTTTTTGGTTCACCATAGAATTTTGGGTCAACATTTTGCCCACCTGTCAAGATGAGCTTGTCAATCAAACTGATATAGTGGCAGGCCATTTCTTGATTACCAATCGGTAGGATGATGGGAATCCCTCCAGCGTCTTTAACGCCTTCAACAAAGCCTTTTGCTGCGTAGCTCATCATGATGTCATCATCTGGATGAGTTTTTTCGTTTCCTGTAATCCCAATAACTGGTTTTTTCATAAAATGATTTTCGCTTTCTAATCCTCTTTTCGCATGAAGTAGAGGAGGGTTTGGAGTTCACTTGTCAAATCGACATACTGAACGACCACGTCTTTTGGTAAATGCAGATGGACTGGTGAAAAACTGAGAATTCCTTTCACGCCAGCATCCACCAAGAGATTGGCAACCTCTTGTGACTTGACGCTGGGAACTGTCAGGATAGCAGTCTTCACATCAGCATCCTTGATTTTATCCTTGATTTGAGAAATTCCGTAAATAGGAATCCCATCAGGAGTTTGGGTACCGACTTCAGGATGGTCATCAAGATCAAAAGCCATGATAATCTTCATCTTGTTACGCTCGTGGAAGCGGTAGTGGAGAAGGGCATGGCCCATATTTCCAATACCAACCAGCATGACATTGGTAATGGAGTTATCGTTGAGCAAATCGGCAAAAAATGTCATCAGTTTTTTGACATCGTAGCCAAATCCACGCCGACCTAGTTCACCAAAATAGGAAAAATCACGACGTACGGTCGCGGAATCAATACCGATAGCCTCTGCAATTTGCTTAGAGTTGGCACGTTCAATCTTTTCTGCATGAAATCTCTTAAAAATTCGATAGTAGAGAGAGAGTCTTTTCGCTGTTGCTTTTGGAATAGCAGACTGTTTATCTTTCACAAAATCACAACCTTTCTATTCTTCTATTTTATAGAAACATTGTGAAAAAATCAACAAAAATAAGAAAAAACTAAGAAAAATCTTAGTTTTGATGTAAAAAATCTGCATGTGATAGAAAACGGTAGAGGTCTCCGACCAGGCCTTGATAAACTTCTTGTCCCTTAAAGGTCAAAGAAGTCACATAAAGTGTATCTGGTAGGGTCACACAACCTGACAAAGCTAGCATGAGAGCCTCGTAATCTTCATACTTGAGAGTCCGCTCTACATGATAGCTATCCTTATAGGTTAGTTCAAACATATGGGACCTATCTTTCAGATTTTGTAAAGACACCACGTTCTACCAAGCTATCCATGAGGAAGTAGAATTTTTCCTGATGAATGTGGTGGTCTTCTGATTTGAAAATATCAACTAGACGTAGCCCAAACTTGTCAGTGATATTGATTTTAGCACCTGTAAGTTCCTTGTTAATGATGATTTTGAGTTGGAATCCCTCACCGCTGTTCGGCACTTTTTCCAAAAGGCGAGTCAATTCATAGTTACCAACCTTAGTCTCAAAAAAGGTGTTGTCCTTAAGGGTGAATTTTTTAACAGAAGGGCTAAGAGTGTAGTCGTAACGACAATTTTTTAACTGAATGGTTTTTTCAAATGCCATATGGCTAACCTCCGATAATTTCTTTTAAGGTTTTTGCGAGGGTATGTAGATCTTCAACAGTATTTTCTGGCGACAAACTGATACGAACGGATTCCTTCAAGCGTTCTGAATTTGCCCCGTACATGGCTTCAAGAACATGGCTGGATTGTACAATGCCTGCAGTGCAGGCTGAGCCAGTAGAGATTGAAATTCCAGCTAAATCTAGACGAAGGAGTAAGAGGTCATTTTTCTGACCAGGAAATCCAATATTGAGAACATAAGGGAGATGGTGTTCGCCTCTATTCAGGTAATACTGAACTCCCTCTAGCTCTGCCAGAAAGGCAGTTTCTAGATTTTGTACATGTTGAAAATTGTCTTCTTGCTTTTCTAGGTCTTCTTTTAGGGCTGCAAGCATGCCTACGATGGCAGCCAGATTTTCAGTCCCTGCACGTTTTTTCTGTTCTTGGTCTCCGCCATGTAGATAGGAATCAAAATCCATGCTAGATGCGTAGAGAAAGCCGATTCCCTTAGGACCATGAAATTTATGGGCCGAAGCAGTGAGAAAATCAATGCCCAATTTTTCGGGTTGAATTGGTATTTTACCAATAGCCTGAACTGCATCGACATGATAGGCAGCAGGGTGTTGCTTGAGTATTTGGCCAATTTCAGCAATGGGAAGTAGGTTTCCTGTCTCATTATTGGCAAACATGGTAGAAACCAAAATCGTATCGTCACGTAAAGCTTTTTGAATTTGTTGAGCTGTGATTGCTTGATTTTCTGGTTGGATAATGGTTGCTTCAAACCCAAAGTGTTGAACCAAGTAATCAATGGTTTCAAGGACGGCATGGTGCTCAATGGCAGTTGTGATGATATGTTTTCCTTGCTCTTGGTGACGAAGGCAGTAGCCAATGACAGCAGTATTGTTTCCTTCAGTCCCACCAGAAGTGAAAAAGATATGTTGAGGTTTTGTCCCCAGTAACTGGGCTAGTTCCTGACGGGCTTTTCGCAAGAGTTTGCCAGCTTGACGACCATGACCATGAATACTAGAAGGGTTTCCGTGGGTTTCTTGCATAACCTTGGTCATCGCTGAAATAGCAACTGCTGACATGGGAGTCGTTGCAGCATTGTCCAAATAAATCAAAGAATCACCTTATTTCTTTTTATTGTAGGCAAAGAGTGGGCTGACTGGTTTTCTTTCGTGGATACGGACGATGGCATCACCAATTAACTCACTAGCAGTGATATAGCATACGTTTTTAGGAGTTTTTTCTTTTGTTGCTACTGAATCAGTCACAAGAATTTCTTTAATATTAGTATTGTCAAGAAGTTCAGCAGCACCTTCAACAAAGAGACCATGACTAGAAACAGCATAAATTTCTGTAGCCCCTTCACGTTCAACGATTTTAGCAGCTTCAGAGAAGGTACGTCCTGTATTTAAAATATCGTCAATCAAGATAGCTTTTTTACCTTCAACATCACCGATAATATAACCTTCGTTGCGAGTTGCATCGTCTTGAGGGTAGTCTATAATGGCGATAGGAGCATCAAGATATTCAGCTAAGCTACGAGCACGCTTTACACCTGAATTTTTAGGGCTAACGACAACAATATCTGAACCAAGTAGACCCTTATCGCAGTAATGTTTTGCAAATAGGGGCACTGTGAAGAGGTTATCAACAGGAATATCAAAGAAGCCTTGCACCTGAACAGCATGCAAATCAAGCGTAAGAACACGGTCAACTCCAGCCTTAACCAGCATATTGGCAACTAGTTTTGCTGTAAGTGGCTCACGTGGTGAAGCAATGCGGTCTTGACGTGCATAGCCAAAATATGGAAGGACAACGTTGATGCTGTGGGCACTTGCGCGCACACAAGCGTCGACCATGATAAGCAATTCCATTAAGTGGTTGTTAACAGGGAAACTTGTTGATTGGATGATGTACACATCATAACCACGGACACTTTCTTCGATATTTACTTGGATTTCTCCATCTGAAAATTGACGTGATGATAGTTTTCCAAGTGGGACACCAACAGCTTGAGCAATTTTTTGTGCAATCTCTTGGTTAGAGTTGAGTGCGAAAAGTTTCATATTTTTTCTATCTGACATTATAGACCGTCCTCTGTAAACTTTTTAAATCCTAGCTATATCTGCCTAGCCTATATGAACTGGGATTTTTGTATTTTATCTCTTATATTTTACCAAAAAATGGAGATTATTTCAGCTATTTTTCATGCTTTTGACAAATCGAACCAATTTTGAAGGAGCTTTTTGATAAGTAAGCTGATTTTCCTCTAAAAATTGCTGGAAATCTTGTTTCCCTTGCTCGTGATTCTCAACTTCAAGCTCTAATTCGTAATCTGTAATATCAAAGTACTGACTTTCATCCAGCGCCATGAGACCAATAGCTGTTTGCATTTCATAGCGAAGTGTCGTTAGACAACCAAGAATCTGCCATTTTTTACTTTGGATACCATGTTTAGCCAATTCTTCGAGCACCAGTCCCTGAGGAAGCTCTTCCTTGCTCAGATAATCTTCAGCATCTTTTAGTTGCAATTTTTGGTTGTATTCCATGTTTCCAACACTTTGTGGGACTTTGAGTGTCAATTCTGCCCAGTCTTCAAAGGTTCGAATGCGCATAGCGACTTTCTTTTCTCGTAGTTCAAAATTAGGCGTGTCTATGTAGTAATTTTTTTGAAGAACAGGGATAACACCTGTGAACTGCTCTTTTAGACGATCATATTCATCTTTTTTCAAGAGTGTTTTCAATTCAATTTCTAAATGTTTCATTTTTCTTACCTTTTCTTTATCGTTGAAAGCGGATTTATGGTATAATAAGCATTGTATTTATTGTATATGAATCTGGAGAAAAAATCAAAGATATTTTTGAAGGATAATATGAGAACAAGGGAGAATATATGACCTTAGAATGGGAAGAATTTCTAGATCCTTACATTCAAGCTGTTGGTGAGTTAAAGATTAAACTACGTGGTATTCGGAAGCAATATCGTAAGCAAAATAAGCATTCGCCGATTGAGTTTGTGACGGGTCGGGTCAAGCCGATTGAGAGTATCAGGGAGAAAATGGCTCGGCGTGGCATTACTTATGCTACCTTAGAGCACGATTTGCAAGATATTGCTGGTTTGCGTGTGATGGTTCAGTTTGTAGATGACGTTAAGGAAGTAGTGGAGATTTTGCGCAAACGTCAGGATATGCGGATCATACAGGAGCGAGATTACATTACTCATCGAAAAGCATCAGGCTATCGTTCCTATCATGTGGTAGTAGAATATACGGTTGATACTATCAATGGTGCTAAGACCATTTTGGCGGAAATTCAAATACGTACTTTGGCCATGAATTTCTGGGCAACGATAGAACATTCTCTCAACTACAAGTACCAAGGGGATTTCCCAGAGGAAATTAAAAAGAGACTGGAAATTACAGCCAAGATTGCCCATCAGTTGGATGAAGAAATGGGTAAAATACGTGATGATATCCAGGAAGCTCAGGCACTTTTTGATCCTTTGAGTAGAAAATTAAATGACGGTGTAGGAAACAGTGACGATACAGATGAAGAATACAGGTAAACGAATTGACCTGATAGCTAATAGAAAACCACAGAGTCAAAGGGTTTTGTATGAATTGCGAGATCGTTTGAAGAGAAATCAGTTTATACTCAATGATACCAATCCGGACATTGTCATCTCTATTGGTGGGGATGGTATGCTCTTGTCGGCCTTTCATAAGTACGAAAACCAGCTTGACAAGGTCCGCTTCATTGGTGTTCACACTGGACATTTGGGCTTCTATACGGACTACCGTGATTTTGAGTTGGACAAGCTAGTGACTAATTTGCAGCTAGATACCGGAGCAAGAGTCTCTTACCCTGTTCTGAATGTGAAGGTCTTTCTTGAAAATGGTGAAGTGAAGATTTTTAGAGCATTAAATGAAGCCAGTATCCGCAGGTCTGATCGAACCATGGTGGCGGATGTTGTAATCAATGGTGTTCCCTTTGAGCGTTTTCGTGGAGATGGGCTAACAGTTTCGACACCGACTGGTAGTACAGCCTATAACAAATCACTTGGTGGAGCTGTTTTGCATCCTACCATTGAAGCTCTTCAGTTGACGGAAATTGCCAGCCTTAATAATCGTGTCTATCGAACATTGGGCTCTTCCATTATTGTTCCTAAGAAGGATAAGATTGAACTCATTCCAACGAGAAACGATTACCATACTATTTCGGTTGACAATAGCGTTTATTCCTTCCGTAATATTGAGCGTATTGAGTATCAAATCGACCATCATAAGATTCACTTTGTCGCATCACCGAGCCACACCAGTTTCTGGAACCGTGTTAAGGATGCTTTCATCGGCGAGGTGGACGAATGAGGTTTGAATTTATCGCAGATGAGCATGTCAAGGTTAAGACCTTCTTAAAAAAGCACGAGGTTTCTAAGGGGCTACTGGCTAAGATTAAGTTTCGAGGTGGAGCTATACTGGTAAATGACCAACCGCAAAATGCAACCTATCTATTGGATATTGGAGACCGAGTTATTATCGATATTCCTGCTGAGGAAGGCTTTGAAACTCTAGAAGCTATCGAGCGCCCACTGGATATTCTCTATGAGGATGACCATTTTCTAGTCTTAAATAAACCCTATGGAGTGGCTTCTATTCCTAGTGTTAATCACTCTAATACCGTTGCCAATTTTATCAAGGGTTACTACGTCAAGCAAAACTATGAAAATCAACAGGTTCACATTGTGACTAGGCTCGATAGGGACACTTCTGGCTTGATGCTCTTTGCCAAGCACGGATATGCACATGCACGATTAGACAAGCAGTTGCAGAAGAAGTCCATTGAAAAACGCTACTTTGCTTTGGTTAAAGGTGATGGACACTTGGAGCAAGAGGGGGAAATTATTGCTCCGATTGCGCGTGATGAAGACTCCATTATTACCAGACGTGTAGCTAAAGGTGGAAAGTATGCTCATACTTCTTACAAGATTGTAGCTTCTTATGGGAATATTCACTTGGTCGATATTCGCCTGCACACTGGGCGAACCCACCAAATCCGAGTCCACTTTTCTCATATTGGTTTTCCTTTGTTGGGAGATGACTTGTACGGTGGTAGTCTAGATGATGGAATTCAGCGCCAAGCCCTACATTGCCATTACCTATCCTTTTATCATCCTTTTCTAGAGCAAGACTTGCAGTTAGAAAGTCCCTTGCCGGATGATTTCAGTAACCTTATTACCCAGTTATCAACTAATACTCTATAAAAATTGTTTCAGAGTATAATTATTATCTTAAAGGAGAAAACTCATGGAAGTTTTTGAAAGTCTCAAAGCCAACTTAGTTGGTAAAAATGCTCGTATCGTTCTCCCTGAAGGGGAAGAACCTCGTATTCTTCAAGCGACTAAACGCCTGGTAAAAGAAACAGAAGTGATTCCTGTTTTGCTTGGAAATCCTGAAAAAATTAAAATTTATCTTGAAATCGAAGGTGTCGAGGACGGTTATGAAGTCATTGATCCTCAACACTACGATAAATTTGAAGAAATGGTTGCTGCCTTGGTAGAACGTCGCAAGGGCAAAATGTCTGAAGAAGATGCACGCAAGGTTTTGGTTGAAGATGTCAACTATTTTGGTGTGATGTTGGTTTACTTGGGATTGGTTGATGGAATGGTGTCAGGAGCGATTCACTCAACAGCTTCAACAGTTCGTCCAGCCCTTCAAATCATCAAAACTCGTCCAAATGTAACTCGTACTTCAGGTGCCTTCCTCATGGTTCGTGGTACGGAGCGTTACCTGTTTGGAGACTGTGCCATCAACATTAATCCAGACGCAGAAGCCTTGGCTGAAATTGCCATCAACTCAGCAATCACAGCTAAGATGTTTGGCATCGAGCCTAAAATTGCTATGCTAAGCTATTCTACTAAAGGTTCAGGATTTGGAGAAAGCGTTGATAAGGTTGTTGAAGCAACTAAAATTGCTCACGACTTGCGCCCTGACCTTGAAATCGATGGTGAGTTGCAATTTGATGCGGCCTTTGTTCCAGAAACTGCAGCTTTGAAAGCTCCTGGAAGTACAGTAGCTGGTCAAGCAAATGTCTTCATCTTCCCAGGTATCGAGGCAGGAAATATCGGCTACAAGATGGCTGAACGTCTTGGTGGTTTTGCAGCTGTTGGTCCTGTTTTGCAAGGTTTGAACAAGCCAGTTAACGACCTTTCTCGTGGATGTAATGCAGATGATGTTTACAAGTTGACCCTTATCACAGCAGCCCAGGCAGTTCATCAATAAGATTTAGTCCTCTTTCCTTTGGGAAGAGGCTTTTTATACTCAATGAAAATCAAAGAGCAAACTAGGAAACTAGCCGCAGGCTGTACTTGAGTACGGCAAGGCGACGTTGACGTGGTTTGAATTTGATTTTCGAAGAGTATTAATACTAGGAAAAGGACAGTTAGAATCTTCTGTGATATACTAGAGATATGTTAGATTTGAAAGAATACGGTATCGTCATGTGGCCGGAGGAGAAGATTGTTTCTTTCCGTGAGAAACTTCTCGCCTGGTATGATGAAAATAAAAGAGATTTACCATGGCGTAGGAGTAAGAATCCTTATCATATCTGGGTCTCTGAAATTATGCTCCAGCAGACTAGGGTGGATACAGTTATCCCTTATTACGAACGATTCTTGGACTGGTTTCCAACAGTGGAAAGTTTGGCAACTGCCCCTGAAGAACGTTTGTTGAAGGCTTGGGAAGGTTTGGGTTATTATTCTCGAGTTCGTAATATGCAGGCTGCAGCTCAGCAGATTATGACTGACTTTGGTGGTCAATTTCCAAACACCTATGAAGGAATTTCCAGCTTGAAAGGGATTGGTCCTTACACTGCAGGTGCCATTTCTAGTATTGCTTTTAACTTGCCTGAGCCGGCTGTAGATGGTAATGTCATGCGTGTTTTGGCGCGTCTATTTGAAGTTAATCACGATATTGGGATTCCAAGTAATCGTAAAATTTTTCAGGCAATGATGGAAATCTTGATTGACCCAGAACGTCCGGGTGACTTTAATCAAGCCTTGATGGACCTAGGCTCAGATATTGAGGCGCCAGTAAATCCCAGACCAGAAGAAAGCCCAGTTAAGGACTTTAGTGCGGCATATCAGAATGGCACAATGGACCGTTATCCAATCAAGGCTCCCAAGAAAAAGCCTGTCCCAATTTATCTTAAAGCCTTGGTGGTCAAAAATACTCAGGGACAATTTTTACTTGAAAAAAATGAAAGTGAAAAGCTATTGGCAGGTTTTTGGCATTTCCCACTGGTAGAAGTAGATGACTTTTTGCAAGAGGAGCAGTTTGACCTCTTCCATCAGGTTGCAGAAGAAAGTGTAAACTTTGGCCCCAGTCCAGAAGAGAGTTTCCAGCAGGACTATGACCTAGATGTTGATTGGCTTGATATTTATTTTGACACTGTTAAGCATGTCTTTAGTCATCGCAAGTGGCATGTTCAAATTGTAGCAGGTCAGGTGACTGACTTCCATGACTTTTCCGATAGGGAAGTTCGCTGGCTTTCACCAGAAGAGTTTAAGGATTTTCCACTTGCCAAACCCCAACAAAAAATCTGGCAGGCTTATGCAAAAGCCAACTTAGACAGTAGCAAAGATTAGCTATTGTGTCTTCTTGTTATTTTTTTGGTATAATAGTAGAGAAAAAGGTGAACAAATGAAAAAAATATTAATTGTAGATGATGAGAAACCAATCTCGGATATTATCAAGTTTAATATGACCAAGGAAGGTTACGAGGTTGTAACTGCTTTTAACGGTCGTGAAGCGCTAGAGCAATTTGAAGCAGAGCAACCAGATATTATTATTCTGGATTTGATGCTTCCCGAAATTGATGGCTTAGAAGTTGCTAAGACTATTCGCAAGACTAGTAGTGTGCCTATTATCATGCTTTCAGCTAAGGATAGCGAATTTGATAAGGTTATCGGTTTAGAGCTTGGTGCAGATGACTATGTAACCAAACCCTTCTCAAATCGTGAGTTGCAGGCGCGTGTCAAAGCCCTTCTTCGTCGCACGGACTTGGTTTCTGTAGATAATCAAGAATCAGATGAAAAGAAAACCCAACCCTTGCAAATTGGGGACTTGGAGATTGTACCAGATGCTTATGTAGCTAAAAAATACGGTGAAGAACTAGATTTAACTCATCGTGAATTTGAGCTTTTGTATCACTTGGCTTCTCATATCGGTCAAGTAATTACGCGAGAACACTTACTTGAAACGGTCTGGGGTTACGATTATTTCGGAGATGTTCGAACAGTTGACGTAACTATCAGACGTTTGCGTGAGAAGATTGAAGATACACCAAGTCGTCCAGAGTATATCCTAACACGTCGCGGTGTTGGTTATTATATGAGAAATAATGATTAAACTAATAAAAGACACAGTTTTAACCAGTGATTTTATCTTTATCCTCATTCTACTTGGCTTTATTTTAGTCGTGACCTTGCTTTTACTAGAAAATCGTCGGGATAATATTCGGCTGAAGCAAATCAATCAAAAGGTAAAAGACCTGATTGCAGGAGATTATTCTCAGGTGTTGGATATGCAGGGAAGCTCTGAAATTACCAATATTACTAATAATCTAAATGATTTATCAGAAGTAATCCGCTTGACTCAAGAAAATCTGGAACAAGAGAGTAAAAGATTACATAGTATCCTCTCTTACATGACAGATGGTGTCCTTGCGACCAATCGTCGTGGCAAGATTACTATGATTAATGACATGGCTAAGAAACAGCTAGGCGTTCAGAAAGAAGATGTTCTCAATAAAAGTATTCTAGAATTGCTTAAAATTGAAGATGAGTATGAACTTCGTGATTTGATTACCCAAGTTCCTGAACTCATGATTGATTCTCAGGATGCCAATGGTGAGTATCTGAGCCTTCGTGTACGTTTTGCCTTGGTTCGTCGTGAGTCTGGCTTTATTTCTGGTTTGGTTGCTGTTTTACACGATACGACAGAGCAAGAGAAGGAAGAGCGCGAACGGAGACTCTTTGTTTCCAACGTTAGTCATGAGTTACGGACGCCTCTGACTAGTGTAAAATCCTATCTGGAAGCCTTGGATGAGGGGGCCTTGTCAGAACCTGTTGCACCAGACTTTATCAAGGTGTCTCTCGACGAAACCAACCGTATGATGAGGATGGTGACAGATCTTCTCCATCTTTCACGGATTGATAATGCAACTAGTCACCTAGATGTGGAACTGATTAACTTTACTGCCTTTATTACCTTTATCCTTAACCGCTTTGATAAGATGAGGGGATCAGATGAAGAGAAGAAATATGAATTGGTTAGAGATTATCCGATTACCTCTGTCTGGATTGAAATTGATACAGACAAGATGACGCAGGTGATTGATAATATTCTCAACAATGCCATTAAATATTCTCCAGATGGTGGAAAAATCACAGTGACCATGAAGACAACTGATGATCAGATGATTTTGTCGATTTCAGACCAAGGATTGGGTATTCCTAAGCAGGATTTGCCTCGTATCTTTGACCGTTTCTACCGTGTGGATCGTGCTAGAAGTCGTGCCCAAGGTGGAACAGGTTTGGGACTGTCTATTGCCAAAGAAATTATCAAACAACATAATGGTTTTATTTGGGCCAAGAGTGAATATGGTAAGGGATCAACCTTTACCATTGTGCTCCCTTATGATAAGGATGCAGTGAAAGAAGAAGTCTGGGAGGACGAAATAGAAGAATAGAATGAGTGAAATAGGCTTTAAATACAGTATTTTAGCGTCGGGTTCCAGTGGAAATTCCTTTTATCTGGAAACCCCAAAAAAGAAGCTTTTAGTAGATGCAGGCTTGTCTGGTAAGAAAATCACCAGCTTACTTGCTGAAATTAATCGTAAGCCAGAAGATTTGGATGCCATCTTGATTACACATGAGCATTCAGACCATATCCACGGAGTGGGAGTTTTGGCTCGCAAGTATGGTATGGATTTGTATGCCAATGAAAAGACCTGGCAGGCTATGGAAAATAGTAAGTATCTTGGCAAGGTGGATTCTTCGCAAAAGCATATCTTTGAAATGGGCAAAACCAAAACCTTTGGAGATATCGACATCGAGAGTTTTGGTGTTAGCCATGATGCAGTCGCACCGCAGTTCTATCGCTTTATGAAAGATGATAAAAGTTTTGTCCTTTTGACTGATACAGGTTATGTTAGTGATCGAATGGCAGGAATTGTCGAAAATGCAGATGCCTATCTTATCGAGTCCAATCATGATGTAGAGATTTTGCGAGCAGGATCTTACGCTTGGCGACTCAAACAACGAATCCTATCGGATCTGGGTCACCTTTCTAACGAGGACGGTGCTGAAGCTATGATTCGTACCTTGGGAAACCGCACTAAGAAGATCTACCTTGGGCATTTATCTAAGGAAAACAATATCAAGGAACTGGCTCACATGACCATGGTCAATCAGCTAGCACAAGCTGATCTGGGAGTCGGAGTAGACTTTAAGGTTTATGATACCTCACCAGATACCGCAACACCATTGACAGATATATAAAAAAGAAGGCGAGCGCCTTCTTTTTATAAATTAGTAGAGATTTGGTGTGGTATAATGTTTACAAATGATATAGGAGAAGAAGTGTGAAAAGAAAATGGTTATTTAAGGATTACTATGACACAACGATTATCATACTTGCGTTAATTTCCGTTGTTTTAGTCTTGCTTGGATTTGCTGAGATTCTTGACTTGGATAATCCTCCATACAATATTATTGATTTACTACTTTGGGGTGTTTTTGTGGTGGATTATGGCTGGCGGTTCTTTTTAAGTAAAGGGAAATGGCGATTCATACTTGAAAATATCTTCGACTTGCTAGCTATCCTTCCTTTGAATGCTATTTTTACAGTATTTCGATTAAGTCGTATCTTTCGTCTAGCAAGGCTGACAAAATTACTGAAACTGACTCGTCTTTTAAGAATCGTTGGATTGACTGGCAAGTTGGAAAAGAAGGTTGGAAAACTCTTACGAACAACTGGCTTGCTTTATATTTTCTATCTCAATTCCTTTATTGTGCTGGTAGGGAGTTCGATTTTATCCGTTGTTGAAGAAAAATCTTTTTCAGAAAGTCTTTGGTGGGCTCTTGTTACTGTAACGACAGTTGGTTATGGGGATATTGTTCCGAATTCGATCTTTGGTAAATGGTTAGCTGTCTTATTAATGCTTGTTGGTATTGGAACAATAGGAATGTTAACGAGTGCCTTGACGAATTTTTTCGTGAAAGAAAATCCAGATGAACAGATAAAACTTGATAAACTCCAAGATGAATTGTCTAGTCAGAGAATATTACTAGAGAAACAATCTGAAAAGATAGAAGAACTGCATCGGATGATACAAGATTTGCTTGAAAAAACGTAATTTTGACCATTTAAAAACCACTCGATGAGTGGCTTTTTTACAATCCAGCGAAATCTTTGATTTCTTGTGCTGACATTGAAGAGTCGCAACGGACATTGATTTGTCCATCCGCAATGTGAACAAATCCTGGTACAGTTGGGATTCCGTAGCGTGAGCGGAATGCTTGCAACTCATTGAGTTGGCTTGGTTCTTCACTATTGATGAAGTAGATGTGGGCTTTGGTTTCAGCTACGACACCTGCCAAAGTACCTGCAAATTTACGGCAGTAAGGGCAAGTTTTGCGACCAATAAAGAAGGTTGCAGTTTCTTTTTTATCAAGAGCTTCTTGCGCACGCGCAACTGTAGTGACTTCAAGGTTTTTGATATTATCTAAAAATTGTTCCATGAGATTACCTCGCTTTCATTGATAAGTCTAGTATGCCATAAAGTTTCTAAAATTGCTTAGATTTGATACGAAAAAAAGATGAGATTAGTTAGTCTCATCTTTTATAGGACCTTATTTTACAAAAGCATTAATTTCTGCTTCAATGTTAGCAATCTTAGCTTGTGATTCTTCGTTTGTTTCACCTACAACTGCAATGTAGAACTTGATTTTTGGTTCTGTACCTGAAGGGCGAACGGCAATCCATGAACCGTCAGCAAGTGTGTATTTCAACACATCACTTGGAGGAGTTGTTAAGTTTGTAACGGTACCGTCAGCAGCAGTAGCAGTTTGTGCCTTGAAGTCTTCTACGACAGTGATAGCTGTTGTGTTCCATTCTTTTGGAGCATTGTTACGGAATTTAGCCATAATCGCTTTGATTTGTTCAGCACCATCGACGCCAGAAAGGGTAACAGAGATAGTCTTTTCAGCGTAGTAGCCGTACTCTTTGTAGATTTCTTCGATACCGTCTGCAAGTGTCAAACCACGTGAACGGTAGTAGGCAGCAAGTTCAGCAACGACAAGGACGGCTTGGATTGCATCTTTATCACGTACAAATGGTTTAATCAAGTAACCGAAGCTTTCTTCAAATCCCATCATGTAAGTGTGATTGTGTTTTTCTTCGAATTCTTGGATTTTTTCAGCGATGAATTTGAAACCAGTCAAGACGTTGAACATAGTTGCGCCGTAGCTTTCAGCAATCTTCGTTACCAAGTCAGTTGATACGATAGATTTACATAGGGCTGCATTTTCAGGAAGAGTTCCAGCGTTTTTGTGGGCTTCCAATATGTATTTAGCCATGATAGCACCGATTTGGTTACCTGAAAGGTTGAGGTAGCTACCATCTTTTTGAAGAACTTCAACACCAACACGGTCAGCGTCAGGGTCAGTTGCGACAAGAACATCCGCACCAACTTGACGACCAAGTTCTTCAGCAAGGGCAAAGGCTGCTTGGCTTTCTGGGTTTGGAGATTTTACAGTTGAGAAGTCAGGGTCAGCAGTTGCTTGTGTTTCAACGACTTGAACTGAGTCAAATCCTGCTTGGGCAAGAGCACGACGAGCCAACATTTCACCAGTACCATGAAGTGGTGTATAGACAATTTTCATGTCTTTACCAAATTCTTCAATCAAGGCTGGGTTGATGTTTACGTCCTTAACCTCTTTAAGGTATTCTACGTCAACAGCTTCGCCGATAACTTCAATCAAGCCAGAAGCTTTTTCAGCTTCCACATCAGCAACTTCAACTGCAAATGGGTTTTCGATAGCACGGATATAAGTAGTCAACGCGTCCGCATCGTGTGGAGGCATTTGTCCACCGTCTTCACCGTAAACCTTGTAACCGTTAAATGGAGCAGGGTTGTGGCTGGCTGTGACCATAATACCTGCGAAACAGTTGAGGTGACGAACTGCAAATGAGAGTTCTGGAGTTGGACGAAGGCTTTCAAATACATAAGATTTGATACCATGTTTAGCAAGAACTGCAGCAGATTCAAAGGCAAACTCTGGTGAGAAGTGACGGCTATCGTAGGCGATTGCCACACCACGTTCTTTTTCATTTCCACCTTTAGACTCAATCAAACGAGCCAATCCTTCAGTAGCTTGGCGAACAACGTAGATGTTGATGCGGTTTGTACCAGCACCAATCAAGCCACGCATACCCGCAGTACCAAATTCAAGATTTGTATAGAAGGCATCTTCCTTAGTTTTTTCGTCCATATTTTCCAAATCTTGACGAAGGTAGTCAGGAAGCTCCGCAAAATCAACCCATTTCTGGTAATTTTCTTGGTAAGACATTGAAATTCTCCTTTTTGTAAATTGTTTTAACCGTTCACATTATAGCACTTTTTAGCGTTTTAGTAAAACGGTAGCATAATTTTCAGAAAAGTAGTGACATATGCCGGTTTATCAAGTCTTGAATGCCTTAGGGAAACATGCTATACTGTTTGTATGATTATTTTACAAGCTAATAAAATTGAACGTTCTTTTGCAGGAGAGGTTCTTTTTGATAATATTAATCTGCAGGTTGATGAACGTGATAGGATTGCCCTTGTTGGGAAAAATGGTGCAGGTAAGTCTACTCTTTTGAAGATTTTAATTGGAGAAGAGGAGCCAACTAGCGGAGAAATCAATAAGAAAAAAGATATTTCTCTATCTTACCTAGCCCAAGATAGCCGTTTTGAGTCTGAAAATACCATCTACGATGAGATGCTTCATGTCTTTGATGACCTGCGTCGGACTGAGAAACAACTGCGTCAGATGGAGTTGGAGATGGGTGAAAAGTCTGGTGAGGAATTGAATAAGCTGATGTCAGATTACGACCGCTTATCTGAAAATTTTCGTCAGGCAGGTGGCTTTACCTATGAAGCTGATATTCGAGCGATTTTAAATGGATTTAAGTTTGACGAGTCTATGTGGCAGATGAAAATTGCTGAGCTTTCTGGTGGTCAAAATACTCGTTTGGCACTTGCTAAAATGCTCCTTGAAAAGCCCAATCTCTTGGTCTTGGACGAGCCAACCAACCACTTGGATATCGAAACCATTGCCTGGCTAGAGAATTACTTGGTAAACTATAGCGGTGCCCTCATTATTGTCAGTCACGACCGTTACTTCTTGGACAAGGTTGCGACAATTACGCTGGATTTGACCAAGCATTCCTTGGATCGTTATGTGGGGAATTACTCTCGTTTTGTTGAGTTAAAGGAGCAAAAGCTAGCTACTGAGGCAAAAAACTATGAAAAGCAACAGAAGGAAATCGCAGCTCTGGAAGACTTTGTCAATCGTAATCTAGTCCGAGCTTCAACGACCAAACGTGCCCAATCTCGACGCAAACAACTGGAAAAAATGGAGCGTTTGGACAAGCCTGAAGCTGGTAAGAAAGCAGCCAACATGGCTTTCCAGTCTGAAAAAACGTCTGGTAATGTTGTTTTGACTGTTGAAAATGCAGCTATTGGCTATGATGGGGAAGTACTGTCAGATCCTATCAATCTAGACCTTCGCAAGATGAATGCTGTTGCTATTGTTGGACCAAACGGTATTGGAAAATCAACCTTTATCAAGTCGATAGTAGACCAGATTCCTTTTATCAAGGGTGAAAAGCGCTTTGGTGCCAATGTTGAGGTGGGTTACTATGACCAAACCCAAAGTAAGCTGACACCAAGTAATACTGTATTAGATGAGCTCTGGAATGATTTTAAACTGACACCAGAAGTTGAAATCCGTAACCGTCTAGGTGCCTTCCTTTTCTCTGGTGATGATGTTAAAAAATCAGTCGGCATGCTGTCAGGTGGCGAGAAAGCTCGTTTGCTTTTGGCTAAATTGTCTATGGAAAACAATAACTTCTTGATTCTGGATGAGCCAACCAACCACTTGGATATTGATAGCAAGGAAGTGCTAGAAAATGCCTTGATTGACTTTGATGGAACCTTGCTTTTTGTCAGCCACGACCGTTACTTTATCAATCGTGTAGCAACTCATGTTCTAGAATTGTCTGAGAATGGTTCGACTCTCTACCTTGGAGATTACGACTATTATGTTGATAAAAAGGCTGAAATGGAAGTCAGTCTTACAGAGGAAGCTTTAACCAGCAATCAAGTAAAAGAAGCAAGCTCAGTTAATGACTATCAAGCTCAGAAAGAAAGTCAAAAAGAAGTTCGTAAACTTATGCGACAAATCGAAAGTCTAGAAGCTGAAATTGAAGAGCTAGAAAGTCAAAGTCAAGCCATTTCTGAACAAATGTTGGAAACAAACGATGCCGAAAAACTCATGGAATTGCAGGCTGAGTTGGACAAAATCAGCCACCGTCAGGAAGAAGCTATGCTTGAATGGGAAGAATTATCAGAGCAGGTGTAAAGATGGAACATCTTGGAAAAGTATTTCGTGAATTTCGGACAAGTGGAAATTATTCTTTAAAGGAGGCGGCAGGTGAGTCTTGCTCTACCTCTCAGTTATCTCGCTTTGAGCTTGGGGAGTCTGACCTAGCGGTCTCACGTTTCTTTGAGATTTTGGATAATATTCATGTGACCATTGAAAATTTCATGGACAAGGCTAGGGATTTTCACAATCATGAACATGTTGCCATGATGGCACAGATTATCCCACTTTACTACTCAAATAATATTTCAGGTTTTCAAAAGCTTCAAGAAGAACAACTTGAAAAGGCTAAGAGTTCGACAAATCCTCTCTATTTTGAGCTGAACTGGATTTTGCTACAAGGTCTGATTTGTCAAAGAGATTCGACTTATGAGATGAAGCAGAATGATTTGGATAAGGTAGCAGATTATCTCTTCAAAACAGAAGAATGGACCATGTATGAGTTGATTCTGTTTGGTAACCTCTATAGTTTCTACGATGTGGATTATGTTACTCGGATTGGTAGAGAAGTTATGGAGAGAGAAGAATTTTACCAAGAGATTGGTCGCCATAAGAGATTAGTGTTGATTTTGTCCCTCAATTGTTACCAGCATTGTTTAGAGCATCTTTCTTTTGACAATGCAAGCTATTTTGAGACTTATACAGAGAAGATTATTGGTAAAGGTATTAAGCTTTATGAGCGTAATGTTTTTCATTATTTAAAAGGCTTTGCCTTGTATCAAAAGGGACAGTGTAAAGTCGGTTGTAAGCAGATGCAAGAAGCCATGCATATTTTTGACCTACTAGGTCTTCCAGAGCAAGTAGCCTACTATCAGGAACACTACGAGAAATTTGTCAAAGATTAATTTTCCCAAATATGGGAAAAATGAGAAACTCCTCCAAGTTTTGATACAATAGTTTCAAAATTTGAGAGGAGTTTTTATGAATCGATACGCAGTACAGTTGATTAGTCGAGGAGCTATAAACAAGATAGGAAATATGCTCTATGATTATGGAAACAGTGTTTGGTTGGCATCAATGGGAACGATAGGACAGACAGTTCTAGGGATTTATCAGATTTCTGAACTCGTCACATCTATTCTAGTCAATCCCTTTGGTGGAGTTATATCAGACCGTTTTTCTCGTCGTAGGATTTTAATGTCGACAGACCTTGTTTGTGGGATTCTTTGTCTGTCTATTTCTTTTATAAGGAATGACAGCTGGATGATTGGGGCTTTGATTGTTGCCAATATTGTTCAGGCTATTGCTTTTGCCTTTTCTAGACCTGCAAATAAGGCCATTATCACAGAATTGGTAGAGAAGGATGAGCTGGTCCTCTACAATTCTCGTTTGGAGTTGGTCTTGCAAGTTGTCAGTGTGAGTTCTCCTGCACTCTCTTTTCTGGTCTTACAATTCGCAAGTCTTCGCATTACCTTGGTATTAGATGCCCTTAGTTTTTTTCTCGCTTTTGGTTTGGTAGCCTTGCTTCCAAAGAAAGAAGAGAAGACTTTGGGTGAAAAGAAACTCACATTCAGAGTTATTTTTTCTGATATCAAGGAGGGGGTTCACTATATTGTGAAGCAAAAGGAAATCTTCTTTTTATTAGTCATGGCTTCAAGTGTCAATTTTTTCTTCGCAGCCTTTAATTATCTCCTTCCCTTTTCAAATCAGCTATATGGAGTACAAGGTTCCTATGCCACTATTTTGACAATGGGTGCTATCGGATCTATTGTTGGGGCTTTGTTAGCTAGTAAGATTAAAGCTAGTATGGAAAAGCTTTTGTTGTTATTAGCTCTGACTGGACTTGGAGTGATGATAATGGGATTCGACTTCCCCACCTATCTTGCTTTTTCAGGGAATTTCATTTGTGAACTATTTATGACGATTTTCAATATTCACTTTTTTACTCAAGTACAAACCAAGGTTGATGGTGAATATCTGGGCAGAGTCCTTAGTTCGATTTATACCTTAGCTATACTATTTATGCCAATTGCAACAGGTTTAATGACCTTGCTTCCAAGTGTTCATCTTTATTCTTTCTTGATTATAGGACTAGGAGTTGTTGCTTTATCTTTCTTAGCTCTAGGCTATGTACGAACTCATTTTAAAAAAGAGATATAAGTATGTTTGAGTTTTAAAAATAATTCCAATCTAAGTGTTTTTTCCGCCCTTCTCGTTTGTGAGGAGGGCTTAGTTTATGGTAAAATGGTTTTATGAATAAAAGAATGAATGAGTTAGTCGCCTTGCTTAATCGCTATGCGACTGAGTACTATACCAGCGACAATCCGTCGGTTTCAGACAGTGAGTATGACCGCCTTTACCGTGAGTTGGTTGAGTTGGAGGCTGCCTATCCAGATCAAGTATTAGCAGACAGTCCGACCCATCGTGTTGGTGGCAAGGTTTTAGATGGTTTTGAAAAATACAGTCATCAGTATCCTCTTTATAGTTTGCAGGATGCTTTTTCACGTGAGGAGCTTGAAGCTTTTGATGCGCGTGTTCGTAAGGAAGTGCCTCATCCAACCTATATTTGTGAGCTGAAAATCGATGGCTTGTCTATCTCGCTGACTTATGAAAAGGGGATTTTAGTTGCTGGGGCAACACGTGGAGATGGTTCTATTGGTGAAAATATCACAGAAAATCTTAAGCGTGTTAAGGATATTCCTTTGACCTTGCCAGAAGAACTTGATATTACAGTTCGTGGGGAATGTTATATGCCACGCTCTTCTTTTGACCAGGTTAACCAAGCTCGCCAAGAAAATGGAGAGCCTGAATTTGCAAATCCTCGTAATGCGGCAGCAGGCACACTACGTCAGCTGGATACAGCAGTAGTAGCCAAGCGCAATCTTGCAACATTCCTCTATCAAGAAGCCAGCCCTTCAACTCGTGATAGCCAAGAAAAGGTTTTGAAGCACCTAGAACAACTTGGTTTTGTAGTCAATCCTAAGAGAATCTTGGCTGAAAACATAGATGAAATCTGGGATTTTATCCAAGAAGTAGGGCAAGAAAGGGAACATCTGCCTTATGATATTGATGGGGTAGTGATCAAGGTCAACGACTTAGCAGGTCAAGAAGAACTTGGTTTTACTGTTAAGGCTCCAAAATGGGCAGTAGCCTACAAGTTTCCTGCAGAAGAAAAAGAAGCCAAACTTTTATCAGTTGACTGGACAGTTGGCCGTACGGGTGTTGTAACCCCAACTGCAAATCTGACACCTGTTCAGCTTGCTGGTACGACTGTTAGCCGTGCGACCCTGCACAATGTGGATTATATTGCTGAAAAAGATATCCGCAAAGACGATACGGTTATCGTTTATAAGGCTGGTGACATCATCCCTGCTGTTTTGCGTGTGGTAGAGTCTAAACGTCTTTCTGAAGAAAAACTAGATATTCCATCACATTGCCCAAGTTGTGACAGTCACTTGCTTCATTTTGAAGATGAGGTGGCTCTCCGTTGTATCAATCCACGTTGCCCTGCCCAAATTATGGAAGGTTTGATTCACTTTGCTTCTCGAGATACTATGAATATTACAGGACTTGGTCCATCTATTGTTGAGAAGCTTTTCGCTGCTAATTTAGTCAAGGATGTGGCGGATATTTACCGTTTGAAAGAAGAAGATTTCCTCCTTTTAGAGGGGGTTAAGGAAAAGTCTGCTGCTAAACTGTATCAGGCCATCCAAGCATCTAAGGAAAATTCTGCTGAAAAGCTCTTGTTTGGTTTGGGCATTCGTCATGTCGGAAGCAAGGCCAGTCAGCTGTTACTTCAACATTTCCACTCGATTGAAAATCTGGCTCAGGCAGATTCAGATGAAGTGGCTAGTATTGAAAGTCTGGGTAGTGTGATTGCCAAGAGTCTTCAGACATATTTTGCGACAGAAGGCTCTGAAATTCTCCTCAAAGAATTGAAAGAAGCTGGGGTCAATCTGGACTATAAAGGACAGACGGTAGTGGCAGATGCGGCCTTGTCAGGTTTGACCGTTGTATTGACTGGAAAATTGGAACGGCTCAAGCGCTCAGAAGCTAAAAATAAACTCGAAAGTTTGGGTGCTAAAGTGACTGGCAGTGTTTCTAAAAAGACCGACCTCGTCGTGGCAGGTGCAGATGCTGGAAGTAAACTTCAAAAAGCACAAGAACTTGGTATTGAAGTTCGAGATGAAGCTTGGCTCGAAAGTTTGTAAAGAATAGTAGAAGGCTAGATGTTAGATAGTCTGAAACTGTCTATCCTGAAGTGTTTTGACATGAATTGAGTCTATCTTGAGTCAGAAATTAAATTGCTGAATCTATCAGCACCACATAAAAAATTAAATTAAAATTAGAAATTAGGAAAAGAAATGTTAAATTACCCTGTAGTCATCCATTTTCATCGAAAAAACGGGGATTATGCAGCCTGTTCATTTAGTAGAAAACAGGCGGACAATGTTGAAAAATTGTATTATGAAAATAACTTTTTTGGAGCAAAGTTCTCCTTCACAGTTACAAGTCAAGAAAAGTTAGAAAACCTGAAGTTTTCTGTCGAGATTGATGGGACAGTTAAGGAATATTCCGTGCGTTATAACTACTATCCGCTTCTGACAGAAGTTTGGATTTTAGAGGGCGACGAGACTGTTTATTATTCTGAAAACCCAGCCATTGCTAGTCCTTACTACAAAGATCAAAATCCATTTGCTTTTGATAGAGCAATACATAGCGCTAGTTTTGATCACCACTGGGGCTACCAAGGAGAACTAGGTTACAGTCTTTCAGATTATCAGACTAGCTTTAAACTTTGGGCTCCTACGGCTACTGCTGTACAGGTGGTTGTCTACGAAAATACCAGCAACGACGCTCCGATTTGGAAAACCTTTAATCTAGAGCGTGGTAATAGCTATTCATACAGTCATAAGTACAATACCATTGGTGTTTGGAGTCTAGACTTAGATGAAAATCTTGCTGGCAAGGCTTATCAGTATCAGATTGACTTTCCTCACCACCAGACTGTGACGAGAGATCCTTACACGATTGCCACAAGTCCTGACGGCAAACGTTCCGTAATTCTTTCTCATCAAGACAGACAAGTAGAAGGATTTGTGGTCAAACATGGAACAGAAGCGCCTTGGCGTTTGGAAAATCCATGTAAAGCAGTTATCTGTGAAATGCATATCCGAGATTTAACCAAATCTCCGACCTCTGGAGTTGCAGAGCATCTCCGTGGAACCTTCCTTGGTGCTGCCCAGACTGGAACTGTAAACCAATTCGGACAAGCAACCGCCTTTGACTATATCAAAGAACTTGGCTGCAACTATGTTCAACTCCAGCCTATCTTTGATCGCCATAAGGAATACGATGAGGATGGAAATGTAACCTATAACTGGGGTTATGACCCTCAAAACTACAATGCACCAGAACCAAGTTTTTCTAGTAATCCAGATGATCCAGGGCAGGTCATTCGTGATTTGAAGACCATGGTTCAAGCCTATCACGATGCGGGGATTGGTGTCATTATGGACGTGGTTTATAATCACACCTTTTCAACGGTTGATGCACCTTTCCAAACAACTGTCCCTGATTACTACTATCGTATGAATCCAGACGGTACCTTCCAGAATGGAACAGGTGTTGGAAATGAAACAGCCAGTGAACACGAAATGTTCCGCAAGTACATGATTGATTCTCTTCTATACTGGGTACAGGAATACAATATTGACGGCTTCCGTTTTGACTTGATGGGTATTCATGATGTCAAAACCATGCAAGCGATTCGTTGGGCGCTAGATGAGGTTGATCCCCGTATTATCACTTATGGAGAAGGCTGGGATATGGGAACAGGTCTTGCAACTTATGATAAGGCCAAGAAGGATAATGCCTACCAAATGCCAAATATCGGATTCTTCAATGATAATCAGCGTGATGCGGTCAAAGGAGGAGAAGTTTATGGTGCAATCAAGTCAGGATTTGTAAGTGGTGCAGCCACTGAACCAATCATTGCCAAGGCCATTCTTGGTAGCCGAGAATTGGGTTCTTATCTCAGTCCAAACCAGGTTCTCAACTATGTTGAAGCCCATGACAATTACAATCTTCATGATTTGTTGGCGACTCTTCATCCTGATCAAAGTTCAGACCAGATTATGCGCAAGGTTGAGACAGCGACAGCAATGAACCTTCTCATGCAAGGAATGTCCTTTATGGAAATTGGCCAAGAATTTGGTCGAACCAAATTAATTCCGACGGGTGAACATGGACAACTCACTTCGGCAGACCGAGAACGTGCTATGAATAGTTACAACGCTCCTGACAGTGTTAACCAAATAAACTGGGATTTAATCAATGAAAGACAAGAAAGCATTGACTTTGTCCGTCAAATTATTCGACTGAAAACACAGACTAGCGCCTTTTCTTATCCTACATACGAAGAAGTTTACCGTCATGTCTTTGTCCACACAGCTGCAGAAAATAGCGGATGGATTGTTTACGAGATTCACGGGGGACCAGAACATCTATTGGTAGTATTCAATGCCAAGGGAACTTCCTTATACTTTGAAAATGCAGGAAATTTAGCCATGTTGGTAACCAACAGTCGCTCAAAAGAAGACAATGTTATAGATGATATTAGTCTAGCTGTCTTGACTGTTTTATAATACCATCTATCTCGCTATTTTAACACAGCAAAATTCTCAGTTATGAGCATTACTAAAAAATCCATTCATTGAAATTGAATGAATAGAAAGAGCTTAGCTAACAGCTCGCCTGTATAGAAAATTTGATAAATATTTTCACGAAACAACGCACCCTATCAAAGTGTTTGAACACTTGATAGGGTGTCTTTTTATTATAAAGACTTTTACCTAGACTCTGTTTCAGTAATCTATGTTAGTTATAGGTCTAATGAACTGAATCGAGAATAGTACAATGTTGCTTCTAAAACGTTGTTATAAATTTATTTTAATTTCAACCCCAAATTGTTCATTTCTTGTTTCATTTTATTATAGTACTAATTTATGCTCTTCGAAAATTTCTTCAAAGTATATCAGTTTCGCCTTGACCGAGCTAGATTCCTAGTCTGATTTTTTTATTTTTATTGGGTATACTTTGAAAAATCAAGTTTGTGAAAATAATCTCAAAAAACTTGCAAAAAGTGTTGTGATTTTCTGAAAATTTGGTAAAATATGTCTTAATCATTTTCAGGAGGATGAGAATTTGACAAGATATCAGAATTTAGTAAATGGAAAATGGAAATCAGCTGAACAAGAAATTACGATTTATTCACCAATCAATCAAGAAGAATTAGGGACTGTTCCAGCTATGACTCAGGCAGAAGTAGATGAGGCTATGAAAGCTGCGCGTGCAGCTTTGCCTGCGTGGCGAGCTTTATCAGCAGTTGAACGCGCGGCTTATTTGCACAAAACAGCAGCTATTTTAGAGCGTGATAAGGAAGAAATTGGGACTATACTTGCCAAAGAAGTGGCAAAGGGAATTAAAGCAGCTATTGGAGAAGTGGTGCGTACCGCAGACTTGATTCGCTATGCTGCTGAAGAAGGTCTCCGTATCACTGGACAAGCAATGGAAGGTGGCGGTTTTGAAGCAGCAAGTAAAAATAAATTGGCCGTTGTTCGTCGCGAGCCAGTTGGTGTCGTGCTGGCTATCGCTCCCTTTAATTATCCAGTTAATTTATCTGCTTCTAAAATTGCACCTGCCTTGATTGCAGGGAATGTAGTCATGTTTAAGCCACCAACACAAGGTTCTATTTCTGGGCTCTTGTTGGCTAAAGCGTTTGAAGAAGCAGGGATTCCGGCTGGTGTTTTCAATACCATTACGGGTCGTGGTTCAGAAATTGGGGATTATATCATTGAACACAAAGAAGTCAACTTCATCAACTTTACAGGTTCAACTCCTATCGGAGAACGTATTGGTCGTTTAGCTGGTATGCGTCCAATCATGTTGGAGCTTGGTGGGAAAGATGCAGCCTTAGTACTAGAAGATGCAGATTTGGAACATGCTGCCAAGCAAATTGTTGCGGGTGCCTTTAGCTATTCAGGTCAACGTTGCACAGCCATTAAACGTGTTATTGTTATCGAAAGTGTAGCAGATACACTAGCTGCTTTGCTTCAAGCAGAGGTTACTAAATTAACAGTTGGCGATCCATTCGACAATGCTGATATCACACCAGTTATCGACAATGCTTCAGCAGACTTTATTTGGGGCTTGATTGATGATGCACAAGAAAAAGGTGCTCAGGCTCTTACACCAATCAAACGCGAAGGCAATCTTCTATGGCCAGTGCTTTTTGACCAAGTTACAAAAGATATGAAAGTGGCATGGGAAGAGCCATTTGGTCCTGTTTTACCAATTATCCGTGTGGCTAGTGTAGAGGAAGCCATTGCCTTTGCCAACGAATCTGAATTCGGCCTTCAATCCTCAGTCTTTACAAATGATTTCAAAAAAGCATTTGAAATTGCTGAAAAACTTGAAGTGGGTACAGTTCATATAAATAATAAAACCCAGCGTGGTCCAGATAATTTCCCATTCCTTGGTGTCAAAGGTTCTGGCGCTGGAGTGCAAGGAATTAAATATAGTATTGAAGCGATGACAAATGTCAAATCCATTGTTTTTGATGTGAAATGAAATGTAAAATCAGGAGATTCGTTTCCTGATTTATTTTTTTACTTAAAATTATATTTTTTGTTAGCTAAATAACGAACTTTGTGATAGTATTATTAAAAAACAATTCGTTTTCAAAGCGTTTCTGAAAATTTCTTGATTTACAAGTGAACACATCAGTGAATTTGTTGAAGACTTTCAAAAGATTTTTTTGCAAATTCCGTAATTTACTTGAATCTTCCCTAAAAAGGTAGTATAATAAATCTATAGAAAACGCTTACAGAATTAGGAGGGTGTATGGATAAGAATAATGCTTTAAAAACCTTTATGACAGGTGAAAATTTTCACCTCCAGCACTATCTGGGAGCTCATAGGGAAGAAAAAAATGGAGAGTATGGCTATACTTTTCGTGTGTGGGCGCCTAATGCTCAGGCTGTTCACTTGGTAGGGGATTTCACCAATTGGGTTGAAAATCAAATTCCAATGGAACGAAATGAATTTGGGATCTGGGAAGTCTTTACCACTCTTGCTCAAGAAGGCCAAATTTATAAGTATCATATCACACGATCAAACGGTCATCAGTTGATGAAGATTGACCCTTTGGCTGTAAGGTATGAGGCACGACCTGGTACTGGGGCTATTTTAACAGAGATTCCAGAAAAGAAATGGAAGGATGGTCTCTGGCTAGCCCGTAGAAAACGCTTGAGCTTTGAAGAGCGTCCTGTCAATATTTACGAGGCTCATGCTGGCTCTTGGAAGAGAAATCCTGATGGCAGCCCCTATAGTTTTTCTCAATTGAAAGATGAACTCATTCCTTACTTGGTTGAGATGAACTATACTCACATTGAGTTTATGCCTTTGATGTCTCACCCACTAGGTTTGAGTTGGGGCTATCAGCTTATGGGTTACTTTGCTCTAGAGCATGCCTATGGTCGTCCTGAAGAATTTCAAGATTTTGTTGAGGAATGTCACTTAAACAATATTGGGGTTATTGTAGACTGGGTACCTGGTCATTTCACCATTAATGATGATGCCTTAGCTTATTATGACGGGACACCGACTTTTGAGTACCAAGACCATAATAAGGCTCATAACTATGGTTGGGGCGCTCTCAATTTTGACCTTGGAAAAAATGAAGTCCAGTCCTTCTTGATTTCTAGTATTAAGTTTTGGATTGACTTTTACCATCTAGATGGTATTCGTGTGGATGCTGTCAGCAATATACTCTATTTAGACTACGATGATGCTCCATGGACACCTAATAAAGATGGTGGCAATCTCAACTATGAGGGATATTATTTCCTTCAACGCTTGAATGATGTGATTAAACTAGTTCATCCAGATGTGATGATGATTGCAGAAGAAAGTTCATCAGCTACTCAGATTACTGACACTAAGGATTCAGATGGTCTAGGATTTGACTACAAGTGGAATATGGGCTGGATGAATGATATCCTCCGATTCTACGAAGAAGATCCGATTTACCGTAAATATGACTTTAATCTGGTGACTTTCAGCTTTATGTATGTCTTCAAGGAAAACTATCTCCTACCATTCTCGCACGATGAAGTGGTTCACGGTAAGAAGAGTATGATGCATAAGATGTGGGGAGATCGCTACAATCAATTCGCAGGCTTGCGCAATCTCTACACTTACCAAATTTGTCACCCAGGTAAAAAATTGCTTTTCATGGGTAGTGAATATGGGCAATTCCTAGAATGGAAATCTGAAGAACAGTTGGAATGGTCAAACCTAGAAGATCCAATGAATGCGAAGATGAAGTATTTCACTTCTCAGCTAAACCAGTTTTACAAAGATCATCGCTGTTTGTGGGAAATCGATACCAGCTATGATGGTATTGAAATCATTGATGCGGATAATCGAGACCAGAGTGTTCTTTCTTTCATCCGTAAGGGTAAGAAGGACGATATGCTAGTCTGCGTCTTTAACATGGCACCAGTTGAACGAAAAGATTTTACAATCGGACTTCCTGTTGCAGGGATTTACGAAGAAGTCTGGAATACTGAGTTAGAAGAGTGGGGAGGCGTTTGGAAAGAACATAATCAAACTGTGCAAACGCAAGAAGGACTATGGAAAGATTATGAGCAGACCTTGACCTTTACCCTACCGGCTATGGGAGCAAGTGTTTGGAAAATCAAACGTCGCTTAAAACCTACTAAAACCGTCACAAGTAAAAACCAAAAAGGAGTAGAAAATGAAGAATGAAATGTTAGCTTTGATTCTTGCTGGTGGGCAAGGAACTCGTCTCGGTAAACTCACTCAAAGCATTGCAAAACCAGCTGTGCAATTTGGTGGGCGCTACCGTATCATTGACTTTGCTCTTTCAAACTGTGCCAACTCAGGCATCAACAATGTTGGAGTCATTACACAGTACCAACCACTTGCTCTCAACAACCATATCGGGAATGGTTCAAGCTGGGGACTAGATGGTATCAATTCTGGTGTCTCTATTCTTCAACCTTATTCTGCAAGTGAAGGAAATCGTTGGTTCGAAGGGACTAGTCACGCTATTTACCAAAATATCGATTATATCGACAGTGTCAATCCTGAGTATGTTTTGATTCTATCTGGGGACCACATCTATAAAATGGACTATGATGATATGCTCCAGTCACACAAGGATAACAATGCTAGTTTGACAGTAGCAGTTCTTGATGTTCCTCTTAAGGAAGCTAGCCGTTTTGGTATTATGAACACAGATGCCAATAACCGCATTGTTGAATTTGAAGAAAAACCAGCTCAACCTAAATCTACAAAAGCTTCTATGGGAATTTACATTTTTGATTGGCAACGTCTGCGCAATATGCTTGTTACTGCTGAAAAGAGCAATGTCGATATGTCAGACTTCGGTAAGAATGTCATTCCAAATTACCTTGAGTCAGGTGAAAGTGTCTATGCATATGAGTTTAATGGCTACTGGAAAGATGTTGGTACTATTGAGTCACTTTGGGAAGCTAACATGGAATATATTTCACCAGAAAATGCCTTGGATAGCCGTAACCGTCAATGGAAGATTTACTCAAGAAACTTAATTTCACCACCAAACTTCCTTGGGGCAAATGCTCATGTGGAAGATTCCTTGGTTGTCGATGGCTGTTTCGTAGATGGAACTGTTAAACATTCTATCCTCTCAACAGGTGCGCAAGTTCGCGAAGGGGCAGAAGTAGTAGATTCAGTTATCATGAGTGGTGCAATTGTCGGTCAGGGAGCTAAAATCAAACGTGCCATTATTGGTGAAGGTGCAGTTATTTCTGATGGTGTCGAAATTGATGGAACAGAAGAAGTACAAGTTGTAGGATATGATGAAGTAGTGGGGGTAGCAACAGATGAAGATTGATAAATATTCTGCCATTTTAGGAAACACAGTTGGTTTTCATGATATGTCAACACTGACAGACCACCGTCCAGTAGCTAGTTTGCCATTTGGTGGTAAATATCGCTTGATTGACTTCCCGCTTTCAAGTCTTGCTAATGCTGGTGTCCGTAGTATTTTTGGTATTTTCCAACAAGACAATATCAGCTCAGTCTTTGACCATATCCGTTCAGGACGTGAGTGGGGCTTGTCAACTCTTCTTAGCCACTATTATCTAGGTATTTACAATACTCGTGTGGAAAGTAGTACAGTTGGAAAAGAATACTACCAACAACTTCTTACTTACTTGAAACGTTCTGGCTCAAACCAAACAGTTTCACTCAACTGTGATGTTTTGATTAATATTGATTTGAACCAAGTTTTCCATCTACATAGTACAACAAAAGGGCCTATCACTGTAGTTTATAAAAAACTAGCTAAGAAAGACATTTCAGAAGTAAACGCAATCTTGGAAGTGGATGAAACAGACCATGTTCGTTCTCATAAACTCTTTGATAGTAAATCATCAGATGAAGTTTACAATATGTCGACAGATATCTTTGTCGTTGATACCCCTTGGTTGATTGAACGCTTAGAAGAAGAGGCTAAGAAAGAACATCCAGAGAAGTTGCGCTATGTTTTACGGGATTTGGCTGCAAAAGAAGGGGCTTTTGCCTACGAGTACACAGGCTACCTAGCCAACATTCATTCTGTAGAGTCTTATTATAAAGCGAATATCGATATGCTTGAATCGCAAAAGTTCTATTCTCTCTTCTCACCAAACCAAAAGATTTATACAAAGGTCAAAAACGAAGAGCCAACTTACTATGCCAATACATCTAAGGTAAGTACTTCTCAGTTTGCTTCTGGTAGTATTGTTGAAGGTCAAGTGGCTAATTCTGTTTTATCACGTAATATTCATGTCCATAAGGATAGCTTGGTTAAAGATAGCATCTTATTCCCTCGTGTTGTTATTGGAGAAGGTGCTCAGGTAGAATACGCTATATTGGACAAGGGTGTTGAAGTTGCGGATGGAGTAGTGATCCGTGGAACTGCAGAACATCCAGTCGTCGTTAAGAAAGGTGCTAAAGTAACAGAGGATATTCATTCATGAAAATTTTATTTGTAGCAGCAGAGGGTGCACCCTTTTCAAAAACAGGTGGTTTGGGAGACGTCATTGGCGCTCTTCCAAAATCACTGGTAAAAGCTGGGCACGAAGTTGCAGTGATTTTACCCTACTATGACATGGTAGAGGCTAAATTTGGAAATCAGATTGAAGATGTTCTTCATTTTGAGGTGAGCGTCGGTTGGCGCAGACAGTACTGTGGGATTAAGAAAACCGTCTTAAACGGTGTAACCTTCTACTTTATTGACAACCAATATTATTTCTTCCGTGGCCATGTTTACGGTGATTTTGACGATGGGGAACGCTTCGCTTTCTTCCAACTGGCTGCCATTGAGGCTATGGAAAGGATTGACTTTATCCCTGACCTTCTCCATGTTCATGACTACCATACAGCCATGATACCTTTCTTGTTAAAGGAAAAATACCGTTGGATTCAAGCCTATCAAGGAATTAAAACTGTTTTAACCATTCATAATTTAGAATTCCAAGGACAATTTTCAGAAGGAATGTTATGGGATTTGTTTGGAGTTGGCTTTGAGCGTTATGCTGATGGTACCCTTCGCTGGAATAACTGTCTGAACTGGATGAAGGCTGGTATTCTCTATGCGGATCGTGTTTCAACCGTTTCGCCTAGCTATGCTCATGAAATTATGACTAGTCAGTTTGGATGTAACTTGGATCAGATTCTTCGAATGGAGTCTGGTAAGGTCTCTGGTATCGTAAATGGGATTGATGCTGACCTTTATAATCCTCAGACGGATGCCCTTTTAGACTATCATTTTAATCAGGAAGATTTGTCTGGGAAGGCCCAGAATAAGGCAAAATTGCAAGAAAGAGTTGGCTTACCCGTTAGGACTGATGTTCTACTGGTGGGAATTGTTTCTCGTTTGACACGTCAAAAAGGTTTTGATGTGGTGGTGGAAAGTTTGCACCATATCTTGCAAAATGATATTCAGATTGTTCTTTTGGGAACTGGAGATCCAGCCTTTGAAGGAGCTTTCTCATGGTTTGCTCAAATCTACCCAGACAAGCTATCAGCAAATATCACTTTTGATGTCAAACTAGCTCAAGAAATCTACGCTGCTTGTGACCTCTTCCTTATGCCAAGTCGTTTTGAACCATGTGGTTTGTCTCAAATGATGGCTATGCGTTACGGAACCTTGCCATTGGTCCATGAAGTTGGTGGGTTGCGAGATACCGTTAAAGCCTTTAATCCAATTGAAGGAAGCGGTACTGGCTTTAGCTTTGACAATCTATCTCCTTACTGGTTGAATTGGACTTTCCAAACAGCTTTGGACTTGTATAGAAAGCATCCTGATGTTTGGAGAAGTCTACAAAAACAAGCTATGGAGTGTGATTTCTCATGGGATACAGCCTGCAGGTCATACCTTGACTTGTACCATAGTTTAGTTAATTAATAGATAAAATCGTATGATGACTTCATACGATTTTTGGGCTATTTAGAGAGGAGAACTGATGTCTCAAGTAAAAGGTTTGTGTGTTATGGATGTTGATGGAACCTTAATCCTAGAAGAAATGATTGATCTTTTGGGTAGAGAGGCAGGTCGTGAGGAGGAAATTTCGCAGATTACAAGTCGGGCAATGCGAGGAGAGTTGAACTTTGAAAGCAGTTTACGAGACAGAGTGTCCTTCTTGGAAGGCCTTCCTATTTCGGTCTTTGATAAAGTCTTCAAGTCTATTCATCTATCGCCAAATGCACAGAAATTTATTTCCATTCTCCAAAAGAATGGAATCCTAGTAGGTCTGGTGTCCGGTGGTTTTACTCCAATAGTTGAGAGATTAGCAAAATCTCTTGGAGTTGCCTATTTCTCTGCCAACCAACTTGAAATCAAAGATGGTCTTTTAGCAGGAAAATTAGTTGGACAAATTATCAATCCCGAGATCAAAAAAGAGACTCTGGAAAAATGGAGAGAGGAACTAAAACTTCCTCAAGAAAGAACTGTTGCAATCGGTGACGGGGCTAATGACTTATTAATGTTGAAGTCGGCAGGACTGGGAATTGCTTTTTGTGCCAAAGAAGTACTGAAACAAGAAATACCAAACCATGTTGACAAGAGGGATTTTTTAGAAGTTCTTCCCTTGATTGACTGTTTAGAATGAGGTGAAATATGAAGATTGTAATTGCACCAGATTCATTTAAGGAAAGCTTGACAGCTCAACAGGTAGCTGAAGCAATAAAAAGAGGCTTCCAACAATCGATAGCAGATGTAGAATGTCTCCTCTGCCCTGTTGGTGATGGGGGAGAAGGTACAGTAGATTCCATTCGACATTCTCTTGACCTTGAAGAAAAATGGATCCAAGTGACAGGAGCTTTTGGACAAAAAGAAGCCATGCGCTATTTTCAAAAAAGTCAACTGGCACTATTTGAAGTTTCGGATTTTGTTGGCTTTGGAAAAATTCCGATAGAGAAACGAAATCCACTTCAAATCCAAACTTGTGGTATTGGAGAGTTGATTCGTCATCTCATTGCTCAAGGGATTAAAGAAATCTATATCGGCGTTGGTGGCACGGCCAGTAATGATGGCGGTATTGGTATTGCTGCTGGATTGGGGTATCAATTTTATGACAAGGATGGAAATGTATTGCCTGCATGCGGTCAGTCCTTATTAAACTTAGCTTCTGTTTCAACAGAAAATCGCTATGAAATTCCTGAAGATGTTCAAATTCGTATTTTAGCAGATGTCGTAAGTCCTTTATGTGGTCATCAAGGTGCGACTTACACTTTTGGCAAGCAAAAAGGCCTACATCCTACTATGTTTGCAGTCGTAGATCAGGCAATACAAGATTTTTATGAAAAAATCTTACCTGCAACATTGGAAATTAAAGGAGCAGGAGCTGGTGGAGGTCTTGCTGGCGGTTTGTGTGCCTTTGCTCGGGCAAATATCGTATCTGGAATTGATACCTGCTTGAACTTAATCAACTTTGATAAGAAAGTTTCACATGCTGACTTGGTTGTTGTAGGAGAAGGAAGGCTAGATCGTCAAAGTTTAGCAGGTAAAGCCCCTATAGGTGTTGCAAAAAGAACCCCTGTCGGAGTTCCTGTCATTGCTATTTGTGGTAGTCTTGCTGAAGATTTACCTTCTCTACCATTTGAAAATATCCAAGCTGCCTTTTCTATTTCAGAGAAAAGCGGACCTCTAGAAGATAGTTTGAAAAATGCCAGTCTCTATTTGGAGCGCACGGCTGCCAATATTGGGCGTTTATTAAGTATGCGCAATGTTTAGCCAAACCATTTCTTCCATAAGGATGTTTTGGCTGGTTCTTCCTTTTTACCTTCCCAAAGTTTTGCAAAAGCAAGTCGAAGATTCTTTTCTTCTACTTGAACTGGTGCATTGGTGTGGATAATCAGGCCAAAAGGAGAAGAAGTATGCTCTTCAGATACAATGGTAGCTTGACTATCAGTTTCTTTTGCTTCTTTTAAGTAGAAAACTTGTTTGTCAAATTCGATAGTTGGTGAAATCTTCACAAATAGTGGCTCTGCTTTTTCCTGAAGATTTTCTAAAATAGATAAAAAACCTTTTTCTAACTGAGGGCTATTTGCTGTGTCAATATCTGCATATCCAAGAACTCTTTCCTCAAAAGTACCAAGATAGCGTCTTTGCTCATCCGGATTTAATTTTGGCCCACCATGAGCTTTTTCAAGTAATTGTTTTGATAAATCTGTCATGAAAACAGTATATCATAAAAGTTAGAATAAAACAGACAAAAGAAAGCGATTACTTTATAAAGTTAAGGAAAATTTGCACAAAGATAACGTTTTTTCTTGAAAAAGGAGGGGTTTTAAGGTATTATAGAGGTGTAAAAAATTTAACTCATAAGGAGAGTAAAAAATGTCAATTATTACTGATGTTTACGCTCGCGAAGTCCTAGACTCACGCGGTAACCCAACACTTGAAGTAGAAGTTTACACTGAATCAGGTGCTTTCGGACGTGGTATGGTTCCATCAGGAGCTTCTACTGGTGAACACGAAGCAGTTGAACTTCGCGACGGTGACAAATCTCGTTACGGTGGTCTTGGTACACAAAAAGCTGTTGACAACGTAAACAACATCATTGCTGAAGCTATCATTGGCTACGATGTACGTGATCAACAAGCTATCGACCGTGCTATGATCGCTCTTGACGGTACTCCTAACAAAGGTAAATTGGGTGCAAACGCAATCCTTGGTGTGTCTATCGCTGTAGCTCGTGCTGCTGCTGACTACCTTGAAATCCCACTTTACAGCTACCTAGGTGGATTCAACACTAAAGTTCTTCCAACTCCAATGATGAACATCATCAACGGTGGTTCTCACTCTGACGCTCCAATCGCTTTCCAAGAATTCATGATCGTACCTGCTGGTGCGCCATCATTCAAAGAAGCTCTTCGTTGGGGTGCTGAAATCTTCCATGCTCTTAAGAAAATCCTTAAATCTCGTGGTTTGGAAACAGCCGTAGGTGACGAAGGTGGATTTGCTCCTCGTTTTGAAGGAACTGAAGACGGAGTTGAAACTATCCTTGCTGCTATCGAAGCTGCTGGGTATGTTCCTGGTAAAGACGTATTTATCGGATTTG
The DNA here is from genome assembly GCF_047465045.1 of Streptococcus mitis. Taxonomy (GTDB): domain Bacteria; phylum Bacillota; class Bacilli; order Lactobacillales; family Streptococcaceae; genus Streptococcus; species Streptococcus mitis_DT. The sequence goes on from NZ_JASHAR010000001.1 coordinate 170,271, forward strand.
ACTGTGCTTCATCAGAATTCTACGATAAAGAACGTAAAGTTTACGACTACACTAAATTCGAAGGTGAAGGAGCAGCTGTACGTACTGCTGCAGAACAAATCGATTACCTTGAAGAATTGGTAAACAAATACCCAATCATCACTATCGAAGATGGTATGGATGAAAATGACTGGGACGGTTGGAAAGCTCTTACTGAACGTCTTGGTGGTAAAGTTCAATTGGTTGGTGACGACTTCTTCGTAACAAACACTTCTTACCTTGAAAAAGGTATTGCAGAAGGTGCTGCTAACTCAATCCTTATCAAAGTTAACCAAATCGGTACTCTTACTGAAACATTCGACGCTATCGAAATGGCGAAAGAAGCTGGTTACACTGCCGTTGTATCACACCGTTCAGGTGAAACTGAAGATTCAACAATCGCTGACATCGCAGTTGCAACTAACGCAGGACAAATCAAAACAGGTTCACTTTCACGTACAGACCGTATCGCTAAATACAACCAATTGCTTCGCATCGAAGACCAACTTGGTGAAGTAGCAGAATACCGTGGATTGAAATCATTCTACAACTTGAAAAAATAATCTAATTTCTAGATTAGATGGCGTAAAGCCTTTAAAATAAGCACTTTGGGGCGCTTTCCCTTAGTGCTTTTTCTTATTTTACTACCCTTTTAGTTACCCGATAGTAATTTTAAGTATAGTAAGAGGGTAGTCACTGATCGTGACACCCTTTATAAATTATTGATGGCTGTTTCATAATTTGAGACAGCTTTTTTTGCGTTTTCTTGGTTTGTATGCCAGTATACATTTTCAGTCACTAATAAGTTAGAGTGTCCCAATCTGTATTGGACATCTTTAGGGCTAGTCTGAGCGTATAACATCATAGTGGTATGTGTATGGCGGAAACCGTGGAATGATACATTCGTTACACCAGCATTCTCAAAATGCTTATTTAGGCGTTTGCGTAAGTTGCAAGCATAAGCATATTTTTCTGTAAATACAGAGAATACGACCGTTTCAGTACGACCTAATTTCCAAGACTGAATTTGTTGACGATTCTTGTATTGTTTAAGTAAAAGTAGGGTAGCTTTGTCTATTGGTATATCACGATAACCAGCGTTTGATTTAGGCGAATTAATTTCTTGATAGCGGTTTAATGTCTTATTGATACTGATAACACCGCTTTCTAGGTCAATATCAGACCATTCAAGAGCCAGAGCCTCACTAATACGGCAACCAGTGGCCAGTAAAGTCTTATACAGGACAACATCAAATAGGTTTTCATAATTTGATTGATCCAGAGTATCTAAATAATTCAGAAACTGTTTTAATTCTTTGTTGTCTAAGTATTTGACAGCAGCCTTTTCTTTTTGCTGTTTGCGTGGAACGATGACATCATTAGCTGGGTTGTATTGTATTACCTGGATAGCTACGCCATATTTCAAAATACGCTTATTAATGTTATGGAGCAAGGAGTAGTTAGCAAATGCTCCTTTTTCGCCTTTATTTGCCTTGTCAGCCCATTTGTTTACTTGCTGTTGAAGAATAGGCGTAGTGAGTTTAGATAGCTTGTAATCGCCAAATACAGGCGATAAATGCACTCTAACCAATCCATCCATAGATTGGCGAGTATTTGGCTTAACTGTATTCTTGTAACTATCCCACCAAACTTTTACAAGCTCATTGTATGTTGTAATTGTCGGCTTGTCTTTAACTGTATAGCCATTAGCAGCAAAAGTATTGATCGCATCACGCGCTTTTACTTTAACTCCCTTTTTAGTGGTTGCTGTAACAGTTGTACGGGCTTTTTTGCCCGTTAGTTGGTCAACACCTAGATAAACACTAGCATAATAAACTCTTTGGCCATTCTTTTTGATTTTCTCTTTGATATTCATGTATTTGTACCTTTCTTTCCATCAGCAGGCAAGGCGCGTGGTTTTGTTAGGTATTTATACATGATGTTTAAAGTTATTTATTTTCTTTTGATGAGTTATTACTTAAACCAACGATAATATTATAGATTGATTTTTTTTCATCTAGTGGCAAAAAGGCATACCTAGCCAATATATCCCTATAAGGAGGAACTAAATAGCATAATGCTTGATAGTATTTTTCCAACGCCTTTTCACCACTACCTAAATCACCAAAAGTATCACTATTATCGTTTGCACGAATGAACTCTTTTTCAAATTCAATAATTTGTTCTTCATCTACAAAAGTTAATAAGTATGTGTACGCCATTGCTTTAGTATCACTATCTGTATCGGTTATCAAATCGCTATAACCTAGTAAGTGAGGAATTGATACTCCAAAATAGTCAGCAAGTACCTGAGCAGCATCGGATTTTATATCAGTTTCTCCATTCTCCCAACGTTGTATGGTTCTATAAGGGATTTTAGTTTCATTAGCAAGTTCTCTTTGAGTAAGATTATTTTCTTTTCGTAATTGCTTAATTCTATTCATCTTATACATCCTTTCTAAAGAGATTATAACACAAAATGCCAAAAATGGAGAAAAAAAGGAGTTTTTTGTTGACAAATGCCAAAAAAGGAGATAAAATGACTTTGTAAAATAAAAATTCTCCAAAAATGGAGAAAAAGGAGGTGAAACCAATGCTTATAACTTTATCTCTTGCTGAAAAAGTACGTATCAAGCGTGCAAGATTACAGCTAACCAAAAAAGCGGTATCGGAGCAGTTGGGAATTAAATCTCAAACTCTAACCAAAGTTGAGAATGGAAACTATGATGCCCCTAAGCGTATCTATGAAAGCGTGATGACTTGGCTAGTAGAAGAAATTTAAAGTAAGTAAAAAGCCGCGTACAGGCGACCAAACCAACGTACACGGCTAAGGAAAAATAACAAAACTCAAGCAAAGGCAAGGCGCGTGGTTTTGTTAGGTATTTAGCAAAGGGACAACCCCCTTTGTAAATAGTCTCCTTTTATTTTATCAAAATTAGAGGAGAAAGACAACATAATTTATAAAAAGGAAAAATGGAGGATATAAATGGAAATTCTGTCTAAAGAAATACAGTTACAGGGTTTACAGCTTCTTAAACAGACTCTTGAAACTTTAGTTGAGCTAGAAAAACAACGATCTAGTAAGTTAGATTTAATTTCTCGTAAAGAATTAATGGATCTGCTAGGTATAAGTGCTACAACCCTTGATAACTGGGAGAATCTTGGCCTTAAACGTTATCAGACCCCGATGGATGGAGCTAAGAAAGTATTCTATCGTCCGTCAGATGTGTATTTATTTTTAGCAATAAAATAGGAGTTATGAAATGAAAATTGTTACTTTCAAACCAACTAAACAAATAGACGATGGGTTTTATCTACCAGGCATTGACATTCTATTTGTCTCAGATAAAGCAGATGCCAAGGATGAAGAAGATGTAATTTTATTTCTTTCAAGAAATGAGTTAAACAAATCTTGAATGGTACTAGAAAACAAAGCTACTATTCCACGGAGGATATAGAGACAGCGATACAAGCCGTTATAAAGGCCTCTAACACGTTTATAGAGACAAGTGGTAAATAATATTAACACACTAGCCAAAGCCGTTGTAGAGGCTAAATAAGAGGCTAGAGGAGGCAATTAAAAAGCATGCTGACCAGATTTATACAGGAGGTAGAACCGTAATGGAACTAGTCTATATGGACGGTAAGAAAGAGCCGTACACCACAAGCGAGATCATCGCTGAATGTGCTGAAGTACAACACCACACTATCACGCGCTTAATAAGAGAAAATAAGGCTGACTTTGAAGAGTTGGGAATACTTGGATTTAAAATCCATAAATTAGATACTAGAGGACAACCTAAAAAATCCTATATTCTGAACGAGCAACAGGCTACTTTGCTGATCACTTATCTAAAGAATACCGAAACAGTACGGCAATTCAAACTAAATCTAGTCAAAGCATTCTTTGAAATGCGTGAGGAACTTTCTAAATTTCGTCTTCAGAGAGCGCTAGAAAAGCCGAAAAGAAAAACCTTGCATGACAGTATAGAAACATGGCCTAATGCACCAAAGCACGCGCATAGCACCATGAACAACTTGCTACTAAAGGCAGTAACAGACATGAACGCTAAGCAGTTAAGAGAAGAGCGTGGGGGCTATAACGGTATCGATAGCTTGACTAGTGAGGAGCTGGAGCAGTATCAGGCATTTGAAGATATGGCAATAGCCATGATTGAATTAAAAATGAGTTATCAGGAAATTAAGACAATGATGTTTAGAAGTAAAAAAATAAGCTAAAAAATCACACCAACAAAGAAACAGAGGTAAAAACATGTTAGCAGATAAATTAGAAGCTATTTCAACAGATTTAGAAGAAATACAAGGAAGTCTTACAGGGGTTAGAAATATCATAGCTAAAAGAGCGATCAGTAGGGTATTGAATGACTTGGATGATGTCTACAATGAACTGACCAGCACAGAATACCATGAACAACAGCAAACGCTTAAGGAACAGACGGAAAGGATGAAACAGAGAGTAGTTGCTGAGGTAATAGGAGAACTAGAGCAAAAAGAACGGTCATTTTATGGAAATTATTGGGGCAACACTGATTTTATAAAACAAGTTTCTAGATTTGATGGATTTCTTTTCTTAAACGCTTATCTAGCGGAAATAACTAAAGAGAATGACTATCCTATGGATCAAAGTCAATTATTAAATTATGTATGGGAACTTTTGGCAGTTGATATTGCCAAGAAAAAACGAGGTAAAAAGAATCTCTTGGACTTATGGACAAGTTCGATTGAGTACACCCGTGGCATGATGATTCATGAGGAGGGTTAACATGAATGAATTAGATTTAACCAATACACAGTCGGTAATCTTTATGGTGGTATTGATCGGCTTGCTACTTTATTTAAACCACCGAGACCGCAAAAAAAGCGCTCATATTGAGCGAGAAAGCAAACAGATGATAGAAACACCTAGCGAGGATTTAAACCCTTGCTACGGGCGATATATTCAGCTTGCAGGAGTCAATGTATGGGGAGGCATTGAATGAGTTTAACAGATAATCATAAGAGAGTATTAAAACTAATCAAGTAGTAGAACAATTTTGAGGTAAAGCAGATGAAACTAGTAGAGTTTATTAAAAGCCACGATGGAGCAATTTTGGCTATTGAAAGATTGAAAAATATCTTAGAAAATGAGGAATTTATAGGAGCGTTAGAGTGTGTGGCTGATATAGAAAATCATTTGAAATTGGTTGAAATTGAATACCTAGACGGAATGCAATATTTAGCGACAGGGGAGGAGTAGACTTGGCAGAAGAAAAGCGTTATTGGTGGTTGAAAATGGAGCATGATTTTTTTGAGCAGAAAGAAATGAAGGCTTTGAAACGAATGGCAGCAGGCTATGTATATACCACTATCTATCTAAAGTTATTATTGAAAAGCTTAAAAAATAATGGCTCTTTGTATTTTGAAAGTATTGAAGATGATTTTGTATCAGAGCTTGCTTTTGATATTGATGAGTCTATAGATGATGTTAGTGCAGTATTTGATTTTCTAAAACGTAAAGGGTTACTGGTTGAAATATCAGAGGAGGAGGTTTCATTACCTGGTGCAGTACAGCGAATAGGCTCAAAAACTCAATCAGCTGTAAGAAAAGAGAGGCAACGAGCAAGAGAAAAAGAACCTAAAAACGCGACAAAGTCCCATCTTGCCGTGACTTTGTCACAAGATGGTCACGTAGAGAAGAGTAGAGAAGAAAAGAGAAGAGATAGAGAAAGAGTAGAAGTAGATAAAGAGCAATCACCCACTCCCACTACCATCAATCAAGACTTTGTAAATCTCTATAAATCTTTTGAAGCTGAGACAGGTAAAGCATTGTCACCGTTACAGATTCAAGAATTGCAGTATATGCTAGAAGATTTTAGCCCAGAGCTTATTCATGAGGCGTTAAAAGAGGCTGTCAGTCAGGGTAAAGCAAACTTTGCATACATCAAGGCAATCCTTAACCGTTGGAAACAGGACAATTTATTGACGGTAGAACTTGTTAGAAATAGCTTTGCAGCGCGTGAGGCTAGGAAACAATCTCCTAAACAATCAGAACCTATTAGCCGTGAAGAATGGTTGAAAACACGAACAGAAGAAAACCCATTTTAGGAGGGTGAGCAATGGAAAATAAATTTGAGCAATATAACAACAGAAAAATTAGTGAAAAGGTATGTGAGGTTCACAAGGTCAATTATTGGCAAATATCAACACCGATAAGAGGCAGTAAGGAACGAAGTATACAAGAGTTTTGCCCTGAATGTTGTCAGGAGCAAATTGATAGGCAAGAGCAAGAGGGAGTTAATAACAGTCTAAACGCTGAGATTTACCTAAAAACCTATAATGTGCTTATGCGAGACAGTACGATCCCTAGAGAGCTTAAAGAGGCTAGCTTTGAGAATTTCATAGCTGAGACAGCCGAGGAAAAGCAACTACTGGAGTTTGCTAGAGGGCAAGTAAAGAAATACCTGGATGGTATGACAGGGAATACCCTATTTACAGGATCTACAGGGATAGGAAAGAGCCATTTGAGCGTAGCTATTGCTAAAGCCATAAACGAGGGCTACAAGGCCAAAGGAGAGCCTAAGAGCGTGCTATTTGTCAATCTAACAGAAATCCTTAGGCGAGTTAGAGAGAGCTTTAACTCTCCTACTAGTCTAGAGGGGCACTACTCAAGAATGCTGAAAGAGGTTGATTACCTGGTACTTGATGATTTAGGTATAAAATCGGACAACGCTAGTAGTAAAGGTAAATCAGTCTGGGAAGAAGAGTTTATTTTTGATATTCTCAGTAACCGAGATAAAACCATTATTACTACCAATCTAAGCAGCTCAGAGATTGTTAGCTTGTATAGTGAGCGAGTGGCCAGCCGTGTTAGAACTGGCCTAGAGGGTAACTTTTTCAAGTCATTCACGATCAAGGATAAGCGATACTCAATTAATCAGTTAAAAAACAAAGTAAAGCAGTTAAACTGAAGTAATTTTCTTACAAACCTAAACAAAACTAGACACTTTTCCTGGGGTGAGAAATCACCCTCTTAAAAAAATTACTATGCTTTCCTCGGCCAAACTAATCAAGCATGGTAATTTAATCAATGACGAAAAACAACTATTAGGTACACAAAAAGGGTAGTATTTTATAACACGAACCTTAAAAACCTAGTCAAATCAATAGACTAGGGATATTCAAATTATAATAAATCGAAATAAAGGAGAAATTCATGACTGAAAACAAGGATAATAAATTATTAGAAACGATGGAGAAAGGCTTTGTTTTATACTCAAAAAATGGTATAATAAAGTACATTGAAATTCCAGATCATGGCAGTATTAAGCTAAAAGCTCAAGATGGGCAGTTAGTTTATAAGGAAGTGACCACTGGAGGACATTGTTAATAAATACTGACTGGAAAAACCAGAGGTATGATAATTGAGTTTAACGCTCTTTTGTCATACCTCTTTTATTTTGTCGTAAGGAGGATAACATGACATTTACAACAATCAAGGATGATATTAAGGCCTTTGGCAAGAAAAAGCATGGGTACATGACTGGCTACATTGCTAAACAAGAGGAATTACATAAACAGTTACAAAATGGTATGATAGGCGAAAAATACGCTAAAGACCAGCTAGAGGCTTATAAGTTAGAGGGGGACACTTATTCTAGGGACACCTATAATAAAATTCATGCAGAAATTGAAAAACAGCATGAGCTAGAGCTAGAGGCATTAAAAGAAAAAGAACTCAGCGTAACAGCTGATGACGTGGCAGAGCTGACTTTGTTAGCTAGCATGAAGATGACAGAGGATGAATTGCTAGGTTATTTTGAAAAATACAAGAACAAACCTCTTGCTATTAAAAAACTTTGGTCAATTGCTGAACAATATCCAGAAATCGCTATCAACTTGAAATTATTCAATGCAGAGCAGGCGCTAGAAAGTCTAATCTTATTCTTTAAGCAGCAACTTTCATATTGTCATTACAGTTTGCTTATCAACGGCGATAAAATCCAAGCTGTAACAACTGAAATGGTAGTAAATTCAGATGCCCCTGAGCTTGACCGTCGTTTGGATGAGTATTTAAACAAATAGAGGGGCTGGCAACCCCTTTATTTTATTTGGAGGTAATAGATGAAAAAATGTTGGGAAATGTTGGGATGATAACTTGAACAATGGACGAACAAAAGAAATTCCTAACTTTTGTTGAGAAATGTTGAAAGGTTATATTAGCAAATGTTGGCGTTTTTCAATATATGACACAATGAAAACTTGATAAAACTTGACAATTTAGGAGGTAATCATGCCAAAGAAGAAAATTGAGCGTATTTCAGTAATTCACAGAGAAAAAATTTTATGGCTCAAGTGGTATTTTATGAGAGATAAAGAAAATCCTAAGTATAGTGTTCTTGAGCGTAAAATGTTTGATGCTGCTAAAAAGCAAGATCTGCTTGCTTATAAAAAATACGCTACGATTAAACAGATAACAGATATTAGGGTACAGACAAGTGAAGACGATATTTTAACGGCCATTAAAGAGGTCTATGTGTATAATCACATGAATGTTATCGGAGCTTGTCAACGGATATTATTTGTTAGTCAGTCGCCAGCCTATAACAAGCTGAATAAATGGTTTGAGATATATTCTGATTTGTATTTTAGTGTTGTACCTTTACCCAATATGGGAGCATATCATGAGTTGGTAGATATCTAGTTGATTGTATGATAAAATATAATAAACTTCAAAAAAAGGAGATAAACTTGAAGATTAAGCAAAAATGGGAACGTAGATCATTTGGAACGGATTTTATCGCTAAAGGTTTATTTTGGATAATTCTTTTTGTGGTTATTCTTTTTGGCTTTAACTATCTAATCTCTGGAAATTTTTATGCCTCTGAATTTTGGGATATGGTCGGAGGGGTGCTCGCTTTAATAGCTGCATTCATAGCATTAATTGTTTTTTCTAGACGAGCACTGATAGAGGGGTATTATATTAGTTCGTTAGATCTTGCAATGGCAATATTTTATGACGAAATTGAACATGATCCTTATTTTTCAAAACGTTATCATGAAATAAATGAAAAATATGCTGATAATGATATTGAACGAGTAAAAGCATTAGAGCCGTTACAAGAACATTATTGTTATATTTGCTTTAAACAGTACATTGAAGAAATGAATTGGTTAGAGAAATTTATAATTTGCTTATATAGTGTATTCACAATCGGAGAATTTTCGCTTTACATGGAGCTATCTAGAGCTAGAAAAAGAAATTGGTTTGAAGATAGGATTAATGATTATTTTTAATAGTAAAAGGCATCAAAAAAGATGCCTTTTCCCTTGCCTGCTGAACTCGTCAATTTTATTACCTTTTTTGTTACCCTTCAAAAATACCCTACTTGTTTGTACCTTGTCACTTTTACTATATTAGACAAAATAAACTCTTTTAAATTGTGCATTTTTGGGGTACTTTGTTATAGGTAGATAACCTTAAAAAATAATCGTTGATTTAACAACGTTTCTAGCCCCTCGGATTTTATCCGAAGGGCTATTTTTGTTTTCGAGGGGCATAAAAGGGGCAGTGTTTATGGTATAATAGACAAAAATGCTTGAATTAGAAAGAAATTATGTCTAAAGAAATTGATATTGAGTATTACCATCAGCTAGCCTTGCAAAAGCAAAAGGAGCACCGTAAAGTTTTAGCCAATTTAAAGAAAAAGCCACCAAAAAATCTAGATAAGATAGCCCAACAGATTCACCAAGAAGTCTTTGAGGAGATTGATTGTACGGCCTGTGCCAACTGTTGCAAGACATTGGGGCCTGACTTTAAAGAAGCGGATATTACACGAATCGCAAAGTACTTTAAGATGAAATTACCTGCTTTTGAAGCAGAGTTTTTGCAGGTAGATGAAGATGGTGATAAGGTTTTTAAATCCATGCCTTGTCCCTTTCTAGGAGGAGATAATCTCTGTTCCATCTATGAAGTTCGTCCAAAGGCCTGTCGAGAGTTCCCCCATACAGATCGCAAAAAGATCCATCAAATCAACCATTTGACGATTAAGAATACTTTGACCTGTCCGGCAGCCTATCTCTTTGTTGAGAAATTAAAGGATAAGTTATAGAGATTTAAAGGATAAAAAATTTCTAATAATAACTAGAGATATGAAGGGAGTACTCCTGTGCCTAGACCAAAAACAAAAGAGGAGCTAATGCTGGCCTCTAAGGAAAACTATGAAAAGCTCAATCGTTTCATCTCCCAACTAAGTGAAGATGAGCTACAGACTCCATTTGATTTTTCAAGAGACTCAAAGAAAAAAGAAGCTCACTGGAAAAGGGATAAGAATCTAAGAGATGTCCTGATTCATCTTTATGAATGGCAGCAGTTACTTTTGACTTGGGTCCATTCTAATCAAGAAGGTCACGAAAGACCTTTTCTCCCTGAGTCTTATAATTGGAAAACTTATGGACAAATGAATGATGCTTTTTGGAAGAAGCACCAGAAAACTTCTTTAGAAGAAGCGACTAGACTATTAGAGCAATCGCATAAAGAGGTTTTAGAGTTGATAGAAGTTTTTAGCAATGACGAACTCTTTACCAAAGGTGTCTATAAGTGGACAGGAGGGACAAGTCTAGGTTCCTACTTTATCAGTAGCACCTCCAGTCATTATGATTGGGCTCTGAAAAAACTCAAAGCACATCAGAAGAATTGTAAGTGTAGTAGTTGATGTGTGTATGTGTTTTTCTAAGTTTCGAATATCTTAGTTTTCCTTGTTTAGAGTAATTCTAGCTTTAGAGTTCTTCAAAAATTAACATTTAAGGTTATCAATGGCTTAGAATAGTACGAAAACATTTAGTTTATAGGAATTCTAGATCTAGAATTACATGGATATTTATGAAGTTAGGGTATTCGATAGATAGAATTGTTCTATTCTGAAAGATTTGAACTGTCAATCTTCTAGAATAGTAGTTTGCCAATGAATTTTGTTGAAAGATTCCTTGTTTTATGGTAGTCTAAAGTAAAAGAAAGCCTTACCATTATATTTGTATCTTTAATCTGACTTGGTTTAGGTCTAGAAGAGGGATAGATATTTGGGGTTTTCAAATAATAATAATATTTTCACTTGCAAAAAATGTATTTCAACTTTACCTAATGTAAAAGAAGGAAATATCATGAAACGTTTATGACTTGTTGGAATGAGAATGTGAGCTAAAAATGGATTCCTTTTACATATTAGGAGTAGGTAGATGAGTAATCTAGAGTCGATTCGTAAAGCGCATATCATCGTATGGGGTGCCTATCTTTTTTTATCATTAAGGGCGCCGCTAATTAGCAGCACTAAGTATATCTTGCTTATTTTTTTAGCATTTCTCTATTCAATAGTATCGTTACCTATATACTCTGTGAAGAATAAAATAGTATCCATTTGTTTGGCTATAAACTCGATTCTGTTAATGAGTTTTCCAATTTTAATCAATAAATTTTTCCCAGGAAACGTTTCTACTTATATCGTATTAATAAGTAATTTTATCCTGGAGTTTTTAATCTTTAATAAAATTGGTAAAGATTTTGATACTAGATTAGCTAGTGAGTATAGGAAAATCAGTCAGTTTAAAAGTAAGATGTCTCAATCTCCTTGGATAAAATATTTAGAGATTTCTAGTTTTATATTAACTATATTTCCATTTATTCTTCATGGTACAGTTGATAATCATGTATTGACTCTTATCTTTTTGATAAAAATTTGTGTAGATACTACGATAAAGATTCTATTAAACAGAATCTTTAATTCAAGTGAGATGATGAAAAGGAGGATATTTTCTCTTTTTGTACTAGATTTGATTGTCTATTTATTTTTAGGCTATGTTTTAGCAATGCAAAAAGATGGATACCTATTTTCAATTCTACTAATTTTTTCTAATTTCTCACTTCCCTTTATCAGAGAAAAAGAGTATGAATTATTTAAAAATAAGAAATAAGATAAATATGATTAAATCTTAGTTCTCTTTAAAATCAAATCAGGTAGAGAAAGGATATCTTATCTAGGTAACAAAGTGCTTTAAACGCAGTCGACGATTACTTATTGGAGAACTATCCTAACCATGCAACGTTAAAGAGGAGAAATCTTATGAAACTCGTATCACCAAATAATTATGCTGCTATTGAGTAAGAAGAAATGAGGTGTCTTGATGGGGGATTATCTCTACATAAAGACGGGGGAATGTTACAGTAAACGTAGCCCTTGCTTATTTTATGGGGAATTAAATATGTTTAAACTAAGTGATAAAGCCAGAATAATATTTGCTATTATAGGAGCAAGTTCCATATTAGTCAGCATGTATCTTATTCCTCTTATTAAAACTGAGAATAAATTTTGGGAAATACTTTTATTTATATTAGGTGTATTACTAATTGGAATTGCGTTACTAAGTCATAAAAAAATTAAATTTTGGAAATAGCGTTAGTGAGAAGGACAGGATAATAGTATTATGATGGTTGTTTTAATTTTGATGGTTGTGGTATATCTGTATTATGTAATTACAGAGTATTTTCAGAATAGTTATATTGACTGTATACTATTTCTAACATTGCTGATTTCTCATTTGATATGGGATTACTATTTTTTGCCCATTGAAGTTTTAGTGGCATTAAGTGGAGTAAATTTGCTGTCAAGATTATTCAAAAAAATGAGAAGTCAATAGATTTGTTAGTGGATTATAAAGATGAAAGGTAAAATTGGGATATTTAAAATGAAACATTTTTTTGCAGGAATTGGTGAGATAAGATTTAGTAGTTATCTATTGTCTCTATGTGTAGGACTAGCCCCTCTTTTTCATATCTATGTAATAGGCTCTGAAATGAGTTTTTTGAAAATAGTATTATCTATTTTGGGAGTCATATTTGTAGGTATTTTAACTATTGCTCGAATTTATAGAAGATTTTTCTATAATAAAAATAAACTTGACTAGAATAGTATGAATTAGTTAATCAATTGGAACGATTATTCTTTGTGATACTATATCACTTTTAAGTTTTTACATTAAACAACTGGCTGAAGTGAAAGTTGTTTATCCTAGAAAGGAAAACTCTCAAATTGTCCTATAAATTTCTACTCTTCGACCTTGACCACACTCTTCTTGATTTTGATGCTGCTGAGGATGTGGCTTTGACCCAACTTCTAAAAGAAGAAGGAGTTGCGGATATTCAGGCTTATAAGGACTATTATGTTCCTATGAACAAGGCTCTCTGGAAGGACTTGGAGCAAAAGAAAATTAGTAAACAAGAGCTGGTTAACACGCGCTTTTCTCGTTTATTTGCTCACTTTGGACAGGAAAAAGACGGTAGTTTTCTAGCCCAACGTTACCAGTTTTACCTATCCCAGCAAGGGCAAGCTTTTTCAGGTGCTCATGAACTTTTAGATAGCCTCATCGAGCGTGATTATGACTTATATGCTGCGACAAATGGTATTACTGCCATTCAGACAGGGCGCTTGGCTCAATCGGGTCTGGCACCTTATTTCAATCAAGTTTTTATCTCTGAACAGCTACAAACACAAAAACCGGATGCTCTCTTTTATGAAAAAATTGGTCAGCAGATTGAAGTTTTTAGCAAAGAAAAGACGCTGATGATTGGAGATTCTCTAACCGCCGACATTCAAGGTGGCAATAATGCTGGGATTGACACTATCTGGTACAATCCTCATCACCTCGAAAATCACACACAAGCCCAGCCGACTTATGAAGTTGAGTCTTATCAAGCTCTTCTAGATCTCCTAGATAAACTGTAAAAAGTGGTTTCAATAGCCACTTTTTGCTATAATAGAGGCAGTAAAAATGAAGGAGTTGGCTATGGAACACTCGTCTTGGCATGCTTTGATTAAGGCGCAATTACCTGAGGGTTATTTTGGTAAAATCAATCAGTTTATGGAGCAGGTCTATGCTCAGGGGACTATTTATCCACCTAAGGAAAAGGTTTTTCAGGCTCTCTTGACAACACCGCTTGAAGAAGTGAAGGTGGTGATTCTAGGGCAAGATCCCTATCACGGGCCAGGTCAAGCGCAGGGCTTGAGTTTTTCTGTACCTGACTCTATCCCTGCTCCACCATCCTTGCAAAATATATTGAAAGAATTGTCAGATGATATTGGGGTCAAGAAATCTCATGATTTGACAGCTTGGGCTGAGCAAGGAGTCTTACTTCTCAATGCTTGTTTGACGGTTCCTGCTGGTCAGGCCAATGGTCATGCTGGTCAGATATGGGAGCCTTTTACTGATGCTGTGATTCAGGTGGTCAATCAACTAGATAGACCAGTCGTTTTTGTACTCTGGGGAGCTTATGCACGCAAGAAGAAGGCCTTGGTTACCAATCCTCATCACTTGATTATCGAATCAGCCCATCCCAGTCCCTTGTCGGTTTACAGAGGATTTTGGGGTTCTAAGCCTTTTTCCAAGGCTAATGCATTCTTAAAAGAGACAGGACAAGAGCCAATCGATTGGCTTAGATAAGGAGAAAATATGCCTCAGTTAGCGACGATTTGCTACATTGATAACGGGAAAGAATTGCTTATGCTCCATCGTAATAAGAAACCCAATGATGTCCATGAAGGGAAATGGATTGGTGTGGGTGGTAAGCTAGAGAGAGGAGAGACGCCTCAGGAATGCGCAGCGCGTGAAATCCTTGAGGAAACAGGGCTCAAAGCCAAGCCAGTTCTAAAAGGTGTCATCACTTTTCCTGAATTTACACCAGATTTAGACTGGTACACCTATGTTTTTAAGGTGACGGAGTTTGAGGGCGACTTGATTGACTGCAATGAAGGAACCTTAGAATGGGTTCCCTATGATGAGGTTTTGAGCAAGCCGACTTGGGAAGGGGATCATACCTTTGTTGAGTGGCTTTTAGAGGATAAACCCTTCTTTTCAGCCAAGTTTGTCTATGATAGGGATAAATTGTTGGATACCCAAGTTGATTTCTATGAATAAAGGAGAAAGCAGATGCTACTAATCAAAAATGGTCGTGTTATGGATCCCAAGTCTGGTTTAGATCAAGTGTGTGATGTCTTGGTCCAAGATGGGAAAATTGTCAAAATTGCGTCTGAGATCACGGAAGAAGGAGCAGAGATCATTGATGCTACTGGTCTTGTGGTTGCTCCTGGCTTGGTCGATATTCATGTTCATTTCCGTGAACCGGGACAAACTCATAAAGAAGATATTCATACTGGTGCCTTAGCAGCCGCCGCAGGTGGTTTTACAACGGTTGTCATGATGGCTAATACTAGTCCAACCATTTCGGACGTGGAGACCTTGCAAGAAGTTCTCCAGTCAGCTGCCAAAGAGAAGATTAATGTTAAGACGGTTGCGACCATTACTAAGGATTTTAATGGGCAAGATTTGACTGACTTTAAGGCACTCTTAGCAGCTGGAGCTGTTGGTTTTTCTGATGACGGTATTCCGCTTGAGAGCAGTAAAGTTGTCAAGGAAGCCATGGAGAAAGCTAAAAAGCTTAATACCTTTATTAGTCTTCATGAGGAAGATCCAGGTTTGAACGGTATTCTTGGCTTTAATGAAAATATCGCTAAAGAACATTTCCATATCTGTGGTGCGACTGGGGTAGCTGAGTATGCTATGATGGCGCGTGATGTCATGATTGCCTATGCAACTAAGGCTCATGTCCATATTCAGCATTTGTCTAAGGAAGAAAGTGTCAAAGTAGTTGAGTTTGCTCAAGGGCTAGGTGCGCAAGTAACAGCAGAAGTAGCGCCGCAGCATTTTTCTAAGACAGAAGCACTTCTTTTGACTCAAGGTAGCAATGCTAAGATGAATCCGCCGCTTCGTTTGGAATCAGACCGTCGTGCTGTTATCGAAGGTCTCAAGTCAGGTGTCATCACAGTTATCGCGACAGACCACGCGCCTCACCATGCGGATGAAAAAAATGTCGAGGATATTACCAAAGCGCCATCTGGTATGACAGGTTTGGAAACATCTCTTTCTCTCGGCTTGACCTATTTGGTAGAAGCTGGTGAGTTAAGCCTGATGGAATTACTCGAAAAGATGACCTATAACCCAGCCAAGCTTTATAACTTTGAAGCAGGTTACTTGGCTGAGAATGGTCCAGCGGATATTACTATTTTTGATGCTAATGCTGACCGCCTTGTGGACTCCCATTTTGCTTCCAAAGCAGCTAATTCACCATTCATCGGTGAAACTTTAAAAGGGCAGGTTAAATATACCATCTGTAAGGGACAAATTGTCTATCAAAACTAGGTGGGAGTCTGCTCTGTAAACAAAAAGAATAGAGAGCCTATATGTACCAAACCCATCATTTTAAAGACAAGTTTATCTTATTTTTAAAGATATTTTTCCCTATCCTGATTTATCAATTTGCCAATTATTCTGCCTCCTTTGTTGATACGACTATGACAGGTCAATACAATACTATGGACTTGGCTGGTGTGTCTATGGCAACCAGTATCTGGAATCCTTTCTTTACCTTTCTAACAGGGATTGTATCGGCCTTGGTGCCCATCATTGGGCACCATCTTGGTCGAGGCAAAAAGGAAGAAGTTGCATCCGATTTTTACCAGTTCATCTATTTGGCCTTGTGCCTATCTGTGGTCTTGCTGGGGATGGTACTTTTCTTGGCACCACCAATCTTGAATCATATCGGACTAGAAGCACCAGTGGCTGCAGTAGCGGTTCGCTATCTCTGGTTTTTATCTATCGGAATTATCCCCTTGTTGCTCTTTAGTGTCATTCGTTCCTTGCTGGATTCGCTGGGCTTGACCAAACTTTCCATGTATCTCATGCTTTTGTTACTTCCTCTCAATAGTGGATTTAACTATCTTTTGATTTACGGGGCCTCTGGTGTTCCAGAACTGGGAGGGGCTGGTGCTGGTTTAGGGACTTCTTTGGCCTACTGGGTCTTGTTGGGAATTTCTGTTCTGGTTTTATTTAAACAGGAGAAGCTCAAATCCTTGCATTTTGAGAAACGCATTCCGCTTAATATGGATAAAATCAAGGAAGGAGTTCGCTTAGGTCTTCCTATAGGGGGAACTGTCTTTGCCGAAGTGGCTATCTTTTCCGTGGTTGGCTTGATTATGGCTAAGTTCTCGTCCTTGATTATCGCTAGTCACCAGTCAGCCATGAACTTTTCAAGTCTTATGTACGCCTTTCCTATGAGTATCTCATCGGCTATGGCTATTGTCGTTTCCTATGAAGTAGGAGCCAAGCGATTTGATGATGCGAAAACCTATATTGGTTTAGGAAGAGGGACCGCCCTCATTTTTGCGGCCTTCACCTTATCTTTCCTTTACATTTTTAGAGGAAATGTGGCCAGTCTTTATGGTAACGACCCAGAATTTATCGATTTGACAGCGCGCTTTTTGACTTATAGTCTTTTTTTCCAGTTAGCAGATACCTTTGCGGCACCGCTTCAGGGAATTTTGCGGGGGTATAAGGATACCGTTATTCCTTTTTACCTTGGTTTGGTTGGCTATTGGGGGGTGACACTCCCAGTAGCTATGGTATTCGACTCTCTAACAGATTTTGGAGCTTATTCTTACTGGATCGGCTTGATTATTAGTCTAATTGTGAGTGGGGTTCTCTACCGTTGGCGTTTAACTGTGATTATGAAGAGATTTGAATCCAGAAAAGCTTGATTTTTAGAATTTCTGCAAGCAAAAATATCCTTCCTTATCTGCATTATTTTTGCTATAGTTAAATTAGTAGTAGGCAAATGAGAATTTCAAAAATATAGAAACAATTGATATTCCACGCTACTTTACTGGTATCAGATATAAAGAAAAAGAAGTTGCTTATTTTTAGCAGCTTCTTTTCTTGACATATATTTTACATAAGTTATATTACGTAAAATCATAAACTATCCAAGGCATTTTTTTGTTCATCATTAACGATATGGGTATAGAGGTCAGTGACTTGTGTACTGGCATGTCCTAGCTGATGGCTGACCAAAACTTGCGATTTAGTCGCATCATAGAGCCTAGTTGCTAGGGTATGGCGCAGTTTGTGGGGAGTTACACGTACTTTGAAGTCCTCAGAGTACTTAGCGACCATCTTTTCCACGCTGGAAGCATCGATACGATTAGGAACACCTCTATAGAGTGTTAAAAAGAGGGCTGTATCCGTCTTTTCCGTCTTATAGCGTTGATTTCGAATAGCAAGATAATTCTCTAAATAAGGCTTAGCAAAAGCAGCGACATTGACCGAATCACGTTTGCCACCTTTTCGAGTGACATCGATAACCATCATTTTTAGATTGAGATCCCTTATATCCAGATTAACAGCTTCAGACAAGCGGACACCAGATGCCAAGAGAAGGGCAATAATGGCCAAATCACGTTCTTTGTTTTTGTTGAATGATGAGAGAGCGCGATTTGAAAGTTGTTGTGGATACTCTTGGTCAATATAAGTTAGAAAACCTTCTGTTTCATCACCTAAAAAGAGTTTTTGCTTGATGTTTTCAGCTCTTGCAGCAAGCGTTTCTTTCTTTTTCTTTGTTGAAACTTTCTTCATTACATTACGATAAAAATAAGGCTCTCCCTGATCGTTTTCAACCTCCTCGGTCAGATATTTGTAAAGACTAGAAAGTGCTGACAAAGTCCGATTGATGGTTGTCTGAGAAACTCCTTGCTTGGTTGTATTAGCATTCAGCAAAGGACGTTCACGTAGGTAAAGGATAAAGGATTCCATGTCTTTCTTAGACATATTTTCCAAGACAGATAAAGAAATATCAGATATTTTATCGGCATTTGAGATACCAGACTCTAAAACCCAGCTGAAAAATCGATCATATTCCTTGAGGTATTCGTACAAGGTTGTAAAACTGTAAGGAACAGCAAGCTTAGATTGGTAGTATTCAAGAACATACCAGGGCATGATTTGTTTTAGTTTGTCGATTCGTTCCAGTAAAATCTCACGTTTCATGTATTTTCTCCATAAATAAGTCTACTAGTAGTATAGCATAGACTTATTTATTTTTCAAGAAAATTATAGTTTTTCGGAAAGATGTCATAGAGCTTTTTAAAAAAGACTTAGACCGGATTTATAACTAAAAAAATTTTTTTCGTCCAAAATTGCCTAAAATGTACCTTATCAAAGTAAAAACTGGAATTTTTTCAAATGTACACTGTAACAAAAGTGAAATTCAAAACCTTATTAAATCAATGTTTGTAGGCTTGCAAGGGGTTAAAAGGGGCTGTTTTTTGTACATTACGCATCTAAGTTTCTAAATTAAAAAATGTACTTTATCCAGCCTTAAAATAAAGTACATTTCGATTATAAAGTACATTTTTTAGAGAGTGTACATTACGCCTTAAACTCAGTCGTATCAAGGGTTTATCCACTGTCTAGGGAAAAGTACAAAAATTTCCAGTTTTGTACAAAAATAGCTAAAAACGTACGTTATCAAAAAGTACCAAAATTCCAGTTTTTTTGGAGTTGTACTATTGTGAATCATTATCTAGTGCTTTTTCTAGTTTCCAAATACTAAACCAGAATGAAATGGTCAACAGAATAAGGAAAATAAAAAAGAGATTATCAGTAACGATACTTCTGTTCATTCTACATAACTGAAGAGCTATATAAGGAGCTATGAGATACAAAATACATTGTATAATTGCTATTGTTTGTTGTCTTTTTCATGATTTTAATCTTACTGTACAGATTTGATACAGTAAACTCCTTTCTAGCTTTATGCTTTATCATTTCTAACTTGGTTATAGTCTTATTTTTACCAAAGTTCAATTATTTGTATGTGAAATATCTTATCTGTAAAAAATAACCGATCTCATTGCTGAGAATCGGTTTTCCAATATATTTAATTAAGAAATTCATTTTACATAACATAAATTATGTAAAAATATCCTACAACAACAAATCCTTGACTTTTCCAATTTCACTTTTTGGAATCACTAGATGAATCATATCTCCGAGATACATTCTGGTTGAGCCGTTAACTGTTTGGCTCTTGCCATTATGGACTTGGGTGGTGATGAGTACGTTATGTGGTAAGTTGAGTTCATGAACCTGTTTTCCAGCGATTTTGTCTGATACAGGAATTTCAATAAGTGTGACTTCTCCTTCATCTGACGCTTCTTCAGGTAGCATTTTTTCCAACATAGCCTCATAGACTGGCGCACCTTTGAGCAGATCCATGATGATGTAGGCAACTAGGGTTACCAGTCCGAGTGGCATGAGGTTGCGAATATCTCCTACCATCTCAGTTACGAGTATCATAGCAGTTAAGGGAGCCTTGGATATTGCTCCAAAATAACCACTCATTCCTAGAATGACAAATATAGGGAATTGCTCTTGACTGACAAGTCCAAGATTGACACAAATGACTCCAACTAGGGCTCCAAGCAAGGAACCAAGCGCTAAAATTGGTAGGAAAATTCCTCCTGGAAGACCACTTCCATAACTAATCATGCTCCAAACAAAGCGAATCAAAAAGTAAGCTAATAGAACTTGGAAACTATAATCTTGCTCAGTTAGGGAAAGAACAAGCTGATTTCCACCACCAAGGATTTGGGGTAAGAAGATTCCGACTGGTATGATGAGAATGAAGGCCAGAATTGGATAATAAGCTCTATCCAAACGGATTTTTTGACCAAGCCAATCATACACTCTTCCGACGTTCAATACAGCTTTCTCATAGACAAAACCGGAAAGTCCTAGAAAAATTCCCATAAGGAGGTAAATCCAATACTGATCCAAGGTCATGAGAGGGATATTATCAGGCATGTCTAGCACTGGCGTTAGACCAAATATGAGTAGTGAGACAAAGTTTGCTACGAGACTAGCTGCGAGAGTAGATACCCAGAAAAAGCGAGAAAAGTGATGATAGACTTCTTCTACGACAAAGAGAAGACCTGCAATTGGTGCATTAAAGGCTGCAGCTAGACCAGCGGCAGCTCCACTCGCAATTAGGGAACGTTCCTCTACTGGACTGGATTTGAGCCATTTGGCAATTCCTTTACCGCCGACCGCTCCGAGTTGAATGCTTGGTCCTTCACGCCCCAGCATAAGACCGCTAGCAATAGCAAGAATTCCTAAAATATATTTTTTCCAAAGTACGCCCCACCAGTTGAGGGTCATGAGTCCCTTTAATTCGGCTTCGACTTGAGGAATTCCTGAACCCTTGATATCTTTTTCTGATCGAGTTAATTTCGCACTGAGCCAACAAACTATTAAATAAAATAGACCAATGATAAAAAGATTGCGCACTAAGTGCGCTTGTTCTTGATAAAGTCCTTGTATCAGGTGGAAGCCTTTTTCGATTGAAAACCGAAAGGATCCGACGATGAGCCCGACAACGAGTCCCACAATGATTCCTCGTCCAACTTGGGATAGTATGGTGCTTGAGGCAAAGGCAAATTCTTTCTTGGAACTGAGTGTTTCTGACTGTTCCTCCATAATCATTCCTTCTAACTTAACTTTCTTTTTCTCCTGAAACCAGTGATTTAACTGGTTCAAAACTGATTCGGTGAATCGGGGTAACTCCTAATTTTTCAAGTCCTTCTAGGTGTTTAGCAGTTCCATATCCTGCATTAGTAGCAAAATCATAGCCAGGGAACCGCTGGTCGTATTCCTTCATCAATTCATCACGTGTCACCTTGGCTACTATTGAAGCCGCTGCAATCGAGAGGGAATTGGCATCTCCTTTGATGATAGATGTTTGTGAAATGGGCAACTCCAGTTTCATGGCATCAATTAAGAGGTGTTCAGGTTGCGGACTGAGCTGGGAGATTGCTTCCTGCATAGCCAGTTTGGTTGCTTCATAGATATTGACTTGGTCAATGACCTGATTATCCATGATACCGATTCCGATTGACAAGGCTTGGTTTTGAACGGCTTGGAAAATTTCCAGATGTTTCTTTTTAGGAATTTTCTTGCTGTCGTTGAGACCTCTAATCTTACAATTTTTAGGTAAGATGACGGCTGCAGCAACTACAGGCCCAGCTAGAGGACCGCGGCCGACTTCATCAACACCTGCTATCAAGGTCAACCCTTGATTGAAAAGTTCTTTTTCGTAGGAAAGCATGGATTCCAAACGAAGATCCTCATCCAATTCTGCCTGAATGGCTTTTTTACGCTTGCTGATTTCCTTTTGAACTCCAGAGCGATTATCCTTTTCAAGTTCTAAAAAAATAGGGCTTTCTAACTCCTTGACTGTTGCAAGGAGTTCTTTGATTTCTTTAATCGTCGCCATCGAGGTCTTCCAATGTATCTAAGGTATAGTTACCGAGTTTGCCATCGCGGACTTCCTTCACGAAGAGACTGTAAAAACGATCATAGTCGTCACGGAAACCGAGAGCACGGGTCATATCCATAATAATAACAGGCGCTTCTTCTTCAATTTTCATTTGTTTGAAGCGTTCAGCCAGCTTTTCTGGATAATGTTCTTTGAAATAATTGATACCAAA
The DNA here is from genome assembly GCF_047465045.1 of Streptococcus mitis. Classification (GTDB taxonomy): domain Bacteria; phylum Bacillota; class Bacilli; order Lactobacillales; family Streptococcaceae; genus Streptococcus; species Streptococcus mitis_DT. The sequence continues at coordinate 192,710 of NZ_JASHAR010000001.1, forward strand.
AATGGTCACCTCATCCATAGGAAGCAACTGGTCTTTGATAGCTCCAGTCAAGGCCAGTTTCAGTGCAACAGTTTCATCCTCAAATTTAGGCCAAAGAATCCCTGGCGTATCTAAGATTTCCAAGTCTTTGTTGGTTTTAAGCCATTGTTGCCCCTTGGTAACACCTGGTTTGTTGCCGACAACGGCAATCTTCTTACCAGCTAAACGGTTCATGAGAGTTGATTTACCAGCGTTTGGAATCCCAATAATCATGGTACGCAAGGTTTCAATCTTGATACCACGTTCCTTCTGACGAGCAATCTTATCAGCCATGAGCTTTTTAGCCGCGTCTGTTACAACTTTTACAGTCACTTGCTCTTTGGAGTTGATAGCCAGCGTCTGGATTCCCTGTGATTCAAAATACTGACGCCATTCCTTGGTCATTGCTGGATCAGCCAAGTCCGCCTTGTTTAAAATCAAGAGTTTTGGTTTATCACCAACAATCTTTGTCAACATAGGATTTTGACTAGATAGAGGTAAACGAGCATCCACCAAAATCGTTACAAAATCAACAAATTTTAAATTTTCCTGCACCTGTCGACGCGCTTTAGACATGTGACCAGGAAACCATTGAATAGTAGCCATAATATATCTCCTTCGGGTTGAAAAAATTGTAAAAACGTTTTCTTTCTTGCCTTATATTCTATCATAAATTACTCTTTTTTGCATAAGCTTTTGTCTAGAAAAGCTACTTTATTAAGAAAAATTGAATGCAATCTCATTTTTTGATATATTAACCTCCGACAAATAGCCATCTCTAATCCATGAGATTATTAAATATAAACTTAGTTGTATTCCCTTGTAATTAAGTTAATTATTCTGCTGATAAAATAGCTTTTAGAAGTACTATTAAAATAGCCTAGCCATAATTTTATTTATGAAACTAACGTGTGATAATCTGATAGAAATAAAATTAGAGAAGACATTCATGTCCTCTCCATCAACTTTTAATCACTCATCAAATAACTTTTCCAACTGTCTGGTTGCAGATTCGATCTCGTAGCCATTTTTATCTATCAGCTGTTTCACCTTTTCTGTATCAAGCTCTCGATGATCTCTGACTGATAAAATTTTATCCGCCCATTTTTCAAGAGAATCTTTTAAAGACAGGCTGTTATCGTAGTTATCTAGTATTCTTGCATCTGGTAGATGATTTGCTGTTACAACAGGTAATCCATTTGCTTGCGCTTCAATGAGTACAATTGGCAATCCTTCAAAATTAGATGGGAAGAAGAACACATCTAATAAATTTAGCATTTTTCCGACATTAGTGGTCAAGCCTGTAAAAATGACTTTGTCTTCGACACCATATTCTTTTGCCATATTTTCTAAAAACGCAGTATCTCCTCTTCCAATAAATACTAGACGAGAATTTGGTTCTTTTTTGACGATTTCAGAAAAGACCTTAACACAAAAACTTTGATTTTTTTGTTTTTCATATAAACGGGACACTTGCCCAATGACCAAACAATTTTCAGGGATCTGATACTCCTTTCGAAGTTGGGATTGAATTTCTTGATCATATAAAAATTTCTCAACTTCAATGGCATTATGAATAACTAGTGCTTTTTCTCTTTCTTTTCCATGATAAAAATGGTTCAACGCTTCTGTTCCGCAAGCCCAAAAATCGGTCGCATATTTGCCGACAAAAAGACGATTTACTGGATGAACAAAGCGATAAAATTTATCTGCTGTCGCACAATGCCCATGAACGATTCTTTTTTCTATCCCATATTTCTTTGCCAATTTTAAAAATTCTAAATGTGTCAAGCCATTTTGATTGGACCATACAATATCATATCGATGGGCATTTTTCTTAAAAAACTCATTCCATTCTTTTAAGGCTTGCTGGATATGAGGTCTTAACTTGGGGATTCTATGAACGACTAGAGGATTGCGGCAAAGCTTTTTAAAATGCTCACTAAATTCAACATCTTCAGAACCTTGTAGTAAAAATTCCAGTTCAAATTCAGAGGTATCGATATGATTATAAAAATCTACCACAATTTTTTCCAAGCCACCAACATCTGGAACCAGACCACAAACCAATATTCTTTTCATGGATTTCTCCTTATTTTTTTAACTTTAATACTTTTTGAATCATCAAAATGATTTGTCTACCACCTTCATGATTTCTAAATAGGAAAACGTAGCTACCTAACACTGTCAAATAAAGGACGATTTTGATGATCAAACCAAAAATAAAATCTAGCTGAGTTAAGAGTAAGTTATCCAGTAAACTCAAAAGTAGAAAGCTTATCCCTGCGACAGTGAAATCTTGTAACAATGTTTTAAAAAAGTCCTTTGAGGAAGCTTTCAATCCATACTTAAAGGCGCTATAGGGTTCATACCATGTACAGGTCAAGACTGTTGAACAAATCGTACCCAATAAAATTCCAGATACCCCTAAATCTAAAATCACTAAAAAGTAGAGTGAAAGGGAAATATTTAATAAAATCTCGACGATAACTTTTTTATTTTGCTCATAACTTAAGCCATAGACTGAAATCAACGTTAGAATCGGTCTTCTATAAAAAGTTAGGAAAAAATGAAGGACAATCAAAATCTCAACTGTACGATTAAATGAAAAACTCTCACCTAACCAGATAGTCATAAATGGATGAATGAACATTAAATAGCCTAAGCTAGCAAAATAAATCAGGCTAAAAGCAATAAATTGGAATTTATTTAGGAATTTAACCATATCTGCTACTGTCGTAGATTCCGAATGGACTAAGTTACCTACGGAAGAAACAACTGAATTAATCATAGTATTTAAAATCAGTGAAATAAATCCTAAAACATAGGTATAATTCCCATAAATACCTATAGCTGCTAAGCTGACAAAACTTGCCATTAGAATACTATCTGTTTGAAAAACAATGGTTTCTCCAATACTACCGACTATATTTCCTTTGATATTTCGGATAAATTTTTCTTTTTCCTCCTGATTAATGGGGGTTATCTCATTCTTAAACAGGTAACCATACAATCTATCAACAATCCCCGACATGATGATATTCCCTATAAAATTCATCATGATACTGATCAATAGATAAAAGATATAATTTTTGGTAAAGAATAAAATTCCGATTTGCAAGCATACACGAAGCGTATTTAATCCAAAGTCAATCAAAGTCATCATATAATTACGCTGATCGACATAAAGCAAGGTTCGTTTATAGGAGAAAAAATAGCTGGAAGCTGAGTTAAATACAAAGAGAAAAAATATCAAATATACTTCACTATTTACCGTATAATCCTTTATCATGTAAGGAAGAAATAAAGAAAGTATAGCGCCCAGTATAAAAATAGAAAAGCCGATGATTCTATATAATTTTTTGAAAAGAATCATAAAGGCATTGATTTTTCCATGTTCTTCTCTGCCTAAGGGTCCATATAGTGCATAGCTCATGGCTCCAGCAACCCCTAATTCTGCCAAAGACAGGATAGAAACTAAGCTAGACAAATAATTGTTTAATCCTAGATAGGTTACCCCAAGTAAATTGATAAAAATAGTTCGATTGATAAAGCCAAGAAGGACTTGAAAAGGTTGCAATGCCAGAGCAATACTCGTATTTAAGGTGGCAAATTCGGTTCTACTTTTTTTCGTGTATTTCATCTATTCCTTTAATTTTCCTTGTAAAAGTTGATCGAGATAACTTCCTGGAAGGACTTCTTCTTTCTTGATTTTATAAGTCGTTTTTAAAATCGGTGTTGTTTTTAACACTTCTTCCCATTCTTTTTCATCAAAAAGATCATGGGCATGGTCTCTTAAAAACCAAACACGCTCAGCTGGTGCTAGAATAGGTAATCTATCCACTAAGTTTTCAAAATAAGGACTGCACTTATATTCGGACAAAATAAAATAATCCATCATCAGGTAATGAATAAAAACTGGATATTTACGAACATAGTAAAGATATAAATCCCGAATATGTTTAAAATAAGGCTTGCCTTTTTTTCCTGCCAGAAAGAAACCTGCCCATTTAAAGTCACCAACAGTTCGTTCTATTTGTTCAGATCGTATAGGTGGATGATTCAAACTAAAAAAGTCCCCTTCAAACATTTCTAAAGTTGCATAGGGAGATACAAATAAGGTTGCATCCATCCAAATGCCACCGTATTGGCATAAGAGACTAAAACGAATAATATCTGAATAATGCGCAGCTGATAATTCTTTTTTCTTGTATTTTTCGGTGATGTCTCTTGGAATATTGATGAAATCCGCCAGATTTTCATCCGTCAACAAATAGAATTCACAATCATTTCTTTTGGCGAAGTTTTTTATGGTCTTTATTGAAGTCTGGACTGTCCCAGGCATTTGAGCTTCTCCCTGTTGCCACATTGTCCAAATCATTTTCGGAAATTCCGTCACTTCTTCTTTTTCATCTATCAAATCATCTATTTGAGCTTCTTTTCTTAATTTCAGTACAAAATGCAAAAGAATCTTTCTTCGAAAATCATAAAACATCTTGTCAGATTTTTGTGCGAGAAAGTAAACACATGTTAGTTTAAGGCCATAATATTTTAAAATTTGACGATAGCGAGCCATTTTTTTTTGTAAGATTTGTAGTTTCATAAACTCTACAAATTCCTTTCACATTTTTCTAAAGCTGTTTCTAGAAAATACCCACTACGAATTTTTTCTCCAATTTTTTTACTATTTTTAATCAGCTCTTGAAAATCTTCTTCATCAATCGAGTTTAAACAATCTGCAATTTCAAATAATGAATCAACAAGTATTCCACAATGGTTTTTTCGTACAAACTCCGCTAAAGCAGATTGGCTCCATACAATAATCGGAAAACCTGAGGCTAAATAAAGAGAAGCTTTATGAGGGTTATTCATCTTTAAATACTCTCCATACATTCCACTACAAGTATGGGGGCTATCTCCATCCCAGACTAAGCCAAAACCGCCATGCAAGTGATTAGAAAGTTCATCAGGAGAAAAAGCACCTTGATAATGAACGTTGTGAGGAAGATTCTCCTCTTCAAAGTTAATGCCATAAATAGAAAAATCTGGTTTTTCGGGTAATTGTCTTGCGTATTTTGTTTTCCGAATATCGAAATTTCCAGCTAACAAAATAGTTTCTTTTTCATAAGCTTTCTTCTCTTTATAATGTGGAATCAAATAGTCAAATATCTCTAAGGAAACAATCTTCTCTTCCGGTATTCCTAATCGCACAAGTTCTGCTTTCATCTTTTCATTATGAGCGATAATACCATCTACTTTTTCAAGGACTGTTTTATTTTGTAAAAAATGGATAATGGAATATTTGAAATCTGTAAATGACTTGATTTTTTTATTTCTCAGGGACTCGATATCGTGAATCAGCAAATAAGCTTTGAATGTTCTATTTTTCAAAAATCTCGTAAAAATTTGTTTTTTTAAGGTATGCCATAATAACGGAAATTGAAGAACTAACACATCATTTTTTGTCAAAGTGATGGGATTTGAATCATTATTTAGGGAAAAAGGTTGATATCCTGCTTCTAGCATTATTTTTTCAGCATCTAATCTTGCCTTAGATCCTGCATGTTTGGCTTCTGCGTAAAATTCTTTTAAGTAATAATTCATACTACTTCAACCCTCTCCAAAATCTTTTTACAATATATTTTTCAAATCTCCATTGAATGGCTCCAACAACTCTTGAAATAAAGACAATCTTTTTAGGGAATAATCGATAGGCCCGCATTAATAATGATTGACTTGAACTTTTAGCGTAACGATTCAGATACTCGACATATTTTTCTTGATAGGGATTTCCTTCAAATATACGATAGTCGACAACGTGCATCAAGACTAAATGAAATAAGCGACGATGTACGTATGGGAGTGAGTCAGCATTTCCATCATATAAATGCTCCACTTTATCACAAATAGTAAACAAATCCAAATTTTTCAAACTAAATTCGCGATTCATAATACTACCAGAACGTACACGGTAATAATATCCTATATAATCGATTTTCACCATTTTATGAATATGTTTTAAGATTCCCATTCCTCCATACACATCTTCATAAAATAAACCTTCTAAAAATGGAAAATTGACAATCACTTGTCTTCGAAAAAGTTTAGCAACTGCATTCAAACGGACAATATTATCTTTACAAAGAGAAACTAATGCTTCATGGGCATTTCCTTGGAAAATAATTTTGACATTCTCAGGAGAAGGGATTTCTATTTCTTTTTGATCATTTGTATACCAACATTCTACGATGTCCATTTCTTCTGAAGTCATGTGCTTTAATAATTGTTCCAACATATCTTCTTTAAGAACATCATCACTGTCTACAAAAGTGATAAATTCGCCTCTAGATTCAGTCATACCACGATTACGAGCGCCACTTAATCCTTTATTTTCTTGATTGATTAAGTGAAAACGAGAATCTTGTTGACAATAGCGCTCACAAATTTCTTTTGAGCCATCTCTTGAACCATCATTGACTAGGATCACTTCTATATCGGTATAAGTTTGATGTTGAATACTATTTAAACATTCTTCCAGATAGTCTTCAACATTATAAACAGGTACAATGACACTAATCATAAATAGGCTCCTATTAAATTTTCCATTTTTTTCGAATGTCTAAATATCTTAAATATAAAGGATAAAATATACTTAAAAAATATTTCGGAGAAGAACTATACCATCTTAATAGTTTACTAGAATTGAAAATATCTGATGATTTCTTAGCTATTTCAAAATAGTTATCAATTGCATCAACATATAACTGATAGTAGGGATGTCCAATTCTTATACGATACTTTTTAAAATGACCAATACCGACTAAAAATAACATATTCCCTACATAAGGTAACCAATTATCTTCTCTAAATTCCTCTAATAATTTTTCGCCAACTTTAAAAATATCAAGATTCTTTTCTGAATATTTCTGATTCATTGTACTAGAAGTATGATATCGATAATAATAACCAATATAGTTAATTTTTCTCATTTTATGAATATATTTTAAAGAGACGATTCCAGTATAAAAATCTTCATAAATTAAATTTTCTAAAAACGGAACTTTCTCCACTATTTCACGACGATAGAGTTTTGCGACTGGACTCCAACTTACTCCATGATTAAAACATTCATATAAGGCTTCATTTGAATCTAATTCTTTAACACCAATTTCTTTTCCTTCGGAATTTAAACAATGAATATCCTCGGTTATATTACATTCTACAATATCAATTCCATCAGACATATACTTCATTAGTTGTTCTAACAGACCAAGACTTACAACATCATCACTATCGACAAACATGATGTATTCGCCAAGGGATTCTTTCACACCACGATTTCTGGCTACGCTTTGACCTTGGTTTTTTTGATTGATCAATCGGAAACGCTTATCCATTTGGCAATAACGCTCACAAATCGCTTGTGAGCCATCTGTAGAACCATCATTGACTAAAATGACTTCTATATCTTGATAGGTTTGCTTTCGAATACTTTCTAGACATTCTTCCAGATATTCTTCCACGTTATAAACTGGAACGATTATACTAATCATTTTTGTTCATAAGCTCCTTCATTTGTCTTTTGTGAGTCAACTTTCTAAATTTACTCCATCCTTTATACAGAAACTGATACACTGGATGAGTAATCGTTAAAAAATATTTTGGCGCTATGAAATACATTCTTAGTAAACGGTATTTTCGAACAACTTCTTGAGATTGCTTCGCAATAAAAGCAGACTCCTTTATAAAATTCTCATACAAACTAACACAAGGACTCTTCTTCGTAATGCCATCTCTGTAATAATGACTAACCCCTAGATAAAACATAAAGTATCCAATATACGGTAATAAATATGCATCATCTTGGAAGGATGCTATTAATTGATTTCCAACTTTAAAAATATCTAAATTTTTCTCATTAAAAGAAGTTGTCATAGTACTATTCGGACTAAATCGGTAATAATACCCAGTTAAATCAACAACTACCATTTTTCGAATATTTTTTAAAAAATTAATTCCTGTATAAACATCCTCGTAAATAACACCTTCTAAAAATGGAACTTTTTCAATAATTTCTCTTCTATATAATTTTGCACATGGGGAATAATTCACTTCTTTAAGTGCTATACATTTAATAATGGCTGCCGTTGAATTACCTTCGAAAATAACTCGAATCGGTTTATTTTTATGCAATTCTTCTTGATTGCGAACAAGACTACATTCTACTAAATCCACATCCGCCTTCATATAGGATAGTAATACGTCTAGTATATTTGCTTTAATGACATCATCACTATCGACAAACATGATATATTCACCAAGGGATTCTTTTACGCCATGATTTCTGGCTACACTTTGACCTTGATTTTTTTGATTGATCAATCGGAAACGCTTATCTGTTTGGCAAAAATACTCACAAATAGCTTGGGAGCCATCTGTTGAACCATCATTGACTAAAATGACTTCTATATCTTGATAGGTTTGCTTTCGAATACTTTCTAGACATTCTTCCAGATATTCTTCCACGTTATAAACTGGAACGATTAAGCTAATCATTTTCCTTTTCCCCTCTTGAATTGTATTTCATCATTCCTCTAACTTGTCTTCCCTAATACCATTTTTCCATTTCCATATAGAGTGATAGAAGGGAAATAGGATGGTGTTGTAATATCTTGGACACAGGTTATAAAGTCTAATCATACGCGAACTTTTGGCAACCTCAGGATTTTTCTTCGTTATAGCTACATACTCTGCTAATTTTTGATTATAGACTTTTGCATATGGATTTCCTTTTTGGATATAGTCTTGATAATGCATGGTTGCTAAATGAACTAGGAAGCTGCCAATGTAAGGAAGAAGTTCTTCCCTATCGGAATACAAGTCTATCAATTGGTCGCTTACTGTAAAGATATCTAGATTTTTAGGAGTAAAGGTTCGATGCATGATACTAGCTTGATGTTGTCGATAATAATAACCTTTATAATCAATTTTAATGATTTTTCGAATATATTTTAACATTCCAATTCCACAATAAACATCTTCAAAAATCACCCCATCTATATAAGGAACAGCTTCAACAATTGATCTTCTATAAAGTTTTGTAACTGCATTAACATTTAAAACATGTTTAGGGAAAATTTTTACTGCTTCTTGAGAGTTCCCTTCGAATAGAATACTTGGTTCTTTAAAACTTTTAGCAAGAAATTCCTCGTTAGATACGGTAAACTGACTTTCCACAATATCTACGTCTTCACGCATATAGTGCATTAAGGTTTCTAAATAGTTCGCTAGAATCATGTCATCACTATCCACAAATACAATAAACTCTCCTCTTGAAGCTGCTACACCAGTATTTCGTGCAGCGCTCAATCCTTGATTTTCTTGATTCAACAAGTGAAAGCGACGATTCTCTTTACAATAACGTTCACAAATAGCTTTTGATCCATCTGTTGAACCATCATTGACTAAAAGGACTTCAAAGTCTGTGTAGGTTTGGTTTTGAATGCTGTCTAAACATTCTTCCAGATAAGTTTCTACATTATAAACAGGTACGATTACACTAATCATTCTTTATCCTAACCTTATTTCCTTAATCCAATTTCATCCAAAAGTGTCTTTGTAAAATCTTTTTGAATGGCATTTACCTTGTTATTGACTTTTTTTCGTTCGTCAATATAAGGATCTTCAGATTTCATGACATTCTCTAGAAAGTCTAATAAGTCATGCGAATCACGAATGACACTTCCCACCATTAAACTCTTCACATCTTCAAACACAAAGCCTCTTTTTTCCTTGTATTCCTCATAATCATTAATCGTAAATGCAACTGGCCTATTTAATAAATAATAATCTAAAAATACTGAAGAATAATCTGTAATCAATGCACTGGTTGTTCCTAAAAAGGTATATAAAGTCCCATATTGCTCACTAATGATATCTTCTGTCAATAGATGAATCGTCGAAGCATTCATTTCAAATTTCAACTGAGATTCCTCAAGAGGATGGAGTTTAATATAAAGTTGATAGCCATAGTTTGAGAGTAGTTCTTCAATGTTTTTAAAATCCTCTTCTTCTAATGAAAAAATCAATGCTGCTTGGCTATCATGATAGTTTTTAGAATTACGGTAGGTTGGCATCCAGATAATTTTCTTCTCTTCTTTCTCTTTAAAGAGTTCATCATTTCGAATATTACCAACAAGAAGCATCTGCTCGTCTTTAGCATTAAAGGCTGCTTTCATAATTGGAGTAAATAAATCTGAAGAAGAGACTAATTTTGTAAAGAAATTATAGTCAATCTTTTCCATGCCAACTTCAAGATTGCCAATTTTTTTCAAGGGCATTCCATGCCACAAGTTGACAACCATCTGCTTTGAAGCAGGCTTTACAGGATACTTGCCAAAAGAATAGAAAAAATATTTAGATGTTAAAAAATAAAAGAAACCTTGATAAATAGAAACATACTTCACATTCTTTTCTTTTTCTAAATGATAAAAATCATTTGAAGCACAAACGATTTCGTATGTTTCCTGATAGCCATTATCCACTAAATAGTGATAGAGGGTTCTAAGATTATCTCTGAAACCCCAGTTAGAATAGAGAACAATTCTGTTCCTTTTCTTGGGAATCATTTTATTTAGTTTATAAGTAAAATCACTTACTTTAAACAGTAAGGGTTTTAAATAGTTGATCATTCTCTTTTTAAACCTTGCTTATAAATTTCTTTTAAATTTTGAACATTTTCTTCAATGTCAAATCGCTTTAGGTGTTCATTCAGCTGTCGTTGCTTATCCTTGAAAGGCGCCTTTTCTATATAGTTTACCCATTTATCCTTATCTAGAGGCATAGCTGTACAGAGTTCACCAACTATCTGAGTTGTCGGATCAATCGTTTCATTCATGATAATATTGACTCCGGAACACTGAGCTTCTACCAGCACGATTGGGAAACCTTCATACAAAGATGGAAAGGCAAAAATATCAAAGGCTGAATAAAATTTATGAACATCTTCTCTTTTTCCTGTAAAGATAATATTCTTCAATTCCTTACTTTTTCCTTCTAGAATTGAACGATCTGGTCCTTCACCAACAAAGAAAAAAGTAACATCAGGCAATTCTTTAGCAATTTCAATCAAAAAACTCTGGTTTTTGAAGGGATTTAAAATGCCAATCATCCCAACTACTTTCTGATGTTCAGCTATATGAAACTCTTTGCGAATTTCTTCTCGAAAAGTTGGAGAAAACCGATACTTGTTGATGTCAATTGCATTTGGAAGGATTTGAAATTCTTTTTTTCCAAATATCTTCAATCCAGCTAATTGACCACAAGAGATACGATGGGTCGCATTTTTCAAAGCTAAAAATACCAAAAATCGATTGCGAATACTTTTTAACCAAGTGTCTGAAAATTGGCTACTATGGTTGTGGTAAATCCTAACTGGAACACCATTTTTTCGAGCATAGTAATTATGGATAAAAGCGGTTATAGGATTATGAACATGTAGAATGTCAATTTTATTACTTTTATAAAATTGTCGGCACTCTCTTGCATAGGCAAATAGTTTAGAAATCTTTAGGGCTGGAAAAACAATGCGTTTGATTTTTTTTTCATCTAGGTATTGATTAAATGGGAAATGAGCGTCTCCATTTGACTCTCCGACCATATATTCAAACTCTTGATCATCAGTTGGGATATGGTTTTTGATAAAACTTTGTACCCCACTCATGGTATTCCTTACACCACCTGTTACATGTATGACCTGATATTTCATCCTAGTTCCCTTGATTCAAATCATTCTTTATCTTAGTTGTTGAAATTTCTTTTGTTCGTGATAGGTAAACAACCTCTATTCCAAAATCACTTAAATAATCAAATTTTCCCTGCCAATCATCTCCAATGACAAACACATCAGCATGATACTTTTCTATGTCTGAGATTTTTTGATCCCAATTTTCTTCTGGTATAACGAGATCCACATATCTGATAGCCTCTAATAGAGATTTTCTTTTCTCGTAATCAAAATAACATTCTTTATTTTTTTCCAGTCTATTGAACTCATTGGTAGAAAGTCCAACTATGAGATAATCTCCCAAGGATTTTGCCCTTTTTAAAAGGTTAATATGACCGTAATGCAATAAATCAAATGTTCCATATGTAATGACTCTTTTCATATCTTCCTAATAACCTCTACATCTTCTCTCATTTTTTTCTTATAGACCCATTTCCTAACTGAATTCGGAAGAATCCGAACCGCATTACGAAGGAAAATATTTCTAAATAATTCTACTAGAGTAATATCTCTTCTGCGATAAAAATCTAATTGGAGCATAAAGTCAGTCTTTACATACAGGAAACCGCCCCTCCGCAGATAGCTTGAATCATTTGTCTGCATGACTACTAAAGGTTCCTGGATATTCAAAAAATCCTTAGTTGGATTATCGTGTAACAATCTCATTGTGAGGTCATAATCCTCTAGGTAACGGAATTTACGATAATTGCCAGCCTTCAAGATATACTCTTTTTTCATCATACTCGATGGATTATTAAAGGGATTTCTCATTTTCGAATATTGACGAATTTCGGCTGTAGTTTCTGGTACTTTCTTTAAGGCGGTAAACTCTGTATTTTTTTCTAGGATATTGGACCCAACCATGATGAGATTGGGATTTTTTTCAAAGGCTACTAATTGCTTCTCAAACCTTGTTTCTAGAGAATAGTCATCACTGTCCATTCTAGCAATGAATTCTGTTTGACATTGATTGACTCCAAAGAGAGAGGCTGGTCCTGAGCCTAAATTTTCAGGTAAATGAAAAACTTTTAAAATCGGAATCTCTCTCTGCAACTTTTGGATTTCTATTTCTAACTCTTCAGTCAATTCGCCATCACAAACTAAAATGATTTCTGTCGGTTTAAGGGTCTGCTGATAAGAACTTAGTAAACTTTTCCTTAAATTTGTAGGAGTCTCTTTTTTATAGACTGTCGTTAGAACTGAAAATTTCATTTTATAACTCCTAAACCTAATTTCCAAATAACCAATCTACAATAACTGAACGGTAGGGAACGACATGGTACCAGTCAGCTTTAAAATAAACAATGACTAGAAAGATTGAAGCGTAAACCAATATCATCAAATAAAATAAAATCCATTGAACTTTTTTGTCACCTATTTTAGATAAAATCATAGGGATATATAGGCAAATAAAGGGGGTAAAATAGTGTGCGAATCTGCCAAAAAGACTTGTTTGCAAAGTTGACGCAGTAAATAAAAAGGAGATAAAGAACAAAGTTCTTATAAATTCTTCTTCAGTCGATAACTTCTGTTTTCTAATCACTAATTCACCAAAGATCAGAACGATACCATACCAAATTGTTAAAAATACAGGTGCCCATTTATTGCTTTCCAAAAACCATGATGATTCCAGATAGGAAGTATACTGAGGGAAGAAAGAAATAAAGATAGTTGCAATTTGTTTGATAAAAGGTAAGATGATTAGAAATGCAAGGAACACAAATTGGTATATTCTTTTATTTAAAACGATTTTTTTAAGGGGGAAAAACAAGAGGCAGACGATACCAGATGTATGAAATAAGGGAGTTAGTAAGATAAATACCCATGCTAAAATCTTCTTGTTTTTTACTAAGTAGTGAAACCCTAAAAAACTTAAAGCAATCGCCAGACCTTGCCTGATATTTGATAAAGAATAAAAAAAGAGTCCTAACGAGCTGAAGTAAATCAGTAAACTCATGTAAACATTTTTAGAATGCTTATAAAGAACAAAAAACCAACTTAATAAGGTCAGAAATGCAAATACGAATAAGAGGAATGGATAATGATCACTGAAGTTTCTTAGAAAAATAGTGAACAGTAAGTACCCAATTTCAAATCGAGAACGAAATAAATGTGATAAATCTGGAATCTGAATATTATTTGATTCAAAAATATGGATATAAGTTCCTAAATCTCCACCTACACTAGAAGTACGAAAACCTGCAATGATTAAAAAAAAGAAAAAAGTCGGAAGAACAAGGAAACCTAACTCTTTTACTTTATCCTCATATTTCAATGAGAAAAAGGCAAGAAAAGAGACATAGACGAACATTAAAAGATAGATTGTCATTTTTTCTCTCCTGCCTTTCAAATAGTTAGTTTAATAATAGTAATAATAGGTATCTTTATGTGAATCAATTTTATTCATTATCACACCAAGTAGTCTAGCTCCAACATGGTCTAATCTTCTTTTTGCTTCTATTATTTGTCGTCGTTTTGATTTTTTGATATCTACTACCAGAAGGGTAGCATCCGAAATACTGGCTAAAACTTGGGCATCAGTTGCTGCTAGCAAGGGAGGGGTATCGATAATGACATAGTCATAAAAATCCTCAAATGCTTTAAGTGTTTCATCCATAGAAGAACTAGCTAACATCTCAGAAGGATTAGGCGGAACAGGTCCTGAAGTCAGCACATCTAAATTCACATCATTTATCGTCAAATGATTAATGGAATCTACTCCTGACTTCTTTAATAAAAAAGTGCTGAGTCCTTCAGTGTTATTTAGCTCGGTTAATTTATGTTGAGTTGGTTTACGCATATCCGCGTCTATGATAATCACTCTTTTCCCCTGTTGGGCCAAAGAGGCGGCAAGATTGATACTGACTTCACTCTTGCCTTCATTGGGGTTGGCACTTGTAACGACAATGATTTTAATATTTTTTCCAAATTCTGAGAACTGAAGATTACTCCTTAAAGTTCTAAAGGACTCAGCTACGATGGATTTACTGTTATGAATAACTTCGATATGCATGTCACTCACCTCTTCTCTTTCTCTCTATAGTCGGAATCATCCCGAGAACAGGTGTTCCCACTAACTCTTCCAAGTCTTCGTAAGAATCAATCGAATCACTCAGTACATATTTGATGAAAATAACATTAAATCCTACAAAAGAAAATACTAGAATAGATACAAGAAGATTCTTCCATAGAACGGGATAAACTGGAGAATCACTTCCCAGTGCTTCTGTAACAACTGACAAGTTGTCGCGCCCTAATCTATCTGCTGTAAATTTCTTGTACTGAGACACATACTCTTTAATATAACGTTCAGCTAAATTTCGATCTAGTCCTCTCACTGTTATTGTGACCAACTGAGAACCTGAGTCATTTGTTAATTTAACAGACTTGATTTTTGAAATTTCATCTGGTGATAAGCTTAATGCTTTATTGGTCTCATCTTTTACAGGGGGAAGATCTGCTATCTCTAAATAAGTCTTAGCTTGTCTTTGAAAGAGGTTTATAGCTTCAATCGTTTGCGCATCATTATTTTGCCCATTTGTTTGACTTGAAGTGTTCTTCATTATGAGCTTAGAGGATACACTGTATATAGGAGAAATGATAAAAACAGTATATAGACCAACTGCTGTCGTCCCTACTATAGTAAATAGAAGTAAAAATAGTAGTTTGCTTTTTATCAAAGAAAAAACCCTATTAATATTTTTATTAAAAATAGTCATATTATTGTTTGTTTCCTTTTATTTATTTTTTCTTTCTTAGAACTACCTAGATCCGTTCCCGGTAACCATCACTTTAATTGTTTTTAATAGTATAAGAAAATCTAACTTGATACTTTCGTGATTGATATAGAATAGATCGTAGACTAATTTATCTTTAGGAGTTAATTCATAACCACCATTTACTTGAGCCCATCCTGTGATTCCTGGGCGGACAGCTAAACGTTCATTAAAATTAGGGATATCTTTCAAAAATTCATTGATAAACTCTGGTCGTTCTGGTCGTGGTCCAATAATGGACATCTCACCTTTAATTACATTAATGATTTGTGGTAATTCATCAATTCGTGTTTTACGAATAAAACGTCCAACTTTTGTAATGCGTGTATCATTTTTGCTCGCCCATTTATGACCATTCTTTTCAGCATCTTGATACATGGATCGGAGTTTATAAATTGAAAAACTTTGTCCATTTAAACCAATTCGTTCTTGTATATAAATAGGATTACCACTTGATTCGATTACAATAAAGATACATGCTATTAAACAAATCGGGATAATTAATAGTAATGAGGGTATAGAAATTAGAAGACCTATAATTCTCTTAATTCTCCTATACATAAGCATCATTCTCCTAGAAAAAACTAAGGCGCACACATATATATGCGTGCGCCACTCACTACGTTGATGCATATATATATATATATATATATAGTCCTGAGTATAAAAAGCTAGAACTAATAAAAATATGTATATTTACCAAGAATTAAATCATACAGTTCAATATAACATAAAAAAATAAGATTTTCAAGCTTACGTGATTAAAATACAGGAAATATACCTAAATTAAATGTTGCTAAATATTTTTGTTCGATATAATCAACTGAGGATTTACTAAAAATAATTCTTCTGCTCTTTCCTTTCCATACTGATGACTAATTGCGTCAAATGCTTGCTTCATATATGGTGGTCTTGAGCTTAGATTATGCATATCGCTAGCCACACAGTGAACTAGATTATAGGATAGAAAATACTGAGCTCTTTTTTTGAGTAAGCGATACTTATCCCCAAACATTTTAGGCTTAAGAACACTTGAACTATTTATTTGAGTATAACATCCCATATCTATCAGCTCTTTAACTCTTTTTTCATTTTTTTCTAGTTCAGCATAGCGTTCAATATGGGCAATGACAGGTCTAATACCTAACAATAAAACTTTATTTACTGCATTGCGGATTTCCCAATAGGGGGTGGTCGGGCTGAATTCAATCAAAGCATATTGTGTATCGTTCAGAGTAGGAATCTGCTTGCTTTCCAATTTGTCAAGAGCATCTTGGGTGAAGTATATTTCAGCTCCATATAAAAGAGTTAAGTCAGGCAGTTCTTTCTTAGCAAGTGCTTGAACCTCTTTAAAGTTGGTCATAATTGTATCTTCTGGAGTTTCAAACATATTTTTACGACGATGTGAAGTGGATACAATTGTACGAACTCCCTGTGAAAAAGCTTCTTTCAGAAGAGCTAGGCTTTCTTCAATTGTGCTTGGTCCATCATCTACACCAAAAACAATGTGAGAGTGGATATCAATCATGTAATATTTCCTTATATAATAGAGTTTTAGTTACTGTAATAAATAATTCCTGCATTTATATATAAGTATTTAGAATAACCTATAAATATTGGTTTATACAGTTTGTTTTCCTGATGTTATTATACTACGAAACATTAAAATAAGCTACTTATAATTAAGTCTCTCATAATTAAGTCTCTCATAATATTTTAAAAGTTATCCAGTATAATAAAGCATATATAAATAAGCGTGTTTTGTTTTCGAATAAATCTGTTGAGAATAATAATGACACTGACTATTAAAACTAACACCTACCATGGCATTTCCACGGCAGGTGTTACTTATATCAATAATCGTTCTAAAAATGGTTTGATGCAGTTGAGAAGAATTCCATCTATCCAGCTTTCTTGTGCTGAGGATAGATGTTCTGTCTGAAGGCTTTCTTTTAAGAAGTCTCGGACTTGTTCTGGTGAGATTTCAAACTCAAAAGCTTTCATTTTATAGAAAAAGTTGATGAGATGATCTGACAGGTATTGGGTTGAAAAGGGAACTTCTCCACTTTTTCGATATTCTAATAAGAGTCGAGCAAAGCGGGATTTTTCTTCAGGAAGCTCACGAAAATAGGAATTGAGGAGCCAGGTCTGCTTCTGCTTTCTTTCAATTGGATCCTGACCGGCAATTCGTTGGTCTTTTTCCAGCTCTTTTTGGTATTGTTTGGCCTTGACAGCCCGTTCTGTCCTATTTTTACCAAAAAGAATTTTCTCCCACTTGCGTTCTTCTTGGGTCAAGGTCTCCGTAAAGCCAAAGTAATCTTGATAGGCACGTTCTGCTGGACCCATGGCTAGGACCAGATTGTCTGCATATTGCTTGGCGATTTTATCCCTCTTCTTACGCTCCTTCTCTGCCTGGATACGGAGTTCCTGTTCGTAGTCAATTTTTTCCTTACCTAGCTTGACAAGGTAGAGTTGGTCATCTGATTTGCCAAGTAAAAAGGGTTTGATGCACTTTTCAAGGACTTCTTCCATCCGTGCTTTCGTCTTGGGTTCTGCCTTGGTCCAACTTCCTCCTTGAAAGACTTCTAGGAAGAGCTGGTAATCTTTCTCAGGTGAGAACTGATTGCCACGATTGGGTTTAAAAACACCTTTTTCCCAGAGCCATTTTAGAAGTCGCTCGTCAAAGTCACTTTTATTGACCTTGATTTTTTCCTTTTTCTTAGCTTTTCTGGTCAGATTTTCAACTTTTCTGAGTAGTTTTTCTTCCTCTTCCAGTTGCTGGTCAAGGGACAATCGATGAAAATGACGAACGCAGTCGCTACCAATCGGAAAGAGGCGTTGGCCTGTGACACCGTTAAAGAGTTCATAAGCGTATTTGATAGCATTTCCACAGACACAATTGCTACGGCCGATACCGTTAAAAATCAAGGAAACTTCATTCCATTCCTTGGTAGCTTGTTCCCAAGTATCAGCTTTTGAAGCCTGTAAAACCGCATCATGCAGGGATTTTCTAACTGGAAGTGTCATGAGGTCTCCTTTCTAATACTCAATGAAAATCAAAGAGCAAACTAGGAAGCTAGCCACAGGTTGCTCAAAACACAGTTTTGAGGTTGTGGATAGAACTGACGAAGTCAGCTCAAAACACAGTTTTGAGGTTGTGGATAGAACTGACGAAGTCAGTAACCATACCTACGGCAAGTTGAAGCTGACGTAGTTTGAAGAGATTTTCGAAGAGTATAAATTATACTTTTACAACTTGAACTTCGTCTTTACCTAGTAAAATCAAGTATTTCTCAATATTTTCAATCGAATAGGCTCGAGATAAAGCCTCTCCGTATAGGGCTAACTGACCACGATAGCGGTCTACGAGTTGACTCGGTTCATCATAGCGGTCTGTCTTATAGTCAAACAGAACAATTTTATCTTCGTAAAGTAGATAGCCATCAAGGATACCACGGACAACGAAGTCTTCCTGACTCTTTTGGTCTCGTTTGAGCATGGAAAAAGGTTGCTCGCGATAAAGATGGTTGGTATTAGCGAGAATTTCCTGACCGAGTGCTGTGTCAAAGAATGCAAGAATTTTAGCAAGATTGATCTTGTCTCTGACAGCTGGGCTAGTTTGAACTTGTTTGAGAGTTTCTGTCAGGCTAGCAAGAGTTGGTCGCTGACTGAGATCCATTCTCTGCATGAGTTCGTGGGTGGCACTACCAATCTCAGCTCCTGTTACCTTTTCTTTGGTTGAAAAATCTGGCAAATCAAAGTTGATTTTCTTGTCTACTGACTGTCCTTGACTTGCAATCTCAACACCTTCCATATCCATAACAGGTTCGTAGAATTTCTTGATTTGACTTGGGGTTTGAACACTAGGAAGTTCAATGGCTGCGCGGTGAAGAGTATTATAAACTTCAACTTCTTTCAGCATTTCAAGAGCTTCTTTAATGGTATTTGACTGACGATTGTCTGCTTGGGAGCTATCTTGGAGAGGACTTTTGTTTTCCAACTCTCCGATAGATTCTCTAGTCAGCTGATCTTCACCAACAAAACGATAACAAAAGTTGAGATTATCCTTTGCAAACACTTTGCTGATAGCCCAAATCCAATCTTGGAAATTCCTTGCTTGAAGTCTAGTGTTGCTGTTTAGTTTTCCATTTTTAGCTGCTGGGTATTCCTTAGCTTCCAGCTTTTCACGAGAACCTTTACCGACAAGATAGAGCTTTTTCTCAGCCCTTGTCATAGCAACATAAAGAAGGCGCATCTGTTCTGAATAGCTTGCTAGCTGTAATTCCTCTTCATTCTGTCTATAAGTCAGACTAGGAATGGAGAGTTTGATGGTTTTAGGATAGTAGTCTTCTACTGCCCCTGTCTCCATTTTGGCAATATATTTGACACCAAGACCATTCTGACGGCTGAGAATGACTTCTGACATAGAGTCTTGCTTGTTGAAATCTTGATCCATATTGAGAATAAAGACGTAAGGAAACTCTAGCCCTTTACTCTTGTGAATAGTCATAAGTTCTACAGCATCCTTGGGCGGTGCGACAGCCACGCTTGCCAAATCGTGCTGAGCTTCTAAAACTTGGTTAATCATACCAATAAAACGCGACAAGCCTTTGAAATTGCTCTTTTCAAATTGATCAGCACGCAGAGCTAGTGCATAGAGATTAGCCTGTCTAGCAAGACCATTTGGTAAAGCCCCCACATAATCATAATAAAAACGGTCGTTATAAATCTTCCAAATCAAGTCATAGAGGGAGTGGGTTTTGGCATACAGGCGCCAAGAAACCAAGATATCCATGAATTGCTTTAGTTTCTCAGCTAGAGCTGAGTGAATCAAGACTTTTTGGCTACTTACCATTTTTTGTGCATTGACCAGTTTCTCATAGAGATTTTCTTGGACTTTATCCTCCGCTTTCTGAAGAGATAAACGTGCTAACTCGTCCTCATCAAAGCCAAACATTGGAGACTTCATAAGGGCAACCAAGGCATAGTCTTGCAGGGGATTATGAATGACACGAAGAGTGTCTAGCATGACTTGCACTTCTAGGGATTGGAGATAATTGTTTTGCTCTCCGTCGGTTTTAACAGGAATCCCGTACTCAGACAGGGCGAGAAGAATCTGGTCATTACGACTGCGGCTGGAGGTCAGAAGGGCGATTTCTTTAAAGTCAACACCTTGTTCCTGATGAAGTTTAAGGATTTCCTTGATAACTAAGCGCATTTCCCCTGTTAATTTCGTTTCTGCTTGGCTCTCTTCTTCCTCGCCTGTATCGTCCTTGTCGTAGATGAGAAATTCTGCCTTGTTGTCTGGATTGGGAGTCAGTTTGGTATTGGCAAAAACAAGCTGGTGCATGTTATCATAGTTGATTTCGCCGACTTCTTGGTCCATAAGACGTTCAAAAACATCATTGGTTGCTGACAGCACTTCTGAACTACTACGGAAATTTTCCTTGAGGAGAATCAGCTTTCCTTCTTGGGGATTTTGCGCATAGCGTTGAAATTTTTCATTGAAAATCTGCGGGTCTGCTTGACGGAAACGGTAGATGGACTGCTTGATATCTCCTACCATAAAGCGATTGTGACCATTTGACAGCAATTCCAACATCCGTTCTTGAATATGGTTGGTATCCTGATACTCATCGACCATGACTTCGTGGAAACGCTCCTGATACGCCTCACGAACTTGCGGGAAATTTTCTAAAATCTCAATAGTGTAATGGCTGATATCAGCGAATTCAAAGGCATTTTCCTGACGTTTACGCTGACGATAAGCCTCCACAAAATCACTCATAAAGGTTTGGAAAGTCTTAGCTAGTTCCCATGTATCTTCATGATAACGTTCTTGATAGTCGAGAATGGTTATCTGGTCTGACAGTTGACCTAGTTTAGCAAACTGGGTCTTTCTCTCTTCATTGTAGGCATCAGCCAGGGGCTTTAAATCAGCCTTACGACTGGCATTAGTCAAAGCTCGACCGTTTTTCTCTTTTGAAATGGCGACAACACGCTCAAGCACTGCCTGATAAGCCTGATTATCGGACTCCTGATTCAAGGAGCCAATCTCATCCAGAATCAACTGAACATTTTCTAAATAGGCAGCCTTGGGAAACTCCTTGGCATCATTATCCAGATGGTAACGGAAAAAGCTTTCCAAATCCCAAAGGGCTTGTTGGATTTGTGTGGTCAGTTTTTCTTTTTCACTGCTAAAATCAGCCTCTTCAAAGCCTTTGAGGAAAGATTCACTCAGCCACTTTTGAGGATTACTGGTGGATTGGAGGAAGTCATAAATTTTGTAAACTTGCTGGCACAGACCCCGTTCGTCCTTGCTACGCCCTGCAAAATTTTTCAGCAAATGACTAAAGGTCTCTTTCTGTTTTCCTTGGTAATGGGCTTCAAAGACCTCATGAAAGACTTCATTTTTTAGAAGGAGTTGCTCGCTTTGGTTTTGTAAAATACGGAAATTAGGCGTAATATCAAGTAGATAACCGTGTTTGCCAAGGAATTTTTGTGTGAAGGAATCCATGGTTCCGATGGCAGCGTTGGGTAGGCCTGCCAACTGTCTACCTAAGTGTTGTTTGAGGTCGAGATCATCGCTTTCTTGGATTTGTTGGCTGATTTTTTTCTCCAAACGTTCTTTGAGTTCGTTCGCTGCCTTGACAGTAAAGGTTGAGATAAAGAGTTGAGAAATTTCGACACCACGAGCCAATTGGTCCAGAATACGCTCGGCCATGACAAAGGTCTTCCCAGAACCAGCCGATGCTGAGACCAGGATATTCTGGCCAGAAGTGTAGATAGCTTCGATTTGCTCGGCAGTTTTCTTCTGTTCCTTACTCGAATGCGCTTCTGCTTCTTGCAGTTTTTGAATTTCCTCCTCAGTTAAAAAGGGAATGGGCTTCATCGATTCAACTCCTCTCTTATTTTTTCAAACCAAGCTTGCTTGAGCTTTTCTCCGACCAGACGCTTACCATCAGCCAGGTCTAACTTCTCTAAGAAACGGGCTTGACCCAAGTGGTAATTGGCTTCAAATCCAGTGATGGCTTGGTGTTGCTGAACATACGGTGCAATACTTCTGCCATTTTCAGTATAAGGGTTAATGGCGAACTGACCTTCTAAAATCTTCTCAGCTGCTTTCTTGTAAAGATGGGCATTGTAGTCTAGTAGGAGCTGGAATTCCTCATCCGTCAGCTGATTGGCCTTGTTTTTGTTATAAAATTCGCCCAAATGACTGCTTTCTTTTTCTAAAAAGAGGCCTTGGTATTTCATTGACTTGCTAGCTTCTACTACTGCACCTGCCAGACTTTTAACGGTCATCAGAGATTGGACAGGTTCAGCCATTTCCAAGTACATAGCGCCGAAAAAGTTCTGCTCCCCTTCTCTCTTTAAGGCAGCTAGATAAGTTGGCAACTGGGAATTGAGCCCATTAAAGAAATGAGGAAATTGGAACTGAGTTAGACTAGACTTGTAGTCTACTACCCCTATCGCTCCATCAGCTTTCAAACGGTCAATCCGGTCAACCTTACCTCGTACAAAGACACTGCGACCATTGTCCAATTGAATAAAGGCTTGCTCTTTCCCACCAAAATTTGCTTCTTCTTTGATGGTTTCAATAACTGGATTATGGCGGAGAATATGTCCAGTCGTCCGTGCAACATCAAGCAAAACTTCCTTTGTAAACTGGGCTTCCAAACTTTCTTGATAAATGGCTTCAAATTCGCGTTCTTGACTGGTTTCTTGGATAGCTTGTTCTAGACGTTTTTCAAAGGAATCTTCGTCAGGTAACTGCAAGGCACGTTCAAAAATACGGTGCAAGAAATTTCCGTGACTACGAGCATCTGGACGTAGGCGCAATTCCTCCTGCAAGCCTAGAACATAACGGAGGAAATAACTGTATTGGTTTCGGTAAAACTCCGTCAAACCAGACGTAGACAGGTAAAATTCCTGATCAGCTGGATAGAGAACCTGCAAGGTATCCTTGGTCAACTGCTTACTGCTTGGACTGGTTGGGAGGGCTGGATTCTCCAAACCTTGCTGGTCTAGTTTTTTACTCATGACACGCGCCAGAACCTTAATAAATGTCAAATCTTGCTCAGTCTCACTCATATCGCTCTGCTGGTGATAGGCAACCAGACTAGATAAAAGACTGTGATATGAACCCATATCTTCCTTAGACAGCCCTTTGTGATTCATCCTCTTCTCTTTTCGACTAAATCCAAAATGGACCAACTCTTGAAGATAAGCTGATTCCTTGCTTTCACTTTCGTTAAAAAGGCTTGGAGCCGACAAGATCAATTGCTTACGAGCAGAATTGACCAAGGAAAGCATAGTATAGCGATTTTTCTTGAGGTTTTCACTGCTGGCAATCAGCAATTGAACGCCTTCTTCTGTCGCTTGGTTTAGGTTTTGCCTTTCTTCATCAGTCAAAAGACTGGTATTCTGCGCGATTTTTGGTAAATTGTCCTGAGTCAGACCAATAGCATAGACAAAGTCAGCAGTCAATGGTGCAATCAAATCGTAACTCTGCACCAGAACAGTATCCACTGTCGCTGGAATAGTGCGATACTGAGACAAACTCATTCCAGAATGGAGCAAGGCTAGAAAGTTCTCTAGACTAACCTGCGAACCAGCAAAAACAGTCGCAAATTGTTCTAAAACATGGCAGAAGGCCTTCCAAACTTCGGCTTGTCTTTCCTGTTCAAGAGCTTCCATAGTGGATGTCAAATCTTGTAACTGCTTGGTCACATCTCCTTCTTTTAGAAAAGAGTTCCACTTTTGCAAGAGATTTTCAGCTTTTTGCTTTCGTCTAGCAAAAAGTGTCTCAAGAGGTGTTAAAATACGTAGACGAAGAGCATTTAAACGGTCTAAATCAAATTTTCCATGGTGGGATTTGGTGAAGGTTTGCTGAAAGGCTGGCAAGCCATTGATAGCAAGATAGCGGATATATTGCTCAAAAGCATCAATATCAGCCTGACTAAGGTCGGTGTACAAACCTGTTCTGAGAAGGTTAATCAAATCCTCCTGACGGAAACGATAGCGTTTTAAAGCCAAGATAGACTCGACAAACTGAGTTAAAGGGTGGTGCGCCATGGATTCGTTTCTACCAAGATAGAAAGGAATCTGATACTGGTCGAAAATCGTTTTTAGAGATAATTGATAAGATGCTACATCCCCCAAGAGAATACGAAAATGCTTGTAACTCAGCTCTGAGTTCTCATGTAATTTCTGACGGATTCTACGGGCTATCAACTCCAACTCTTCTTTTTGCGTCAAGCAAGACCAGATTTGTAAGTTTTCACGGTCCTTATCATCAACATCCAATGTTAATTCTGAAAAGTCATAAGAAGACTCCAGCAAACGAGAGGCCTTGTCAAAGCTGTCCATCTTCTCATGAGTTTGAGAATAATCCTGGGCAGGTGTTTGGTATTTAAAGGCTAGATGATGGAGAAACTCCACACTGGCTTGGTATAGATTGCCCTCGCTAAAAGGGCTAGTATAGGCTTTCTTACTAGCATAGGCTCCAATGACAATCTCAACACCCTTGCCGTGAAGTAAGCCCACAATTCGCTCTTCTTCGGAAGAAAAACGGGTAAATCCATCAATAACCAAGGCGATTTGAGTAAAATCACTACTAACTTTGTTATTCTCAATAGCCTCAATCAAATGGGACAACTGACTTCCCTGAGCTAACATGCCTTGATTGAGATAGGCCGTTACTTTCTCAAAAATCAAGAGCAAATCGGCTCTCTTTTCCTCATCCGTCAAACTCTCTAAGTCCAAAAAACTCATCTGAGCTTTGGTCATCTCGTGGTAAAGATCAATCAACTGCTGGATAAACTGAGGATCCTGCTTGATAGCTCCATAAACACGTAAATCCTTAGGATCAAGTTCGGCAAGGCATTTGTAAAAGGCCATACCAAGACCGATATCATCAAGACTGGTCTTAGCTGGCAAATCATTCAAAATCAGATAACGAGCCATTTGAGCAAAGCGCGTAACAGTAATCGCAAAAGAAGCCTGCTGGGACAAGCATTCCAGCACGGCACGTTCCTTTTCAAAAGAAAGAGAGTTGGGAGCGATGTAGAAGACCCGCTTGCCCACAGCAACTAGCTCCTCCGCCTCTCTGGTTAGAATTTCAGTCAAAGAAGTCCGAATATCAGTATAAAGTAATTTCATCTCAGCCTCGTTGGAATTTTTCATTACCTTTTATTATACCATGATTAGCCCGAAGATTCCTCCTCCTTTCCTCCAAAATATGCTATAATAATACCAAAAGATAAAGAAGGAAGTCTTATGATTAAACTACTAGCCTTGGATATGGACGGAACCCTCCTCAATGAAGCCAAGGAAATCCCACAAGCTCATATTACTGCTATTCACCAAGCTATTGAAAAAGGTGTCAAACTGGTACTTTGTACGGGCCGCCCCCTTTTCGGTGTCCTCCCCTACTATAAAAAACTGGGTCTTGACCTCCAGAACGAATATGTCATTGTTAACAACGGTTGCTCAACTCACCAGACAAGTGATTGGAGTCTGGTTGATTGGCAAGAACTCAGTCCATCTGACATTGAATACCTCTATGACCTAGCTGAAAAAAGTGATGTTCAGTTGACTCTTTTTGATGAGGAACATTATTTTGTCCTCGGTGGCAAGCCCAATCAAGTCATCCAAAATGATTCCGACCTAGTCTTTTCAGACCTGACTGAAATTTCCCTTGAGGAAGCGACTAGTGGCAAGTACCGTATGTTCCAAGGTATGTTTTTGGGGACAGAAAGCCAAACAGACGATTTTGAGCAGCGTTTTGCTGGGGAACTCTGTCAACGATTTAGCGGAGTTCGTTCGCAGCCTGTTATTTATGAAGCCATGCCGCTTGGAACGACAAAGGCTACCGCTCTTTCACGACTGGCAGAGATTCTGAAGATTGATTCCTCAGAAATTATGGCTATGGGCGATGCCAATAACGATATCGAAATGCTCCAGCTTGCAGGCCTTGGTATTGCTATGGGAAATGCCAGCGATTATGTCAAATCCCTAGCTGATGCCGTTACAGCCAGCAATGAAGAAGACGGTGTTGCGCGTGCGATTGAGAAATATATTTTATAATTAAGAAGCCCAGTTCGTGTAAACTGGGTTTTGATATTTAAGAATTCCTAAAACTTTAGAAACTCTTTAGAAATGCTTGAGCTTTCTTTGATTTCTATGCTTTATACTAAAGTTATCAAAATAAATCAAAAGGAGAGAATCATGAAAACAGTACTCGACATTCATGGATTGTCCAAAAACTTTGCCAAACAAGCTATTCTTCAGGATCTTCATCTAACGATAAGAGAGGGAGATATTTATGGACTTATCGGAAAAAACGGAGCTGGGAAAACCACCTTGATAAAAATCATTACGCAACTACTGTTTGCGGATAAAGGAACTGTTTCCCTCTTCTCTAGCCAAACGGAAAATGAGTGGACCAAGGCTCTATCTCGAGTAGGTTCTGTTATCGAATCACCCGTAGCTCATAATCACTTAACAGCCTACCAAAATCTGAAATATTATTGTATGATTCGTCATATTCCAAATGCTGATATAGTCATTCGAGAAACCCTGGATTATGTAGGTTTGCCAGATACAGGTAAGAAAGTCTTTCGTGATTTCTCGCTAGGAATGAAACAAAGACTTGGTATTGCCATTGCCCTCCTATCCAAACCAGACTTCCTAATCCTAGATGAACCTATCAACGGTCTCGACCCAATAGGTATCAAAGAATTTCGACTAATGATTCAACGGCTCAATCAAGAGAAAGGGATCACCATTCTCATCTCTAGCCATATCTTGTCAGAACTCTACCTCGTAGCTAATCGCTTTGGTATTTTAGATCAAGGAAAGATTATCCGTGAAATCAGCAAAGCTGAATTTGAAACACTAAGTGAGGATTATATTGTGCTTAAGACAGCCGACCAAGAGAAAGCTTGTCAAGTATTGAAAGAACAAATACAACTCCAGTTTAAGGTAGTGAACCCTGAAAATGAAATCCATATCTTTGGAAATGAACAAGATGTCAAACAGATTCTCAAGGAATTAACCTTGGCAGATGTTGCCATTGACGAGATTTACTATGCCCGTCAAAACCTAGAAGAATACTTCACCCAATTGGTCGAATAGGAGGAAAATCATGATACATACCATTCAAGCAGACTTTTACCGTCTTTTCCGTTCCAAAGGATTCTGGATTACAGAGTTCATTCTCTTTGCTCTCATGCTAATGGGAGCAAGTATAGGAGCTACGGGTCATCTGATGGCAATCCAGGCAGAAGAACCAGATATTCCAACCCAAGGTTGGAATGGTGTACAAGCCCTAATCAACGCATCTAGTCAAGGCTCAAACCTCGTTTTTCTCTGCATCATCCTAGCCTGCCTCGTTCTTGGAGTTGATTTAATCGGCAAACTCTATAAAAATAATTTAACAGTAGGTGTCTCTCGTACCGAGTTTTTTCTAGCCAAAGCCTTTGTATTAGCTTCTATTGCACTTTTACAAGTCATCATCTGTCTTGTGATTGCCTTTATTCCAGCAACTATACTAAACGGCCTTGGTACGATACCTGATGGTTTTATTGGAAATCTACTGATAACCATTTTCCTTCAATTGCTTTGCCTCCTTGCTTGGCTTTCCATTGTTTCCTTCATCCTCTATATTAGTCATTCTTATCTTGCGGTATTTATTGGTTATTTTGTCAGCTCTATCTTACTTTCTATGCCAATGCTCATTTTTCCAACTATCAAAATTTTGCCATATTTGTCCTTGCAATTTACCTATGCTATGACTGCTAATAGTGAATCCATTTTCTATACACTTATAGTTACCTTAGCTGTTATTGTAATCTTTAATCTAGGTGGACTGGCAGTTTTCAAAAAGAAAAGTCTATAAAAAAAGACCTCCTCTAGCCTACAGAGGAGGTTTCTTTTTGTTAAAAATAAATAAAAACCGACAACCATTGTCCATCTGTGCTTAGTTTCATCTCTGCACCGAGAAGATGGCATAATTCCTCAGTGATATAAAGGCCTAAACCAGATGATTCTTCAGTATCAGATAGATTTTCAGAATAAAAACGGTTGCTGAGTTTTTCTATTCTTTTGATGGGCTGTTTGACAAGGTTTGCAATCTCTAAGACAAGCTGTTCCTTTTCCTTTCTCAAAGAGAGAAGTGCTTCTTCCTTGCCATGTTTGAGGACATTCCCAAGCAGATTTTGTAAAATTCGATCCAGTAAGTCTTCATCGGTCCTCGTTTTTAAACCAGCTTCAACCTTAAAATCAAGCATGATATTTGCCACCTGAAAAACATCATAATAAGCTAGAGTCTTTTTAGTGATAAAAGCTGAAAAATCCACTTCTTCCAGTTTCGGTTTAACAGCCCCTTCCATCAAACGACGATATTCTAGAAGAGCCTCCAAACGTTTGGAAACTAAATCAAGATGCTGGGCTATTTTTTGTAAGGTTTCTGATTTGTTTTCAGGAGTTTTTATCAATTGTTGGGTGTAGCCTGAAGCGATAGTCAGAGGCGTCCGAATATCATGGGCAATATTGCTGATGGCCATATCCAGAGTCTGCTTTTCCCTTTTCATCACCAATCGAGATTGTTCCACTTCTTGAAATAGATTTTCAATCTGCTGGTAGAGATGTAAAAAATGTTTGGAAAAAATGCTGACTCCGACTCTTTTCATACTACCCGTAAGAATCTTGTCTTCTATCTGTTGACTCAAGTTTTTAAGTGCTAGATGGTAGCGAATCAATGAAATCGATAAAATAATTAGGAGTACTAGTAGGACAAAAATTATCATGTAGGTCATTGCTTGTCTCCTTTTAATCTTACCCCAACTCCCCAGATGGTTTCAATGTATTCTTGATTTGGGTCAAGCTGGTTTAATTTTTTACGAAGATTACTCAAATGCGTATTGAGAGTATTATCTCCAGGTAGGTAGCTATCCTCCCAGACCAATTCATAAAGTTCTTCCTTGGTGAAAATTTTCTTAGGATGTTTGAGGAGAGTTTGGAGAATCAAGCATTCTTTTTTGGCAAGGCGAATCGTTTCCTGGCTATTTTTAATTTCAAAACTTTCTGCATCAAACTGGATATTTTTCAAGTTTAGTGTCAGATTTTCAGTGTTTCCTATTTCCATAGGCTGTTTTTCTACACTTTGGCGTAACTGAACAGTAACTCTTGCAAAGACTTCATCCAAATCAAAAGGTTTCACTATGTAATCATTGGCACCGTCTAAAAGATATTGGCTGATAAGTTTTTTATCGCTCAAAGCCGTTAGCATAATGACTGGAGTTTGACTTTGTTCCCTAATAGATTTTAAAACCTGATCCCCATTTTTCCCAGGAAGCATGATATCAAGCAAAACGAGGTCAATCCCACCTTGGTCAAAACGCATGATTCCTTCTGTACCAGAAAAGGCTTGAATCACCTCATGCTCCTCAGTAAGAAGTGTTCGCAAAATTTCTTGAATGTCACTATTGTCTTCAATAACCAGTATCCTAGCCATAAACACCAACCTTTCTGCAACTATTATAGCATGTTTTATTGATAAAGCTTAAACAGAAAAGCTCCTCGCATAAAAGCGCGAGAAAGCCTTAGAGAGTTAAAAATAAGAAGTTAATCTAGCAGAATGAATCTCTCATTTCTCTCCTACTAGTCCGTAATGCGTTGATACATTTCGGGTCTTCTATCTCGAAACAAGCCCCAGTTTAGGCGTTCGCTTGCTCCCTTGTCTAGGTCATAAGTAGCTAACAGAACAGCTTCAGCTTGTCTTTCAGCTCGCTCTAGAATAGCTCCGGTTTCATCCGTCATAAAGGATGAACCGTAGAAGTCAAGACTGGAACTCTGTCCACCATTTTCCTCACTAGGAGTGACTTCTTCCAAGCCATAGCGATTGGCAGCAATGACTGGAATAATATTAGCTGCTGCGTGTCCTTGCATAGTACGTTGCCAGTGGCCACAACTATCTGTATCCAAAATCGGCTCTGAACCGATGGCTGTTGGATAAAAGAGCAATTCTGCTCCATTCAGAGCAAGACAGCGGGCTGTCTCGGGGAACCATTGATCCCAACAGATTCCAATACCAATCTTAGCGTAACGAGTATCCCAGACTTTGAAACCTGTGTTACCAGGTGTGAAATAGAATTTTTCTTGATAATAATGGTCATCTGGTATGTGGGTTTTTCGATAAACGCCAAGCACTTTCCCATCTGCATCAATGACAGCAATAGAGTTATACAAGACATTGCCATCTTTTTCATAGAAACTGATCGGTAGAACAACCTGTAGTTCCTTAGCAAGCTCCTTAAAATGCTGAATGGCTGTATTGTCTGTCACCGACTGGGCATACTGGTAGTAGTCATACTGACGCTCTTGACAGAAATAGGGACGTTCAAATAATTCAGGCAAGAGAATAATTTGGGCTCCTTGCTCAGCAGCTTGTCGAACTAAACGTTCAGCTGTTTGGATATTGGTTTCAACATCCTTAGCGCATTGCATTTGAATAGCTGCAACTCTTACATTTCTCATCTTTTTCTCCTATTCTGGGATTTGTTGGGTGATACAGTGGATATTGCCACCACCTAAAAGAATATCTCTGGCTGGAATTCCGACAACTTTACGGTCTGGGAAACACTTACTGAGGATATCTAAGGCTACTTGGTCGTTTTTATCTTGAAACTGGGGAACCAAGACTGACTTGTTAGCAATATAGAAATTGACATAGGAAGCAGCAAGCCTTTCACCTGCGTATCTCTCTTCTTCTCCTTCTTCATAGATGTAGCCTGGCAGATCCTCTTCTGTCACAACTTGTAGAACTGCAGGGATTGGAAGTTTATGAATGGTGAAGGCACGACCTTTTGCATCTGTTTCATGTTCTAAGAGTTCTAAATCAGCTGCTGACATAGCATATTGGGGATCATTTTGATCATCTGTCCAAGCCAAGACAAGCTCTGCAGGACCAACAAAGGCAGCAACATTGTCAACGTGTTCATTGGTTTCATCCTGATAAATACCATAAGGCAGCCAGATAACTTTTTCAGCACCAAGGCACTCTAATAAGGTGTTTTCGATTTCCTCTTTACTGAGATGAGGATTACGCCCAGGGCTCAGAAGACAACTTTCAGTCACAAGAATGGTTCCTTGTCCATCGCTATGGATTGCGCCTCCTTCCAGTACAAAAGGCTTAGCATCATAGACAGGCATTTCCAAGACCTCAGCGAAATGACTAGCTACTTGGTCATCGGCTTCATAGTCTTGGTAGAGACCATCAACATCACCACCCCAAGCATTGAAAGACCAATCGACTGCCAACTTTTCCCTTATATCATTAAGGAGAATAGTCGGACCCGTATCACGGGCCCAGGCATCATTGGTAGGAATATCTAGATAAACGACCTTGTCTCCGAGATAGGATTGGGCTTCAGATAGATAGTCCTGCTCCACCAAAAGATAAACAGTTTCCCCTTCTGCTATGGTCTTAATAATCTGGCTGAAAGCTCTTTTGGCAGCCTTTCCTTGAAAGGGCCATGAACCTGGTCGAGTCGGCCATATCATGAGGGTACCATGGTGTGGTTCATACTCTGCTGGCATGCGATAGCCTGCTTTTTTCGGAGTTTCTATCATGATAATCTCCCTTTAAAGTCTTGATAGCCGAAGGCTTTGACCAAGCTGCAGTCTCCCTGTTCGTCCATGAGATAGAGACTTGGCAATCCAATACCATTAAAGGTATTATTTTTGACAAAGGAATAAATGGCCATGTCTTCGAAATAAAGTCTA
The DNA here is from genome assembly GCF_047465045.1 of Streptococcus mitis. Classification (GTDB taxonomy): domain Bacteria; phylum Bacillota; class Bacilli; order Lactobacillales; family Streptococcaceae; genus Streptococcus; species Streptococcus mitis_DT. The sequence continues at coordinate 225,080 of NZ_JASHAR010000001.1, forward strand.
TCACCGATTTGGACTGGATTTTCAAAGCTATAATCTCCAATCACATCACCCGTAAGGCAAGTATTGGAAGAAAGTCTATATGTATGGGCTTTTTCCTGTGCCTCAAAGCCATTTCTCAAAGGTGGACGATAGGGCATCTCAAGTACATCAGGCATATGGCAGGTCGCAGAGGCGTCTAAAACCAAGATTTCCATACCGTTTTCGACAATATCCAATACTTCAGTTGCTAGATAACCTGCATTGAGCGCAATGGCTTCACCCGGCTCGATATAGATTTCAAGATTGTAAGTTTCTCGGATACGCTTGATTTCTGAAATCAGCAAATCTACATCGTAACCTTCTCTTGTGATGTGGTGTCCGCCTCCCATATTGAGCCATTTAACTTGATGTAAGTAGGGACCAAACTGCGCTTCTACAGCTTTCAAAGTTGTCTCTAAATCATCTGCTCCCTGCTCGCAAAGGGTATGAAAATGAAGGCCGTCTACCAATTCCAGCAAATCACTAGGAATTTTATCTAGTGTCACGCCAAAACGAGAACCTGGTGCACAAGGGTCATAGAGTGCGTGATCTCCCTGGGTAGAACATTGAGGATTGAGGCGCAAACCAATACTGATACCAGCATCTCGACAACGCGGACCGTGTTTACGCAACTGTCTCTCTGAGTTAAAGACGATATGGTCCGTTATCTCCAGCAATTCCTCCAAGTCTGCATCCTTGAAAGCAGGCGCAAAAACATGGACTTCCCCCGGGAACTCTTCTCTAGCTAGCTTAGCTTCATAGAGACCACTTGCAGTTGTACCAGATAGATACTGGCTAATCAAGGGATAGGTTTTATAAAGGGAATATGCCTTCTGGGCGAGCAAAACCTTGCAACCAGCCTCTTCTTGTACATATTGTAAAATGCGACAATTGGCTTCTAACTTGGCCAAGTCAATAACATAGGCTGGTGTTGGTACATGTTCTAGCTTCATTAGTCCACCATTTGTGGATTTTCAACCACAACCCATGGCAAACCATACTCATTCAAAGCTTCCATAAATGGATCTGGATCCAACTCTTCAAGGTTATACACTCCAGCTTGTTTCCAAGTACCGTTCATAACCAATTTTGTCCCAATCATGGCTGGAACACCTGTTGTGTAAGAAATTGCTTGTGAACCAACTTCTGCGTAACATTCCTGATGGTCGCAAACATTGTAGATGTAGATGGTCTTTTCAACGCCATCTTTGACACCTGTAAAGATACATCCGATATTGGTTTTACCAACAGTGCGTGGACCAAGGCTGGCTGGATCTGGAAGCAAGGCTTTCAAGAATTGGATTGGCACAATTTCTTGTCCATTGAAGTTAATGGCATCCGTACGAAGGAGTCCAACATTTTCAAGACATTTCATGTGCGTCAAGTAAGATTGACCAAAAGTCATAAAGAAACGAATCCGTTTGACACCTGGAATGTTTTTCGCTAATGATTCGATTTCTTCGTGATGAAGGAGATACATGTCTTTTTGTCCAACCTGAGGAAAATCATACTCACGCTTGATAGACATGGCTTCCACTTCTACCCACTTACCATCTTCCCAGTAAGAACCTGGTGCTGAAACCTCGCGTAGATTGATTTCTGGGTTAAAGTTTGTCGCAAACGGATAACCGTGGTCACCACCATTACAGTCTAAAATGTCGATATAATGGATTTCATCAAAATAGTGTTTGAGAGCATAGGCTGAAAAGACACTAGTCACACCTGGGTCAAAGCCAGATCCAAGAAGAGCTGTTAAGCCTGCTTCCTTGAATTTCTCTTGATAAGCCCACTGCCATGAGTAGTCAAAGTAGGCTGTAAAGCCAAGTTCCTTACAACGTTTTTCGTAGATGGCACGCCATTCAGGGTCTTCTGTGTCTTCTGCTTCGTAGTTGGCTGTATCGATATAGTGAACACCTGTTGCCAAACAAGCGTCCATAATTGTTAAATCTTGATATGGTAAAGCTACGTTCAAAACAGCTTCTGGTTTGTAGCTTTCAATCAGGGCAATCACTTCATCTACCTTGTCAGCATCAAGAGCAGCTGTCTCAATCTTTGTAGTTGTTTTACCTTCTAGCTTCGCTTTCAAGTCATCGCATTTTGACTTGGTACGGCTAGCAATCATAATCTCTGCAAATGTTTCGCTATCTTGGCAAATCTTTGAAATAGCAACTTGGGCAACGCCCCCACATCCGATAACTAGTAAACGACTCATTTTTTTCCTTCCTCTTCTTCTAAAATGTCCTCAACATATTTGGGCAACATAAAGGCTCCCACATGTAAGTTTGCAGTATAGTATTCTGTGAAAAGCTGACGTTTTTTCCAGCCTTCCTTGTCAAAATCTTTGACAGGGTGGTATTTTTTCGATGCAAATCCAAATAACCAATAGCCAGCAGGACTGGTTGGGATGTGGGCCTGATAGACCCGACTAATTGGAAAGGCTTGATTGACCTTGCGGTGCATGCTACGACAAGCAGACTCATCTTCGTCAAAGAAAGGACTACCATGCTGGTAAATCATTATACCGTCTTCTTTGAGAGCTCTATAGCTATTACCGTAGAATTCCTTGGTAAAGAGCCCTTCCGTATATCCAAAAGGATCTGTCGCATCGTTGATGATAATATCGTAATCATCTTCGCAGTTTCGCAAAAAGCGTAGCCCGTTTTGATAATAAATGGTGACACGAGGATCATCTAGCCCTGCAGCAAAGTCTGGAAAATACTCACGACAAACCTCAACCAACATCTCATCTGGTTCCACAATATCGATTTGTTCCAGCTCAGGATAGAGTGTTAATACTTGGGCAACACCACCATCGCCACCTCCAATAACCAAGACTTTCTTGGGATTTGGGTGGACAGCCATGGGAACGTGGACGGTCATTTCATTGTAGACAAAATCATCAGCATCTGAGAACAAGACGTGCCCATTTAAAATTAGTATTTTACCAAAAGCTGGAGTGTCAAGAACCTCGATATCCTGCCATTCACTTTTTCCAGCGTAGAGTTGCTTGGCTGTTCTCAGGGACAATTTCACATCTGGAGTATGAACTTCAGAAAACCATAAATCCATCTAGTTCTCCTTTCTCTTAATGACGTTGATGTGATTGACCTCTGGATCTTCCGTCCCTTGGAGGGAACAACCACGTTCCTTGGCAAATTGGATATAGTCTACAATTTCTCGTGTAATGCGTTCACCAGGAGCCAAGATAGGAATACCTGGAGGATAGCACATAACAAATTCTCCACAGACCTGTCCAACAGACTCATCTAAGGTCAAACTTTTTCTCTCTGAATAGAAGGCTTCTTGTGGAGACAGCACTAGCTCAGGCTGGATATATTCTCCAGCTATCAAGTCCTTCCCATCTCGTGAATAGAGTCTCTTGATATCAGCCAAAGCACCGACCAAGCGCTCGATGTCTTGGATGCGGTCACCAATCGAAATATAGGCCAAGATATTGCCAATATCCCCAAACTCAATCTGAATGTCGTATTCGTCTCGCAAGAGGTCATAAACCTCAATACCTGTTAAGCCAATGCCCTGAGTGTAAACTGACAGCTTGGTCACATCAAAATCACAGACCGACACACCATCTATTAACTCTTTTGAGTAGGCATAGTAACCGCCAATGGCATTGATTTCACGGCGAGCATACTCTGATAGCTCGATGACCTTCTCAAACGACTCTTTACCACGAAGGGCCAAGTTGCGACGTGAAATATCCAAACTAGCCATCAACAAGTAAGAGGCGGATGTTGACTGGGTCAGGTTGATGATCTGACGTACGTATTCAGGATTCATCTGCTCCCCGATTAAAAGAAGCGAGCTTTGTGTCAAACTCCCACCAGACTTATGCATGGAAACTGCTGCCATATCAGCACCTGCATCCATAGCAGAAATTGGAAGTTTATCAGTAAAATGCAAATGCGCTCCGTGGGCTTCATCTACTAAAACCATCATGCCAGCTTTATGAGCCATTTTTGTCAATCCCCTTAGGTCTGAACAGATTCCATAGTAAGTAGGATTGTTAATCAAAATAGCCTTGGCATCTGGATGGTCCTTTATGGCTTGGGCTACTCGGTCATTTTTAAGACCTAAAGCGATACCAATCTTAGGCTCCACACTCATCTCGATATAAATGGGAATGGCACCACATAGAACCAGCGCATTGATAGCAGATTTATGGACATTTCGTGGCAGAATAATCTTATCTCCTGCCTTACAGGTTGACAGAATCATAGTCTGCACCGATGAAGTTGTTCCACCAATCATGAGAAAAGCATGACTAGCTCCAAAAGCATCTGCAGCCAGCTCCTCTGCATCCCGAATAATCGAAATGGGGTGACCAAGATTATCCAAGGGTTTCATCGAATTAACATCAATGCCTACACATTTTTCACCTAGCAGTTCGACAAGTTCTGGATTTCCCCGTCCACGCTTGTGACCTGGAACATCAAAAGGAACAATCCTTTTCTTGCGTAACTTCACCAAGGCCTCATAAATTGGGGCTTGGTTTTGATCTAACTCTTTCAAGACATACTCCTTTACCGTATTTTTAGCGCTTCAAGAAGACGAAGGCGACTAAAGGTTGACTCATGAAAAAAGAGCAGGTTTTCACCTGCTCTGCAATCTTCTGACGTTTTTATGTTTGTTTCTGTTGAGTATGTCTGTTCCCGATGTTTCCAAACTCTCTAGTAGCAAATATTACGTACTTTATTGATCGTTTCACAAGATGACGTGTGCTTTCACCACACTAAAAATTTATGAATTAGGACAAGTGTCCTAACATCAACTTATAAAAGTAGGCTTTTAACCCTATCAATAATGTGGTTTTACAACCACGCTTCGGCATTCAACCCTGCCTGTCCGTAGGCATTTTTTACTCGGGTTTATATTTGCTAGAAAACATCATCTCATTTTCTAAGCTTTATTAATATAACATACTTCTAACACTCTGTAAAGTACTTTTTTGAAAAAATATCTATTTTTGTTCGTATTTTTAATATATCTAAAAATTAAAAACTATTTCAAATTTGCCTTTAAATAATAAAATAGGAACTAGGTTTGGTAGCTCCTATTCTTCATATGATGATTTAAGATATGATAAAAATGTACTAAGATAAAATGTTCCAATTTTCATATTCTATAATTAGATTAGAGATTAGTCATTAAAAAAATCTAAAGGAATATATGTTAATGTAATTGTATCATTAAAAATTAATCTGCATCAACCCAGATCTGGTATTTTTGACAGTGAAGGCATCTGAAAAGGTAGCCACAAAGAGAACCATCCTTAATCAGGTATTCTTCAATATCTTGATATTCTCCACGCTCTTCATAGTCTGCTAAGACTTGCTCGGCAATTCCCATGGCCCTTAATTCTTGAGTGCCAACTGTACCCAAATAAGCACAATAATCCTGGCAACAAGAAAGCCAATTTTCTCCCTGCCAACTAGAGTAGCCAGGGGTCTGGCAAAAAAGCAGTTGGTCTTTTTCTGGATCCAATTCACCCTGACATTCAGCATCTTGAACAAATTCTGCATCGAATTTCTTTGCTGCTAGCCCGTTTGCAATACAAAATGGACAAAGATTTTTAATGTTGTCAATACAATAAGGCATCAAGTTATAATATATATTGCTTTCTTTCCCACAAGATGGACAAACCTTGGCTTCTCCCTCCACAAAAGCTCCCGTTGCTAGAGGATCTGGATGGTATATAAAGTGTGGCAAAGACTGTGATAGCTCTTGTCTCTGCTTCTTCTCTTCTTTTCTTAGAGGACGAGGAATGGCAAAACGATTGCCATGACTCTGACTCATTTCTTGTAAACGAGTCACTTTCTTTAATTGTTTTCGATCTGGTTTATCTGAGATTTCGGCAAATAAGCTATAGGCACTAGTGTAGAGACCCAATTGCTCATATAGGTCTGCTAAGACCTTCTTCGCTTCTAAATCATCAGACTTGGCTAATTCATCAGCTAAGTCATAAAGAGCTGAGACACTTGGTGGATTGCCCTCTTGGGCTATAAATTGCTTCTTTAAAGTAATGTATTTTTGTAAATATGGATTCATCTGATTACCTCCTGAATACAAATAGAACTCTAAAATTTTATATTTCAGTTTAAATTTTCTTATTCCTTATCTTCCGTTACTTCCCATACTTCTGATTGATAGCCTTCCCCATCAATATCGTATCTTTGGATATAACCAATAAATGTTTCATTTTTTCGTGGTTCCTGGCTATTAATGATTTATTCATCAAAAATATAAATAAAAGTCCTAAATCACTGATATATTATAGTATCATTAAAGCTCAACCCACTTATCATTATCCATGATGAAAGGCTTAGCTAGTCCCTCGCCGGTATAATCCGCATACTTGGTGCCTAAATACTTGTAACAATCTTCCTTGCTGGCAAATTTAATCGCTTGGTAGGGCTCTTCGAAAGTCAATTTCTCTACAAATAAGAAACCATCATCAGCAGGCATTAAGACTCCAACGTGGCCTACAAACAGATACTCACCATCCAGATTGTCGTGCAAGACTACAGATAGCATTCGAGCTTTATCGTTAAATTGAAACTGGGAGAAGAATTTTTCCATCTTTTCAGCGTGAACCTTGACATCTGTAGTTGCTTCAGTTGGAACTCTCGAAAATAGAATATCAAATTCTTCCTTATCTTGTGAATCAAAGACCTTTCCCTTATCAATCGCATCGTTATCTAGGAAAAGCAATTGGTCATTCTTTTCAAGCTTTGGAATGGTGACTGAATTTTTCAAAAGGGCATAACTGTTAATACGGCAGTTGGTCCCAACAAAATCTCCCTTCTTTTGATTCCAAAGGTTGCTAATTTTCTCAACATCGTATTCTGTGTGAGTAAAGGAAGTGAAATCTCCTGATAAGCCAGTTGATCCGACAATGGTATTATAATCATTTACAAGATTAAAAAATGAATCAACACTATTTGGATCCAAATGGGCTGATAAGAGAGATTTGACTTCTTCTGTACTTACCTGATTGTTTAGGTTGGTGTATGAAGCTTTCCATGGAACTTTTGCTGAACTACTTTGTCTTTGATTCGTCCCTTCAGAAGTAGTATTTTGTTGTTGACAAGCAGTCAAGCCTAAAAACAAGAAGGAACAGATTCCTAATGTGGTTAATTTTCTTGATTTCTTCATCTCTTTCGCCTTTTACAGGTTTAGTAGCTAGCCTTATTATACTATATAAGTTGTGAAATAAACTATAATCTTCATCAACTAGTTTTTGAAAATCACAAATCCTTTTGGAGAGATCACAAGCTGATTTTCCAATTCTTGGCAATTGCTTGCTAAGGCTACTGCTTCTTTTTCTACAATATAATCTTCTGTTGATTGGTTAAAGATCGCTTTAAGAATTTGTCCATCGTATTTCCATTCCAAAGCTACTACATCAGCTTTGATTTCTTTTAGGCTATACTTACCATGCTGAATGGTTGCTGACGCATGTTTTCGAATCTCAATCAGCTTCTTCATAAAGTTCAGCATATCATTATCACTTGAGACGCGTTCCCAAGGCATACAACGACGACAATCTGGGTCTGGACTGCCAGTCAAGGATAACTCTGTTCCATAATAGATGCAGGGTGTTCCTTTTTGTAAAAAGAGAAAGGCTAGGGCTGATTTGACCAGTTGAACGTCTTCATTTGCCGTCCACAAGATTCGTTCTGTATCATGCGAATCCAAGAGATTAAACATAACCTCTGAAATCTGTTGTTTGTAATACATAGACTGGCCATTGATTTCATCGATGAACTGGTCTGTCTTCTTAACACCTCGTAAGAAATAGTCCTTGATGCTATCAGATAAAGGATAATTCATGACCGCATGGAACTCATCTCCATTTAGCCAAGGCTGAGACGTATGCCAGACTTCTCCTAAAATATAAAGATCAGGCTTTTTAGCTAGAACTGCCTTGCGAAAATCCTTCCAGAATTGATGGTCAATCTCATTAGCCACATCCAAACGCCAAGCATCGATATCAAACTCTTCAATCCAATAAGTCGCAACCTTTAAAAGATAATTCTTGACCTCTGGATTGGCTGTATTTAGCTTAGGCATATAGTCCTCAAAACCAAAAGCATGATAGGGTAACTCTCTCTTATTAGCAAGCTTATCAGTCGTCACTGGGAATTGTTGTATATGGAACCAATCCTTATAAGCAGACTCCTCACCGTTTTCGATAACATCTTGCCATTGAGGCGATTGCGAACCAATATGATTAAATACAGCATCCAGCATGATTTTTATACCTCGCTGATGCGCTTGCTCGACCAGCTCCCGAAATGTCTCCTTGTCTCCAAAATGACGGTCAATTTCAAAGTAATCTGTCGTATTGTACTTATGATTGCTCGTAGATTCAAAGATAGGACAAAGATAAAGTCCAGTAATTCCCAAGTCTTGCAAGTAATACAGATGGTCAATAATCCCCTGTAAATCACCACCAAAGAAATCATCACTCTTAGGTGTGACAGATGAATCCCAGTCTAAAGTCCCTTCTGGGTTTAATCGAGCATTTCCATTAGCAAATCTCTCAGGAAATATCTGATACCACACCGTATTTGAAACCCAGTCAGGAATCAGGCATGCATCAATCTCATGAAGATAAGGCAACTTAAATCCATTTCCAATAGCATGAAGATTTTCTAGAGAATTTTCCACGCAGCCTTTATCGCCATACAAAATGCTTTGGCCTTCTGTATCCTGAAGTTCAAAGAGATACTGGATACGTGCAAAGTCAACGGACACTTCAACCTGCCAATAATCAAAGATGGCATCAGAAGTTATCTTAGCCATTTTCTTTGTATCTTGATAAAACTCCTCCATAAAAATAAAAGGGTCCCCATAATGCAAGTTGATGCTTTCAATATCCCCTTTCTTAGTTCGAATCCGAATATGAAGTTTCTTATCCTTATAAAGATAGGCATGCTCCGACTCAGGCCTATGGTAAATAGCACTTAATTCCATCAATTTGTCTCCTAAAGTTTTAATTCAAATTTTACGCAAACGTTTTCAAAATCAATAAATCCAGTATACTATTTTTGTAAACTATTTGCAAGGAATGTCCGTAGATTCTAGTGGTTTGGTTCTATAAATAAAAAAGCAGCCAGTCTTACAACTTGCTACTTTTCAAATGATGATTTACAAATGTCTTTCTAACCATTCTATCTTTTTAAAATCCTTATTGTTATTGTGATTATTTCGATAGGAGTCTTGAGAAGAAGCTTTGTAAATACTTAAAAACTGTTCCAAACTTGGAACGCGAAACGTGATGTTCTCAAGATGAATCAGCTCTATATCTGATTCAGATACTCCTGCAAAATCAGGTAAAGAATCGATACTTCCGAATTCAACACTCAGACCATCTTTTTTGAATTCATGCTCATGAATATCTATTAAGGCATAGCCTAAGTGTTTCATCACTTTCATTATCTTGTCCCACTCATAAATTCTGAGATGATCAGGTGCTTCCCAACCTCTAGGATCACCAGGCACATGAATGTCAATGTCAGACGGCCCCCATTCTTCATTTGATCGGTATTCAAACCCCAAAGACCCCATGAGCGTCGGAGTGATTCCGACTTGGTTTAAATGAGAACAAATTATTCGAAATTCATCAAATAGAGAATTCATTCCTCCTCCAATCGTTGATATAGAACTTAATTTCGTTGTGAATAATAAACTAATTTTTACATTCTATTCTTTCGGTTTTGAAAACACTTCTACTCGCTGAGCTAGGACTTTGATTTCTACAGGTAGGTTATCCGATTTATCGCCGTCAACATCTGACTCCAATTCACTATCTGAAGAGATCTTAATATTACGCGCTTTGATATACTCGATATTATCATTTGCGACAACATCTCCTTTTAATAAATCAGGAATGACGGATAATTTGGAGAACAGAGACGCATCTTTTAAAATCAAAATATTGGCATAGCCGTCCTTGTTTTCTTCAAAGATTTTTTTGTCAGCAAAGTAATTTGTCAAGAGAACCAAAACATGGCTTGCTTCACCAACATAATTTCCATTTTCTGTCTCAACCTTAATGTTAAATACCTGATCCGTCATGACAGACTTCATGGTATTTACAGCATAGGCTAAAATACCGAATTTTGTCTTATCCTCGATTTCAACATTGTGAATCGCTTCAGGTAGAGAACCGATACTAAAAATATAACCAAAATAGTTATCATTTGCTTTACCGATATCAATCTTGTTGGTTAAATTAAAATCCAGTTCATCTATCGCGCCATCGATGTCTTGATTGATTTCCAACAGTTTTGTAATGAGGTTACCCGTACCGCCTGGGATAATCCCTAACTTAGGAATGTAGTCTCTCTCAGCAATACCCGAAATGACTTCGTTGACAGTCCCATCTCCACCAAACACAACCACTGCATCGTACTGCTCACTAGAAGCTTCCTCAGCAAAATGTGTGGCATCCAGCGCCTTTTCGGTAATTTTGGTTTCCACGTGCTCAAAATAATCTTTGGTTTTATTCTCCAGTTTTTCTTTATAATCCAAAGCCTTTTCCCCACCAGAGGTAGGGTTGATAATTAACATTGCCTTTTTCATTAATTTCTCCTTAATTTTAAATAGAAATGTTTACATTTCGTCGTATGCAACTAAATGTACTCTCATTATACAATGAAAACACAGAAAAGAGAAATATGACGTACTGGAGATTAATACGCTTTTATTCTATTTTCCCATCTAATGACTATATCCTTTAATGTTTCATCCAAATAAGAATAGGCCTTATCCTTTATCCAAACAGGAATACCATAAGCTGCCTCGGCTATGCTGCCAGTGATTGCAGCGAGAGTATCACTGTCGCCACCAAGTGAGATGGCATTTCTTATCGCATCTTCGAAATCTGTACTTTCAAGAAAGGCAATAATGGCTTGAGGGACAGTTTCCTGACATGTTTCGTTGAAACGATAGTTAGGACGGATTTCATCTAAAGTTTGAGATAGATTGTAGTCGTATGTCTGCTCTATATAATCCTTAATCCGTCTTTTACACTCTGTATGATTGTCATTAATTGCTTGCTCATATTCTCTACAATAACCACCAAAGTAAAAACGACAAAGAAAGATAGCATCAGCTGTAGCCATAGCACCTTTAATACCTTCTGGATGATTATGAGTTACCTCTGCAGAAAGACTCGCAAGTCCTCTAGATGATGGCCACATACCAGTTCTCGCATAAAAACCACAGTCCATGACCCAAGCACAGGGAGAAACACGCATAGCTGATCCATTCCCAAAGCTATTATAAGGCTCACGGTTATCACTCTTTAGCCATGCATTAAACCGAGCACCATAATCAGCATCCGGATACATTCTGCCATATTTCTTCATAGCGTCAATAAAGTCGTCTTTTTGTCCCCCATTCATAATCGCTTCTGCAACAGCGCAGGTCATAACAGTGTCATCTGTGAAAAAGCAGTCTTTCCGTAATAAAGGAAAGTCCTTTGTTTTGATATTGTTCCACTCGTAAACAGAACCAACAATGTCTCCAACGATTGCTCCTAGCATCAGATTCCTCCTTGTGACATATCATATTTATTACACATTCCCAATGGATTGCTCTTTAAAAATGGTGTCACCAAATCAATCCACTCTTGAGGCAGGTAAGCTGACAAATAGCCGTGATTATAGCCCTTTGCTTCATACAAAATTGTATTTGCATGTAGCTGATGAAATAATTTCGCTGATTCTTTCACACAGTTCAATTCTTTTTCACCATAGATATACAGAACCTGAGCCTTGCTAGCAGAAATCATATCTTTCAGCTTGTAATGCCCCATATAGGTTTTGTAAATGGTCACCAATGTTTTAACAGGCGTCCTTGGTAGATCCTCCAAATAATAAGCTTTTATTTCCTCTGGATAAGCCAGTTTAGGATAGAGTTTGTTCATCATGCTTAACTGAAGTTTGCAAGAGAATTTATTGAACATCAGTTTACCAAATAGAGACACTAGAAAGATGCTGATTTTAGCTAACCTTGGTTGAGGAATACAGAGGCTTCCGTCTATAATGGCCTTCTCAGCAATTTCACTATCTAAAGACAAAAGCTCCATGGCAATTTGACCACCAAGTGAAACACCACCGATTGCAAACAATTTCCCACCACAGTTTGCTTTGATATAGTCTAGAATCTCCAAAGCAGAATCTTCAGTAGAAACATAATCAAGTTGATATTCCTCGCCGTGGCCATTCAAAGTGGGTAGAATAATACGGTATTCTTCTGATAAGATTCGTGCTTGACGAAGATAATTCCACCAAGAACTGCCGCCACCGTGTATTAGTAAGATAGGAGGTAAATTTTTATCCCCAAATTCATGGAATTTCATGTTTAAACTCCTTACTGTAGGACTTTCACTAGCTACACCCATGTTTAATCAGCTCGTACAAACAGTGATACCGCCTCCGCATGTAGTGCTAGCAAACTTCTATATTATAGAATGAAATGGATAGAGTTATTGTTTATAATTAAACTTTAGAATGAAAATATTTTATAGTTACCATTTTTCAACTTTATAGCTGATAATTATCACTTAATAAATTTACTTGCTAACTTGTAAACTTGTTGAATTTCTTTACTATTAACATCCAAACCATCAAGTTCTTCTTTAATCAACTCTGGAAATTTTTTGCTAATATCCCTCAAAGCATTACCAACTGATTTTCTAACATATTCACTAGAATCTTCTTTTAATGTTGCAATTCATTTAATAGCTTCATCTGGATTATCCTTGAAATATGGTCTACTCGTCCATAATCTCAAACCTTCTGTAACAGCTCTTCTAACGTTTGGATTAGTGTTTTGTAGCCAGTCGTCAATAACCGGAAGAGATTTTTCATAGCCTGATTGCTTACAAAATTCATCAAAAGCTTTTGCTAATACTTCTTGAACTCTCCAATTGTCATCCTTTGAAACCTCATCCCTCATGAAAATCAAAATTTAATATGATAACATTTTACTATATAGTATATAATAACTTCTTCAACTTCTTCAAAAATAATTTTTTTCTGATTTGTTCATATTCACTACTCCTCAATTTTAAATTTAATGATTTTTCTATTGAATAATATCCAAATAGTTACGATAGCGTATATAATAGTTGCAATCAGGTAAACAGCCTGTATACCAATCCGACTACTTAAATAGCTAAATATTGCCAGAGAGCCAGATGAAGTAATCGTTAATATTAATTGCCTTAGAGAAAAAACACGTCCTATCGAATAAGTAGGTGACTTCTCTTGTATTAATGATTGTTGTACCAAATCTCTAATTTGATACGGAATTCCAATGAAAAAGTTAATAACAAGAGCCAAGAAAGCTACTTTATTAAAAGCGTATATACCTGTAAAAATAGCAACCACAAGTGATGAAAAAAAGATAACTTTTCCCCCAAACTGAGAAATATACTTAGAGTATCTAATGCTTATAATTCCTCCTACAATCGAACCTACAAAGTAAGCAGCTCCTTGAAATCCCCACCATTCCTCTGATAAGTTCAAAAAACTCGTCGTGAAAAATAATAGAAAAGTTTGCGTCCAAATCACATTAGCAATTGATTCACATGTGTCCATAATGGTTATATTCCACAATTCAGTAATATGGAACAAATCATACCATCCCTGCTTCAATCTCTCAAAATAAGGGAGTAAATTCGTTTGTACTCTATCTTTTGTATCTATTTTCTTCAAGAGCCACAAGGATATAGTAATCATCAAAATAATCACACAAAATGCCGCAAAAGGATTAAGGAATAGAACAAAAGGTATTCCAAATGTCCAAGTAGCAGTTTGAAATACTTGAATGACAGTATAGAAAATACCATTTAAACGAATTCTATCCTCTTTAATTATATCTGCAAGCAATACACCTTGCGCAGGAGAAAAAGCACTATCTAATAAACTCAATAAAAATTTTGATATTAACACAATATATATATATATATATCTATAAGTACATATGAGTAGTATAATAATAAAAACTTTGGCTATCAATGCTCCTAGCATAATCCACTTTGCTGAAATCTTGTCAAAAATATTTGAAAGTAGAATACTTCCTAATATTCGTGAAATAGATCCAACAACTAGAATCATACTTGTATCAAATAGCGATTGACTCATTTGATATACAAAGAGAATTAAAACCATATCTAACAATATTCCAGCAAGAATAATAAATACTTGGGCCGTTAGAAACTTTAAAAATGACTTACTAAGTTTATTACTTTTTATTTCTGTTCTCACAACTATCCTTTTTCAAATATTCATTTAGTTTAGAAAAATACTTGAAGTAACTTTTCCTATCAACAGAAATAAAATGATTTTTCACTTAAAATCAGATGTTCATTTACTTCTGTTAAATAATGTATTCTTTTAGTCCACATTATCTTCTCCATTTTATTAAACTAGTGATAGAGGGCGTACATTTATTCCCATTAACTTATTTTCTTTGGTAACAAAAACATCCCCACAGTGTTTATGGAAATAGAATCCATCTCAAATAAGTTATCAAACCTAGTAAAAAATATGAGAGGTTACTTTAATACTTCCCCACTAAACGAGAAAAGTCTTTACCTACAAGGCTTTTCATTATCCCTTTCGTTACAAGGTTTCTAGGCTTTTACCAGCAACACTACACACTCCACGTGTGCTGAGAGCTTTCTTCTATACTAATAGACGAAAGGGTGTGAAAATGATTTTTAAATGATACTGTGGAACGGAACAGTAGCCCTAGTATTGACTACTGTCGTTTCTATTCATATTGGCTATTCTAGGACTGAGATGAAAAAATCTATAAATGCTCAGAATAAAATTGAACCCGCAAATCTCCCCAAAACAATGGTGAGTCATGTACTTGTATTATTCCGAAAAAATACACCTCTGGTGCAGTGAGACAAATTGGTGTATCTTATAGTGGCTTCGTAGATGAAAGCTATACTCTACTATCACTCTTTGATGATGTAGAACAAATTGAAAAAGATAATAGACTTCAGACAGCTATTGATGTTGTCAGAGAACAGTTTGGTTTTTTAGCCATACAAAAAGGAACCGTCCTAACTGAAGGTTCCAGAAATATTGAACGCAGTAAACTTATCGGTGGTCATTCCGCGGGTGGATTGGAGGGATTAAAATGAAACAAGAAAAAAATACAGTACAATTTTCAGAAATCCGTAGCAAAGGATGTAATGATATTGAAATGCTTGAAAGATTTTTACATGGAATCGTTGAAACAGCAACTTCAAAACTTCGTCAGAGAAAACTCAAAACAACTGAAATATCGATACGACTAGTACATGCTAAATCTGAAAACCGATTACCATTGGAATTTACATTTAGCATTAAGCCAACAAGCTCATCTGTGATAATCTATACTGAGGTAATCAATCGCTTTAAAGAATGTTACACAGGTGGGGGAATTCAAGGTTTTACGATTCAATTTGATAAAAATACCCTTGCCTCTGCATAGAAAGGATTTGATATGATTGACCGTTCATATTTACCATTTCAATCAGCAAGAGAGTACCAGGATACAAAGATGCAAAAATGGATGGGCTTTTTCCTATCTGAGCATACATCAGCACTCTCTGATGATACAAACAAAGTAACGTACATGTCAGATTTGTCAATGGAGAAGAAATTATTACTCCTCAGTCAAGTATACGCTGGGCAGCTACACACACGCATTCAAGTGATTGAAAAAAACAAGCGTGTTTCCCACACTGGAACAATACCAAGTCTGAATAAGGATTTCATTTTGATAAAAACTACAACAGGTCACATCAATTTGAAATTGAAAGACATTATTAGTATTGAACTTGTTGAGGAGGTGCTTTATGAATCAGCTTAAGTTTCAGCTTAATCACCTACAAATGGACTATTATAGCGAGAGCTACCAAGATTTTGAACGTGACTTCTACCGCTACTCTAACATGAATATTCCATTGACCTTCCTAACTGATGATATCCTAAAAACAATGGCGACTTCACGTAAGAATTACTTTGTCCTCAATAAGGAAAAGTCCAGAGATAACCGCGATCACTTCTTCATATTTGAAGTAAGTACCGTAGATGAGAATCCGCTAATCTATCATTATACATATAAGAAAACTACAATATATTTAGCAGAAAAATAGGAGCAGTTCAATTGACTGTTCCTATTTTTAATATTCATAAAATCTAAAGTCTTTATACTCTTTAACAATGGAGTCGCCAACCAGAACAGACTATACTGACCAGCGACTACCTTAAATTTAATGTTTCAGATTTATTTTCTTATCTCTAATTTCATAAACTACATCTGCTACATTTTCGAGTAATCGTTTATCGTGGGTGATAAACACGATAGTTCCGGTGTACTCCTTCATTAGTATTTCCAAAGCCTCTAAACTTGGTATGTCAAGGAAGTTACTGGGTTCATCCATTATTAGGATGTTATATCTACCCATGAGCATTTTAGCAAGCAACAATTTTATAATTTCTCCACCGCTTAAAACAGATAAACTTTTTCCAATATCGTTCTGTTTGAACCCCATAGATGCTAGCACTGAACGAATTTCTGATATATTGTAGTCACAATCCTTCTGCATAAACTCCATAACATTCTGATTACTGTTGTACTTGTAACCATTCTGTGCAAAGTAACCTATTTTTGCCTTAGGCGAAATAGAAATTCCTTCTTCATGGTTTAAGATCATTTGGATTAAAGTTGTTTTTCCGATTCCATTACCACCAGTTAACGCCACTTTTGCTCCTAACGGAATTTGAAAAGATGCATTTTCAAACAGAGCCTTATCCCCAAATACTTTATTAATTTCTGCACCGACTATAGGGTATGGATTATGGAGCTCCAATGCTTTACTTTGCCTGAAACGAATTCTGCGAATGCCTTCCGGAGCTTCTACTTTTCCTAAGGCCGCAATCCTGTGCTCTAGGGTTTTAGCAGCATTATACATCTTTTTTTCCTTACTTCCTATTGATTTTTGATGAGCTAAACGCCCTCCGTCTTCAGTACTTTTTTTCTTTGAAGAACCTTTTGCCTTCTGTTCTATTTTACGAGCCTGTTTTCGCTTTTCCTCCGCAGCCCTTTCCAATCGGGCACGTTCCGCAATAAATTGTTCGTATTCTGCAGCTTGGCTCTTACGTTCTTCCTCTTTCTGACGAAGATAATCAGAATAGTTTCCCCAATACTCAGTGATTTTGCCATCTTTCAGTTCCCATATTTTATCTACTATTTCATCAAGAAAATAGCGGTCATGGCTAATAACTAACAGTGCACCTGTAAAATATTTTAGCTGTCCTATTAGAAAATCAATTCCTTCACGGTCTAAATGGCTCGTAGGTTCATCCGCTAAAATACCATGAACCTGTGCCGATAAGGCCTGTGCTATTTTAAGCCTTGTTTCTTCACCACCGCTCATAGTCTGTATATTTAATTGCTCAACACCTAGCTTGCCTACAAGTGCAAAATCTTTTTCCTCCTGCAGAGTTACTTCGTCCAACTGGGGAATATAGGCAAGTTCACCCAGACGATTCATTTTACATCCTGGGGGAGTTAATTCTCCTAAAAGTACCCTGAGTAAAGTGCTTTTTCCAGCACCATTTGCTCCTACTAAACCAATACGGTCATAATCATATACTTCTAATTCATTTATATCTAAAACATCGCGTCCTTTGAATTCCACACGAATGTCTTTTGCTTTTAATATTAATTCCATAACATTTCCTCCTGTCTATAATCGCATGCTTTCATTTGCTTGTATGCAGGGAAAACCCTGCGATTTTAGCAGGAAGAGTTACATGAAAATAAGATACATAAATATTCCTCCAATATTGTTTATTTTAAATCTAATTTTCTAACCTCAGTTATCATTTGGCAAACTATAGCAATGCCAATAATTAAAATACCTGATAGTAAAAACCAATGATTTACACCGATTTTATCAGCAAAGAATCCAGAAAGAATTAACCCAATTGGCATAGCAAGTGACATGATACTTCCGATCAAAGAAAATACACGTCCTAAATATTCAGGCTTAATTTTCTCCTGAAAAAGAGCTGTTTGCACACCGCTATAAAATGGCACCGAAAGCCCCATTATTGCACAGCAAACTACGAATATTACAAATCCATTTGGAGGAAGTATTCCCGAAACGGCTAAACTGGTCCCCATTATAAAAAATGAACTTGTTATTAGTAATACATGCTTTTCGAAGCCCCCTAATCTTCCTAATAATAAGCCTCCTGCTAGCATCCCAAATGCAAAGGAAATTTCCGTAATAGAAATATGCACAGGCGTTCCATTAAAGTGTTCCATGCTTATTAAAGGAAATAGTGCATTGATTGGCATATAAACAAAAGTATATAGTGTTCCTAAGAGTAATAAGGCAAACAATCCTTTGTTTTGTCTCAGAACCACAACTCCTTCTTTCATCTCCCTTATGAAATTTGGTTCTAAACTTTGCACTTGATTACCCAGCTTAGGTATACGTACAATTGCTACCGTAATAGATGCAATCACAGCACCCAATACGTCGATGGCAATAATAGCATTTAAATCCCAAACGGAGTATAAGAGTGCTGCAACTGCCGGACTAACAATATAGCTTATAGACTGCAAAGACTGACTATAGCCTGCGCATTTCGTTAGCTGTTCTTCTGGTACTAAAAGTGGTGTAACCGCATTGAGTGCTGGGGTATGAAAAGCTGTTCCAATGCTACGGATAAACAATACTATCATAATCATCCAGACAGGTAGCTCCATACAGAATGCAACAATAGCAAGCACTGCACCAGCTGCTGCGATAATTAAATCGGCACCAATCATTATCTTCTTCCTATCATGACGATCCACTAGCACACCAATGGCAGGTCCCAAAATCGCATAGGGTAAAAAACCTACTAATGAAGCCATAGACAAGACCATCGCAGATCCTGTTTTTTCTGTAAGGTAAAAAATAATCGCCATTTGCAGGATGGCACTAGTGATTAATGATACTGCTTGCCCTGCCCATATTGCATAAAATTTTCGTTTCCAATTGTTGTATTTTTCCATTTATATTATCTCCTGCATATTATTTTGCTTGAATTTCTATTTTGAATAGCATTCTAGGCAATAAAAAATGCAGGCCAAACCCCACAATGTGGCTTTTGGTCTGCATACATACAATTTGGAAACATTCATATTAAAGACATAGTTAAATAAAGGTATAGTTAAATAACCAATATCCTCACCGTAACTAATGAATGCTCAATATCGTATAAATAAGCACAACAAAAAAGCCTATCATCGGGTATAGATTCTGCTTTTTTTATTGCCAGCTTATCTTAAACGCATTGAGGCTGTCATAGTTTCGGTTCCTCCTACATCTTTGTTTATATCAATTTATAGTATAACACAACAAGATGATATGTTCAATATAAAAGTTATGGAATGAGACTCATACTTCCAATTCGATGCCAGATTTAAAGGATATGACGAAGTTTTCTTCATAGACTGTAACGCTCTGGATTATCTTCCTTAGTAGCAAGCGATTAGCTTTCACAAAATCTTCTGTTTGTAGTTTTAAAAATTCATCAGGATTTTCTAACTCAACCTCAAAATATTTCATTTTACATTCCCTCATTTCATTTATTGATAAATTGAGTTTGCAAAAAAGAGTGGACAATTTTTGTCTACTCTTAACCTTTAAAATAGTTTTTTTTAATCGATTTGAAGTTGCCTAAATTATTACTTATTCGGTAAAATGAAGTATTGCTTTCAACAGATTTCCTTCAACTACACTTCACTTGATTCAAACAAGGTGGGTACATTTCTATTCCCACAAACTCCTTGTCAATGGAAACAAACACGTACCCACAGGGTAAATGGAAATAGAAACTGATAATTTCTAGCTATCACTTCTACTCATTCCAAAAATTTTCTCACTCTGATACTTACCCACCATAAAGCAAAAAGCCTTGCAATCAAGGCTTTCATTATCCCTTTCGTTCAAAGGTTTCTAAGCTTTTACGAGCAGAGCGACACACTCAGCGGTTCGCTATCTCCGTTCTGTCTGCGTGCTAGCACTTGTCAATCACGGACAGCTATCGCATGGGCGGAAGTAAATGCTAATCTTCGTCGTTTTACTCCTTGACTAGCAAACTTACCGCCTCAACATGTGGAGTTAGTCAACATCTATATTATATAACGAAAGTGATAGAGTTGTTGTTTAAAATTAAACTTTAGAATGAAAATATTTAAAAAAAGTAGATCACTTTTAGAAGTGTCCTACTTGTATTATTTTTATTTAAAAAGGGATAAATCCTTAACAAAAGGGGTGTACTCCCGCGCCTTCGGGAAGGAAAAAAAGAAATGGCGCAAAATCAAGGTTTTATTTTTGAAATTTACCAGAAAATACCCTTAATGAAAGTAACGTAGTTCTTGTTGATGGTCATAGTGTGTTCTATTGATGCACGTTCAACGGTTACTAGATTTAGGTTAAAATCGTTAAAGCCCATATCATAGTTTAAAAAAGCGATTATACAAAAACTTGTATATCGCTCTGTTTGTTCACTTACTTTGACAAAGTGGAGGTATCTATCCTCAAGGTCCTCAATGCATTACATACTGCCAGTAGCGTTACACCAACATCTGCAAAGATTGCCTCCCACATATTAGAAATTCCCAATCCACTTAGAACCAAGAAAATTAGTTTAACTACAATAGCCAAGGTCATGTTTTGCCGAGCTATTCTGACTGTCTTTTTAGCCAGTCGAATGACTTGAGGAAGTTTTCCAAGGTCATCATCCATCAGTACAACATCTGCTGATTCAATGGCTGCGTCCGAACCTAGCCCTCCCATAGCAATACCAACATCTGCCCTAGCAAGAACCGGTGCATCATTCACTCCATCTCCAACAAAGGCAACAGCCTGCTGAGACTGAGTCAGAATTTCCTCAAATGTACTCACCTTATCCTGAGGCAAGCAATCTCCAAATGCATCATTGAAGGCAAATTGCTGTGCAAATTCATCAACCACTGCCTGACGATCACCTGAAAGGAGAACCGTTTTTTTAATTCCGACCGCCTGTAAATCCTTCAAGGCCTCGATGCTCGTCTCCTTCACTTGGTCTGTGATAAGGAAATAGCCTAAAAAGTGACTGTCCTCTGCCAAATAGAGAACTGTTCCTGTGCTGTCAATAGCTGGATAAGCAATCCCTTGAACTTCCATTAATCTAGCATTCCCAAGATAGAGCTGTCTGCCATCTATCCTACCGGACATGCCCTGCCCTGGTAGCTCGGTAATCTGACTCACCCTATTCTCGTCCACTTCCTGTCCATAGGCTGTTCGAATCGAGTTTGCGATTGGATGATTGGAATAGCTTTCCAAATGGGCAGCGAGGTACAGAATATTATCCTCGATACCTTCTGCGTTGACAACGGTATCTACCGCAAAGATACCTTTTGTAATTGTCCCCGTCTTATCAAATACGACCGTATCCAACTTGGCAAGAGCCTCTAAATAATTTCCACCTTTCACTAAGACACCTAATTTAGATGCTCCCCCTAGCCCGCCAAAGAAACTCATTGGTACCGAAACCGCAAGAGCGCAAGGGCAAGAAATGACTAAAAAGGTAAGTGCCCGATAAAGCCAAGTCGACCACTCCCCTAAACCAAGCAAGGGAGGCAGGCTTGCAAGCAGAAAAGCGATTCCGACAACCACTGGTGTATACACACGCGAAAAACGTGTGATCATCCGTTCCGTCTCCGCTTTTTTATTGCTTGCATTTTCAACTAATTCCAAAATTTTGTTGACCGTTGATTGCGAAAAAGTCTTTCTCACTTCAATTACCAATGGACTAGTCAAATTGATCACACCACTTGTAATGTCCTCACCAACGCCAATTTCCCTAGGCAGTGATTCTCCTGTCAAGGCTGACGTATCCAGAATAGAACGACCTTTTCTGACCAGACCATCTAGGGGCACCTTCTCCCCAGGCTTAACTAAAATATGGTCCGCAACCCTTACTGTTTCAGGGTCTACTTGAACGGCTTCTCCCCCCTCTAGTCTCCAAGCCTTAACCGACCGAATATCCATCAATTGTGCAATGGACTGACGAGATTGAGAGGTGGCCTTGTCTTGGAAATACTCCCCAATCTGATAAAAAAGCATGACGGCTACTGCCTCTGGAAATTCTCCCAAGAGAAAGGCTCCTAAGGTCGCGATACTCATCAAAAAGTTTTCATCAAAAATATTGCCACGTTGAATATTTTGAACCATCTTGATAAGAACCTTATGACCGATAATGATATATAGGGTCAGATAATAGACCAGACGAATCCAGAAATACTCCTCTGGCAGGAAAAAGCCGAAGGCAAATAGAATCGTAACAGCAAGTAGCAGCTCTTTCGCCCAATCTCGTTTTTCTGGAAGTGCCTCTTCCTTTTTCTCACTGATCACTTCGATTCCAGGTTCAATAGCATCTACTAAGTCAATAATTTCCTTATCTATCCCATCTTCGCTTTTTGTTTCCAAAGTCAGCTTTTGAGCTATCAGATTGACAGTGGCAGATTCTACCTGCTCCAATTGATTGACAGCACGTTCAATCTTAGCAGCACAATTGCCACAGTCAATTCCCCGAAGTACATACTCTTTCTTCATGTTTTTCCTCCTTCAAATGCTTCAGTGTCAAAGACAAGACTGATGCGACATGATTATCCGCAAGTTCATAATAGGTCATCTTTCCTTTTTTCTCCCCCTTGACCAATTGGCAGTCCCGCAGATAGCGTAGTTGGTGAGAAATAGCAGATTTGGTCATCTGTAACGCAATCGCTAAGTCTCCGACACAAATTGTTTTTTGCCGTACTGCTTGTAAAATCCGCAAACGAGTTGGATCAGAAATCGCCTTAAAAAAATTGGACATATTTAGCAATGTAACGGTATCAAACTCCGTCTCATGGACCCCTTGAATTAAATCTGGATTACAAGCTGTTAAACACTGTGACATATTTTGTATTCCTCCTATCCTAAAGTTGTATCAAGTAACATCATAATTAGAAATCCGTCCATAAACTCACCTGTTGCAATATCGGTATTCTTGTGTTCTTGAGCACCTGGCACAAGTTTTTCCACTACAACATAAATCATGGCTCCTGCCGCAAATGAGAGAGCATAAGATAGTAGCTGGGGCATAGACATAACAGCATAGGCCCCTAAAACAACTGCAATCGGCTCAACAATCGCTGACATGGCGCCATAGTAGAAAGCTGATTTCCTACTTCGCCCTTCTGCCCGTAGCGGCAAGGACAAGGCAGAGCCTTCTGGAATATTTTGGATACCAATTCACAAGGCTAATCCAAGGGCACTCATCCACGTAAAGGAAAGTCCAGTTGTGGCATTTGCCACACCAACTGCTAAGCCCTCTGGTATATTATGAATCACTACCGCCAGATAAAGCAGCATGGTCTTTGATAAGGGTCTTTGGGGATTCAAAATCCCTTCCTTATCACTCATCTGTTGATTCAAATGCAGGTGGGGAACCAAATAATCAATAAAGCGGATAATTAAGCCCCCGACAATAAAAACCAACAGCCGTCGGCAACCAGTAAAATCTGTTTGCAGCCATTGACTGGCTATAGCCAAATGAAAGGACAAGCAAAGACCAGACTGCAGCTGCCGTCATAATACCCGCTGCCAAGCCCATCATCATATCCATGAATTTTTGATGAATGGTTTTGACAAAAAAGACCAAACTAGCACCGATAATGGTACAAAACAGGTGAATAAGCCAGCTAATAAAGCTTGCATTACTGGTGATAGAGATGAAAAAAATGACATCTTATACCTCAATAATCGATAATAGTTGAGCAACTGTTCAACTATTACCATTATAGTTGAACAGTTGCTCAATTGTTAAGGAAGAAAGTAAAAAAGCTATGAGAAATCCCCATAGCTAGGTGGGTATGTTTATTCCCATTACCTCCTAGTCTATGGAAACAAACACATACCTATAGGGTATTCTACTCACTCTGATACCTATCCTACCATATAAGAAAAATAGTTCCACAAACCATCATAGTGATATCTGAAAATAAAAAAGGGGGGCCAAAACTATTCCCACAGACACCTCACATGCAGGAACATTTTGAACCTCCACTGAGTATGTGGAAATAAATTTCAGACATTACTGCTATCAATAATACTATCTCAACTCAGACTGTTAGATTTATACTTCACTCAAAATTCAAAAAAGGCTTAATATCAAGCCTTTTGTAAACCCTGAAACGGTAGACTATATCTTTTTCTCCAGTAGTCCCAAAACCTCGATATGTGCTTACATCTTGCTTTTCCTTCTACAAATTGACTAAAGTTAAATTTGGAGTATTAGAGGAACTGAAATATCCTATTTCTAACCTATAGTTATGCCTATTCGGTTCGAGTTTCAACTAAGTATATTCCCCATTCAGCTAATTCTACAGGCAAATCATAAACAGTTTTTCCATTACTTTCATAGATTTCAGAGATTCCTGGTGAAGTCTTAGAAAAAGTTCCCCAAGCTGTCACTAGTTCTTCTACAAATTGAATATTATGAGGTTCAAAAAAGTCATTAAATTTCGATAGTTCTTTACTATAAATTGTCACAACATTATAGCTATCAAGCATGATCTCATCATGACTTTTATGCCCACCAAATCCAAACTTACTTAGTCCATCATTAACAAGTAAATCACCGTATCTAATCAACAGTGCTAGGCATTCCTCTCTTGAACAACCATCAATATAATAAACATCCTTATGAGATTCCTTGATAATATTCTTTTCTATCACTTTTTCTCTATCAATACTGACAGGCAATCCAAAATAAAAAACAAGGGCTCATCATGAATCGCAATAAAGTGTTGAAAAACCTCTAATATTTTTTCTGCGTGTACATTCGCCATCAAATGATGTTCAGTTAACTTTGTAAATGATTCAAACAGGTTTTCTACCAAGCTAACTTGGTGACCTTTTACTAAATTCAACATTATGCATTCTCCAGAGAATTTAAACAATATCCACATTTATAATCTCATTATACCATTAAACTCCTAAAAAGACTGCAACTTCCCAGTCATAGTTTCTTATAAATCTACCTCAGTTCCTTATGCTGAACCACATTCGGAACAGAAAATATTGGTAGTAATAGAAGCATTTCAATAATTTATTCATGTCTGTTAACTATGTTTCTTCCTCTAAAACTCCTTTTCAATGAAAACAAACACGTACTCCCTAGGGTTTATGAAAATAGAATGACAGCCTATCAAGCTGTCACATCAATACACTCAACTTGAACTCTCACTATAATACTTCCCCACCTCAATACAAAAAGCCTTACAATCAAGGCTTTTCATTATTCATTTCGTCAATACTTGAGTTTCGTAGATTCAGATTCGCATGATTAAAACTAGTCAATTTTCTCTATGATATTTCCAAGTTTATCCAATACAAGACAGGAATAATCATTTAGTGGAATTATGGGAACATTAACGAGTTCTTCAGCTCTATCCTTATTTGCTTTATCATTCCATGAATCATAATGGACACTAATTAAAAACTGACTAAAGACTTCTAATCCATTTTTTATCTTTATCTGATGATCTGAATTATCATTAGGTGAAACATAGACTTTTTCTCCTAATAATAGGGCTCCTGCAGAGAACCCTATAACTTTTGTACCTTTTTTCAGCATAAGCTCGATATAATTTTTGAACTCCTGATTGACATAAGTAGCTATATATTTTTCCGTATTTCCACCACCGATGATAATTAGATCAGCATCTAGATAGCTATCAAAATCAATCTGCTCAGTGTCCAGAAGCAAGTAATCAACGTTTAAATTAGGAAAATGACTTTGAAAAACTTCCGTGTACTTTTTCATATAGGGTTGCCAATTATCTCGAAAAGCTGTAAAAATAACAATTCTTTCAATCTTGCTTGATAATACAATTTTATCAACAATGCTATGTTTCTTTATTGGGGGATTCCCACCCATCAAAAAAATTTGTTCGTCCAATCTTTCACACTTTCTAAAGATACATAAATTTTGACTACGTTCTGAAATTATAATTTCTTCTTAAAATGAATAATTCTATTTGCCTCCTGAAATCCAATATTGAGATGAAATCTTATAGAATCCGTATTCGTTAAAGTACAGTCACTTGCAAATTCCTTACATCCTTTATTTTTCGCCCATTCCTCACATTTTGTACAGAGATTTTTAGCAATATCCTTTAAACGATATTCCTCGTCGACAATAATCCCTTCTAAGAATCCAACAGGACTATATTTACAACCTTCAACGTAATCAAATCTGAGTGAACATAGTGCTAGACCTACAATTGTGTCACCTTCAACTTCAGTAAAAATTGCAGTATTTTTGCCATTCGTATATTTTTTAACTTCATCAATAGCTTCTTTATTGGTCAATTGGGGCCATAATTGTTTCATTAGTTTAGCCGTTTTTATAGAATCTTTTGTTATTCCATCCATATTGATGTTCCTCCGCAAATTACAAGCAAATGTTTCGAATCATGCTGTTACTTTGTTACTCATTGATTGATACCAATACCATCCCCTTCTACTTTTCGACTGTCTCAGATCGTACAAGCAGTGATGCTGCCTCAACATGATGCGTCTACTTGACTCAAAAGGTTTGGGGAATCTTTTGAGGATTAACTACGTTTCTCCAACAAGCTTACACATTCGACGTGCGTTGTTTTCTTTATTTGTACACTTTTTTTCTTCATCGGTTACGGAATTAAAACACAATTTATCATTATCTATTTTAGCATTCTTTCTTTTAGATTTGTAAGATTTTGCATCTTTAGTCGAAGAATCTCCCGTTTTAAAAATTATAGTTAACATTGCTGGATCAATTTCTCCATCAGAATTTATTCCGCCTACTATTATTTTTTCAACGATACTTTCAAAAATATCCTTGTCAAACTCCGTCAAAGTTTTTTGTGAAGTTAAAATTTCTTTAAAATTCTCTAATCTACTTTTTATATCAACTTCTGATTTTAAAGTTACTTCTAAGTTTACTTTTTCTTCTAAAAGTTTTTCTTTCTCAATTTGTATTTGATTGAATTTATCTTCATATACAGAATCACTTATTTTTCCATCTAGATTCATTGAAACTAATTTTTCTTCTTTTTTGTACAACGAATTTAATTTACTAACTATCTTTGTCAACTCCACTTTTAAGGTATCATCAGTAAGCTCTTCTTTTATAATTTCAAGAAAGTCTTCAGTTAGGTTATTATTTTCATAAAACAACTGTTGGTAGCTCTGTAAAAAAGCATTTTCTATTGCTTTTTCCTCTATTCCTTTACTATGAGTGCAATACTTTTTACC
Organism: Streptococcus mitis; assembly: GCF_047465045.1. Taxonomy (GTDB): domain Bacteria; phylum Bacillota; class Bacilli; order Lactobacillales; family Streptococcaceae; genus Streptococcus; species Streptococcus mitis_DT. The sequence continues at coordinate 252,528 of NZ_JASHAR010000001.1, forward strand.
TCTCTTTATAGATGTTGTACAGTGCCAAATAATCTTTTTGTACTCTGAACTAGAGTGCCAACTTCTTCTAGACAGAACAGTACCACAAAAACCACATTCTAATCTACTGCTAAAAGGGTACATTCTTGAATATCTTTCTCGTTTACCTTTTATATTTGCTATGGTTTTTTTGTTTCCTGATCTCCGTAATCGAATTTCTTGCGCCTGTGTAAAAATTTCTGGACTAATTATCGCATCATGATTATTTTTAATGTAGTATTTATCTTCTTCACCGAAATTTATTAAACGTCTCTTACTAATGGGGTCAACAGTGAAAGTTTTTCCCATTAGAATATCACCTTTATACTTCTCGTTTTTAATAATTCCTAAAACTGTTGTATCTTGCCAGTGATCAAGACCTCTCGGAGTTTTATAACCTAGTTCATCAAGTTCTCTAGCTATTGCCCTACCCCCAATACCATCAATGTATCGTTCAAAAATATAACGTACTATCTTGGCTTCTTTTTCATTTATTGATATCGACTTTGTATCTTGATTATAGTCATAACCAAGACAACCTTGAAAACCAATAAGTTCTCCACGTTGCATCTTCATTTTTAAACCCTTTTTAACATGGGCAGATGTATTTTCAACTTCCTGTTGAGCCACTGAACTTAATATCGTCAATAGTAACTCACCATCCATAGTTAAAGTATCAATATTTTCTTCTTCGAAAAATACACCAATTTGTTTATCTTTGAGCAAACGAACATATTTGAGAGTATCTAATGTATTTCTAGCAAAGCGAGCAATGGCTTTGGTAATGATATAGTCTATTTTTCCATCAAGGCAATCTGAAATCAATCTTTGAAAATCTTGTCTTTTTCCAACTTGAGTTCCTGAAATCCCTTCATCAGCATAAATGTCAACCAAAATCCAATCTTGGTGCTGTGATATATACTCTCTATAATGACGAACTTGAGAATCATAGCTATTTTTTTGATCATCACTATCGGAACTAACACGACAATATGCTGCTACTCTCCTCGATAAAGAACCACTATTATCATTTCTTCTAGTTACTAAAGGATTTGCTTTTATAATTTCAACGTTGTTTGACATGGCTTAACCTCCTATTTCTCTGCATTTATTTTACCGCAACCAATAAAAAAGGTCAGCTAATTTGTGTATATTTTACGCAGTTTCAGCTTTATTTTTTCATATTCTTTTTCGCTAATAAGTTTTTTTAAGAATAATAGATTTAGCATCTCTAGCTCGACTATATAATTTTCTAAATTTGATTTCAAAAAATCACTTCCCTTTTATCTTTTATCAATCTCCTCCATGGCATGACTGATGAAGTCATCATAAGAATTTCACTTGCTGCTCTTTTACGTTGGCAGCCTGAACGGTCAGAAGTATCATTGTATATCATTTGTATCATGGCATATAAAGTATCGCTCTATTTTATTGATGGTTTTAATATCGCTCTTATCATGGCGAGCCATTCAAAACTGCTCCACAAATGAGGAAACTACCATTTTGGACTATTCAATTGTCAATGTGCTTTCTTAACCTACTACTTTTTGAAGTAATGGTCTTCTTTATTATCCACTCGACCTACAAGGTAGTCTAGACTCACCTTATAAAAATCTGCAAGTTTGATAAGGTCATTTATAGAGATTAGCCTGCTACCAGCTTCCATTTTAGAATAAGATGATCTTGTACAATTCAAAACGATTTTCGCAATATATTCTTGTGTCAAATCATCATCTTCACGTAAATCTCTAATCCTTTTCAACATTTGTTGTCTCCTAAAACTAGTATAATATAGTTATTTTCTTATTTTTAAATATGTGACAAATTGGCACATGAAACTATTCTATATATACTTTTTAGGAAACTGTTTACTCTAAATGTATCTCATTTTCCTCAATAGATTTCATATTTTGTTTTTTCTTATATTTCTTTATTGTTTTATTAAACATTTCAAATAAATTTATTGCTTCTCTATGTTGTTCCTTCAGTTTTTCAATTCTTCCTTTATAGAAGTATAAATCCTTCTCTATTATATCTACTGAACTTTTACCTTGAATACTATTTTCTAAATTGCTAGAACTATTTGTCGTATCATTCAACAATACTTCTTCTAAATTAGTTAAATCATTAATTTTATTTTGAACTTGTTCAATCATATTCTCTAGATATGATATTTGGGCAATGAAATCATTTGTTATATCTTCAAAATCATTCGGACTATTTTCCTCAGATATAAGAAAATCTAATTGTTCTATTTTTTCTTTAATTTTGCTAAGAGGAATTCTTCTATACATATACTGCGGTTCATACTGAACATTAAATTGCCTAATCAAAGTTTTACCTTTCATAAAGCGATTTTTTTCTGCTGAATCTTTATGATATACATAGTAAGAACTAGTTTCTCTGAGAAATACTTTAACTTTTTCTTCTTCCATATTGATTTGAATATTTGGTACAAAAATAAGTCCTTCTTGTCGGATACCAAACTGTACCTTAATGTAAATTCCATCGTCTACTACTTCTTCTATTTGATTAAGATTCAACTCTACTTCAAACTCATGAACAGTATCCCTATTTCTCTTGAAATCTTGATAGGATTTCCATAACACCTCTTCTGTCGGCAACTCTTTTTCTTTAATTAGCTTTTCTTTATTGTAAAGTTCAACTAAATTTTTATTATCTAAGACAAAAGTTTCATTTTTGTTATTAAAATAGTCTTGAAAATAACTAACACTGTACTGATTCGTTTTTCCCAATTCCTGTTCTGAAAGCTTAATCCCATTAAATTCAAATAGAACATGTTTTTCTTTCGGAATTATTTTTAAGTCAAAAAATTCTGCTTGTTGAATCAATTCATTCATATTCTTCATTTTCGGAAGTAGAAATTCTAAGATGTTTATAATTTCCCTTTGAACAAACTTTTGCTTAAAATTAGTTTCATTATAAGGTTGTTTTCTATTCAATTTATCATCACGTATGACTTGTTTCATATTTGAATCAGTCATAAAAAAAGTAACATGCTTGTGTCTAAAATCAATTTTTAAATGTAAAGCTTTTGCTTTTTTCCTGAAATCTTCAAAATTTTTCGAGTTCTCTATTAGAAAATATACTCGTTGTTTTATTTCATATTTGTAATTGGTTTTTCGATAAACTTCATACTGACGATGCGAATAACGATTTTCTATAATCTTTGCACCTGCAATTTTTGAGAGACGATCTGAAACCATTCGTAGATTACGTTCTGACTTATAATTCCATAGAAACTTTTTATCAGAATTCTGATCAATTGAATTTAAAATGATGTGATTGTGGATATGACCTTTATCGACATGTGTTGCTACGATAAAACGAAATCTACCTCCTGTCAACTCTTTAACTGTCTCATAACCAATCCGATTGATTTGTTCGGGAGTAAGATGGTCATCTGGAGAAAAAGACTGAATGATATGATGAGAATGAATTTTTCGTTGATTTACTTCTTGCCTATCATGACGAAATTCATAAAGACCATCATTACTTAAAAAATTATCATTGTACATCTTCACTAGTTCTTTATAACTAGGAAAATCTAAATAATTTCTCATACCAAAATCTGAAACTAGTGCTAGATTTTTTGTTTTACTTGGATTCAAAATATATTTGATTAGTTTACTACGATAATTTTTTCCATGAATCGCAAAGTGTTTAGTGATGACCATAAAATTTCCTCAATTTTTCAGATTGAATAAGAAAATCTTTCTCCACTTCTACTATTAACTCTTCTATACCTTTTCTCAATTCATTTAACTCAACTTCCGTTATTAAATTCGAATAATTTATGCTTCTGGCTATTTGATTAATATTATTTCCTATTCTTTTTAATTCAAAAATCAAATCTTGATAACCAGTTGTATCAATGGTGATGAAATTCATGCCAGGGTCAAGTAGGGTTCGTCGAGCATATTCTGAAAAAGATTGACAACCGCTTTGGTCGATACAATGTTTCAACTGACTCAATTCGCTATCAGACAGAAACACTTTCTTGAGATTGGTTCGGTAACGATGTTCCATGTACTCACCTCATGTATTTATCACGGAAGTCTTGGCTGAGGGGAATGGAGTTTCCAACTTCTTTAATCAACTCCTGTACGCAGGTTAAGAGAATAGATACATGATCTTGGGTAACTTGATGTTCGCACTGTGCCAATATTAAAACATCATGAACGTCACGACTGATTTGTTCTAGTTTTTGGGATTGCCAGAGGGCAAACCACTTTTCAGCAGTCATTTCAAACTCTTCCTCCAGCAATTTATTTCGAGCAAAGGGCGAAAAATGTTCAAATCCCTTATTTTTCATTATCACTTCAATCATTTCCAATTCATTTGCAGTTAAATTAACCTCTTTGCGAATGTCTCTGTATTGTTCTGACATACTATTTCCTCACTTTCATCAATGGTTGGACAATCCCCGACCCCGTATTAACCACGGGAAACTTGCAAAGACAAAATGTGTCATCTTGTAAGGCTTTGCGAGCTCAGATATTGTGTCCACAATATCCCAAAAATCATATCGCCTGCCATTTCAAACCTCACGGTTCAAAAAACAAACGATATGACAATGTGGTGGCTCCGCCCCCAAACCCCCAAGATAAATCTAAATTAAAAAAAGTATAACAAATACTTTTTGATAAAATTATCACAGAAAAAAGAGCCCTGTCGGACTCTTACAAATTAAAACAATGTCTCTGATATTCATACTGTCTAATACCACTACTGTCTTTGTTCATCTTGATAGAAAAAACAAAGTAATGATCACGACCGTCTAAAGATTTACTTTTGTTAAGTTTAAAATAATGTTTTTGAGACATAGCCATTGTGCGTAAAATATCATCTGTGATAAATGTTAATGGTATATCTAAAGCTGAATACTTGTAAAAATCTGACTCAAACTGTAAATAAGAATCTGAAAAATAATCTAGCTGTAATTTATCATCATATAATTCTTTACGATTCATGTAATTCCTCCCCTTCTATCTGTATATCGAGTATATCTTCCCATTTTAATCGAAGAAAACCAGTGTCTGATTTTATAGATATAAACTCTTTTCCAATCTCTTTAACAATACCTGATACTACTTTTCTTTGATTAGAAAACTTAAAAACAAAAGTTGCAGGGAATACATTCGTATAAAGTTGACGAACAAATAGAACTTTCTCTTCCAATGATAGGGAAATGGAGATATCTTCTTTATTTTTTTCTGCCCAAAGAGAACTGGAATGTTCTGATAAAAAGAAGCCCATCCACTTAGCCATGCCACGATCCTGATATACTCGGGCAGACTCAAAAGGTAAATAAGAACGATTCATCATTTTAGTCCATCTAATCCTCCAGCTGAATGACCACCAATGAGTTTGCTTCTAGCAATTGTTCTAGAAGCTTGATCTAGGGCATTACCTTTCAATAGTGAAGTGAACCCAAATTCTGTTCGAATAGCATCGATTGCGGACTGGAGCCTTTCTTCTTTTTCTATTTTCTCAATATCATCAAATAATGAAATCAATCCAAAGGATTCATCCACTAAACCAGAATAGTTAACCGCAACATTCCTGATAGCTCCTGAAGTATATTTAGTGTGAAATAACTTTAAAACGTAGTTTGTCAGTAGTGCTGTTTGATTAGTTGGTTCAATTTTCATTTGAGTATTGATAGAACGCTTTTGTTCCACTTTAGAGTAGCCTAGATGTATAGAAACTACTGTTGCTTTTTTACCAGATCTTCTCAATCTAACTGCAACTTGTTCTGCCATCTCACGAAGTATGATCTCAATATCTCTTTGTTTAATATAATCTTTTGGTAAAACTTGAGAGTTCCCTATCCCTTTTGACTTTGGCTTATAAGGTTTATGAACGTTGCTTTCGTCAATCCCATTGGCATGAAACCATAACTCTAGTCCCATAATCCCAAGCTCTTTTTTAATCAAGTCAGGATTAGCCTGAGCCAATTCTTTAATCGAAAAGATACCTAAATTATGTAATCTTTTCTCCATGCGATTTCCAATTCCCCAGAAATCTGTCATTTTAGGAATAGTCCATACTTTCTTTTCGACATCCTCATAGGACCAATTGGCTCTCATTGTCGGAGTCTTTTTAGCTTCATTATCAAGTGCCAACTTAGCTAATAAGGGATTGGCATTAGACATACCTACCGTTGAATAGATTCCTGTTTTTCTCCAAATCTTTTTTTGAATGGCCGCTGAAATAATATCTAATTTATCTTTCCTACTAATACTTTTATCAGGCACAAAATAATTTAATGAACTGGTTAAATCAATAAATCCTTCATCAATTGAGTAGGGATAGATATCGTCTGATGCCGCAAAATCTTGAAAGATTTTTTGAATATCCATATTGACAGCAATATAAGTATCCATTCTCGGAGGAACAATCACAGTTGATTTTGCCCATTCCTCTATATAACGAACATAATCTATCGTTGTCGGTAAACCTTGCTTTCTAGCATTATAATAAGAGAATTTGCGAGTCTTTACATCAAAAGGTAAATCATAGGAACGTCCAACGTTCGACTTTCCAAAGACCTTTTTAAACATAGGAGAGGAAGCAAGAATTAAACCAGCAGAATTATCTGCACGACTCATAACACAAAGCGAAGTCTTAAGTGGGTGTAATCCTCTATCTACACATTCTACACTTGCGTAAAAAGATTTCATATCAATAAAGGCAATGTCACTTTGAGGTTCGAGACTATAATCAAACCAACTCATACTTAGTCCTCTAAAGGCATAAAGTTCCCAACTATTTTCCCTATAATGCGAGGATTCTCATCATAAGGCGCAAACTTATCTGGATAGTTCCGATTGAGTGAAACTAATCTAAGCCCATTTTCTTCACGATAAACTTTCTTGATAAAGGTTTGACTGTCCCAATCTATCGCATAGATAGCCCCGTCATAGTCAAATCCTGTTTGCTTAATAAGGGCTACAGAACCATTTTTATAAGTTGGTTCCATAGAAACACCAGATACCCACGATGCAAAGTCATAATCAAATTGACGATTAAAATAAACTGTATCGTAATTACTATCATCAAAGTAAGCTGTTCCCGTACCAGCTGATAATTTTTCGTAAACTTTATAAGTAAAACGCTCAGGAATTTCTACAACCTTCGCATTCTGTTTGTTCAACAATTCTGTAGCATAATGAAGTGTTGCTTTTTGATTCTTTTTAGTTAGCTTGAGATAGGTTTCTACTATTTCAAACTCTGATTCAAAATATCGAGGGTCTACATTAAAAATCTCACTCAATTTGCTTAGATTATTTTGATTCGGTTTTGTTTTACCTGATTCCCAATTAAAGTATGAAGCTCTACTAATTCCTAAACTAGAAGCAAGTTGAGATTGAGATAAGCCTTGACTCTCTCTTTTTTCTTTTAATTTAGTAGGTGAAAACATCTCTTCTCCTTTGTAAGTTTATTAACTAACAAAAGAATACCATAGCTTCTTGAAAAAATCAAGAGTTTAATAACACCCAGGATTTAAAATAATCATAAACTACAAGAAATCATCACTGAAGAATGCTAAAACTTTTGAAAAAATTTGAAGAAGAAAATAGAGAATATAAAAAAGGATCGTTATTTTTTAATTGACGATCCAATAGACTTTATTTTAAAAATCTAACTCTACAAACCATTTCGATTAGTTAAATCTTTCAATCTTTCTTCTCCAGATTTAAGCATCTCTTTCTCCACTTGATTCCATTCTCCAAATAGTAAATCATGAAGAACGGTTGCCGCTGAAGTTGTATTTTCTCCTGAATCATATACACAACTTCTATCTCGTTGATACATTTGAATTCTTTCAAAGATAGCCAGTTCTTCCAATTGTCGTGTATTATCAACTAGATGATTAACAATGAAATCATGATGTTCTTTTGGAGTTGCGCGTGCTTGATTTGGATTGATAGCGTACAGTTCTTCGTATCGGATAAGGGTACTCAGATAAGACAGTTCAGGCTTTGTCGCAATTAAGGCTAATTGTACTTCATATCCCCTACTTTTCAAGAGTTGTGCTGTTTTCTTTGGAACATCAATTGTCCGTAAAGTTCCCTCAATCAAAAGATTGTATCCCAAATGACTCAATTCTCTTACTAAAGACTCTACCATTTTTCCTGCAAAATCTTTGGTGTATTCAACACTGTCTTTGCCATATTCTTGCTGCAGTTCTAAATAGTGTGGATGCTGAGAACGAAAACTATCACCATCTATGATAACAATATTTCCTTGAAATTCTTTCTGTTTAATACGATGAATTGTAGTCTTACCGGCACCACTTTGCCCTCCAAGCAAAATCGCTATAGGTTGCTTACTGGACTTTTTTCCTCTTGTCAGTGAGCGAATGTTCCGCTCTAAAGCATGTTTGAATTCACTATCGGTATAATCTTGGATTTCCATTAGGCTACCATCCGTTTTTCAGATATCTCTAACATACGTTCAATTCCATCCAAATAACCGCTATATCTCTCTATTTCATCAAAAGTTTCTACTAAATAGATACTCGTATGAATCAAGTCAGATAGATCATCACTCATTAAAATCCAAGGATTAGATTCATCATCAATGCTAATTCCCTGACTATCTTGATAGCGATAGAGTCGAGATAATAGATTAGAACCTCTTTCTTTCACAATTTCAATTTTTAAAGTCAATTCATAATCTTCAACTGGATTAAGCATTTTATCTTCTCCTACAATATCGACATAAGATACATTAAACTTCTGACAAATGATGTCAATTAATTCCGTAGAGACTGAACTCGTTCCATTTTCATAACGACTCAGACTATTTCGTGAAATACCTACAATTCGGGCAAAGTCGTCTTGTGTTAAGTCATGTGTTTTACGTAAGGATTTTATGTTCTTTCCAATCATGGCAAACTCCTTTATTTTTATAATTCAATTATAGCATAAAAAAGCATAATGCACCAAAATTGGTGCGTTATTGACTATTTTTCCTAAATCTCTCTAAATTCTTCTCCAATTGTTCCTTATGAAGTTGATTCTTAGCTTCTTTTAATGTGTCATCCAAAGTTTCTTCTCTGTAAGTTGCTTCTGTTTTTAGTTCTTCTGATCCTTGATCTGGAGTGAAAATGATATCTAGCAATCGGTCTATTTTTTCAAGATCTTGGACAGACATATCAGATAGTCTATGAATTAGCTTCTTAAATACATCACTATTGTCGTGGTTTTTCTTAAAAAGTTTTGTAAACATCTATAACCTCTCAAAAAAAGCAGCCTTTTAAGACTGCTTAGTGTAATTCGGAAATCGCATCATAAATGGACTGCAATTTCTTATTGTCTTTATTCTTTGTGTCGATCAACGTATGTAGCTCTTCAATTTTCTTTTGACTACTTTGAATATCGCTATTGTTATCCGCAATCAGCCTTTTAAGATGTTGCTGATAACTTGTAGTGATATCTGTCTCTTTTCCTGTTCTAACCTCTGTAACTTTGGGTTTAGAACTAGAATTTGATTCCGTCACAGGTGCTTGTTTGCGCTTTTGAAAAGCTGCTTCATAATTTACATCATTACCTCCTTGATGATTTCCAAATAAGGCCGCAATTTTATCTGGATCTTCTTGATTTTCTGATTTACTTTCTAATGGTTGATTAAAATTCCAATCTTTTGTCATTCACTCATTTCATCCTTTCTAAATTCAGAATCATCGAATTGTCTTTCTTTACCAAAGGCATGGTCAAGAGCTTCTTCAAAACTCATGTGACTAATGCTTTGACGCCTTTTGAACGTCGCAAACATCGCTGTCTCCAGTTGCTCTTTGTAAGCAGCGAGTTTTTCTGTCTCTCTTGCTACCTTACTTTCTTGCCTAGTGACCTTTTCTTCTAAGCGTTCAATAATGGTCATATACAATCCTCCTTCATTCTAATATTAGCTAAAACATCTTGATTTTGTTATCACAATTCTAAACATTGATAGGTTTGCCTTACTGGTTGATTCCCCAATTTCTCTTTTGCAGTCTCAATCTTAAATTGAAAATCTGATTTCTTTTCTCTAAGAACATCATTCCAGTCTATTTTTTCTTTCCCAAATTCATTATTAGGTAAATCCAGTTTAACAGGCAATCCTGCTTGAGATAACTTATCAGAAAAATCTTTTCCTGCATCATCACAATCTACCGCAAGTGTCAATAAATCAGGATGATTATCAAAATAGGTAGTGGTATCACGAATTGTATTGATCAAAGGCAATAACTTTGAAGGTGTTACTGTATCTAAAAATTCCAACTTCTGATTTTCTTCAGCTATCAGTCGTAAAGTTTGATAAGCGACAACAGACCTTTTTAATCCTTCCATAGATACCAAACGAACATCAGATAGACTTTGTTGATGAAGTTCGTAATAGCTCATCAAGTCGATGAACGATTCACAAAAGACCAGTCTATTTGGTTTACCAATGTCAAAGGATATTCCAATATGTCCATGGCTTCCTTTTAGAATCGTTTTTAACCTCTCTCTAGAAAGAGCGGGATTCTTATAAATCCCTTGTAGGCTTGCTGCCTGCAGTTTGTGACGATGATCAAAACTTTTAAAAACAATAACAGGTTCAACAGTTTCATTTGTTTTCCAACTGGCTTGTGCTAGCAAACCTTGTTGAATCATCTTTTGTACGATTTCTTCTGAGATTCCTCTACGTTCTGTTAAATAATATCTAGCCAGACTACAGCTAGAATCTTCTATTCTCTTTAAAGGATAATAAAATGGTCTATCTCTATTTTCTTGAACAGCTTCTTTTTGAAAAGGTTCTTCAGAAAGAAAAGTTAGAGCTTCTTTAAAGGAAGTTCCCTTAACAAGTCGAACAAAATCAATGACATCACCTTGAATATCTCTTGAAAACCATTTAAAAGTATTGGTATTCGAAAAAATTCGGAATGAATCGTGTTCAGGATGTTCATAGACACTGCTAGAAACTTGTTTAAAGGAGATACCCAAACGACTTGCTACATCAAGAATTGAAATTTGTTTACATTCTTCTATTTCCATGCAATATCATCATTTTGTCGTAGTATTTGGCAGTGATGGTATTGATGATGATTCTTCTAGAGTTTTGGGAGTGGCCTTATCTAAATCATCTAACCCAGATTTCCAAACCTGTACTTGGTTGACCAATAACTTACCTGGTATTTTCGAATAAGACAACTTAACCGTTCTAGTTTCTGTCTGATTGGTCTTTGATTGGTTGGCATTCTTTAAATCAGATACATAGGTTACATTATAAGAGACCATGGCAATAGCTTGATTCGTAGTCTGATTGACAAAGATATCAGCTTTTTCAAAATGATAATCCAAAATATAGTCCTTATACACTTGGTTCATGGCATCATTTTGACTTGACAATTCTTGAGAATAAGCTGATTCAGTCATATAAGGTTGAATACGTGTATTATTTTCTCCGAGTTTTTCTTTCGTATAATACTGTGTTAAAAATTCTTTTACAGTATCCGATGACAAAATGGTAGCTTTATCTTCTGCTTGTTTATCCTCTACAAGTTTAGCTGCAGCCAATTCAATCTCTTTGCGACTTTGTTTAGCAGTAGAAAGTTGACCAGCAGTATATCCCATCATGAGAATAAAGCTAGTTGCGGCTACTGCTCCAACACTAATTAAGGCTTTAGTTTTGACTTTATTTAACATCTTAGACCTTCTTTCTATAAAAACTAGGTCAAGAATAACAAAAAGAACTTGTAAGTTTTATCACACCACAACGAAAGGTGATTCCTACATTTCAGGCTCAAAATCATACAGTTCAGAGAAAAATATCAAAACTAGCTGTCTTCAGTTTATAATATAAATATGAACAAATTAAAAGAAGAAAATTTGAGAAGAGCTCTTTCTCATATTGAACGACATAAACAAGCCATAAATACAAGTAATAATAGTGAGGATAATGATTTTCATAAATTATTGCTCCAATTTAGCTATGAAGTATATGAAAGAATCAAGGCAAATAAAAAACCTTATCCGAATTTAGATTCAGATAAAGTCTTTTGACTATCTAAAAAGTTCACATTTTTTTCTTATTTATGGAGTTAATGAAGCGCCAACTGAATCCCAGAACCAACATCAGATTGATGAAAAGGTACACAACCGTAAAACTAGTTAAACCATGTTGTCTGATATCATCAAAATATAAAGTAGGTTCAGTAAAGAACAAATAAATTCCATAGACCTCCACGAAAATAAGAAAACTGATAAAACCAATAAGGAAAAGTCCACTGGCAATAAGAAAGAGTCTCCATAAAAGAATGAGAATTCCTCCTGCTGCTATAAAAATTACCGGGATAAGGAGTAAATCATTCATGACTTGTTCCTTCCTAATCAATCAACTGACGGTAATGGGTGGCAAGAGAGGAATCAAATTCCTCTAGCTTTTGAACTAAGTCCAAATAATCCTCTTTCTCATGATCTTCAAAGTCCACACCTCGGTGATTCTGAAGAGCGATTTCCAATTGACTAGTGAGTTCTCGTTTGGAAAAGCTGTAATCGCCTGTCACTTCCTCATAATGTTCCTTTAGCTCCTTGTAGGCTTGGTATTCTTCAGCTGTTTGAAATCCCTGTACCAAAGCCTCTTCTAATTGATAATAGGTATCTTCCATCATAATCGTTACCTCGTTTCTTTCTATCTTTATTCTACCGCGCTTTTCTTTTCTTGTCCGCTATTTATATCTATTTTTTAATCTAATTCAAAAGAAAGTTGTTCTTGCTTTTCTTTTCCTTTTTCGTGGAATTGTCTTAATGCCTGATCAATAATATCTAAATCCGTTTCTGTTTCAATCAATGGCGCGAGTACATCGTATTCGGCCTTTTTAGTTTGATAATCCTCTTCCTTTGGAAAATTTTTCTCAATTTCAACTTTAGCAGTAGTCCATTTATCCTTTAATTCATCCAATAAGTTCTGAGTTTTCACTTGGTCCTCTTTAATATGATCAATCGTATGCTGAAGCCTTTGAATTGTCCCCAAAGGAGAATACAAATCTAAACTGACAGAATACTGATTTTCTCCTACAATCTTAACAGAGAAGGTTTCAGGAAGAGGTTGATTTATTGGTAGACTAAGCATTTTAATGTCAAATCCTCTATAGCTTGCTAGGGTACGGAATTCTTTGCTGTCAGCTTGATTATGACGGATAAGACGGTGTAGGGATTCCCCTGCTTCAGATCGTTGATCAAAAGCTTGCTTACCTACCGTCATAGAAAATGCCTGGTCTTTCGACATTTCAGACTGTTGAATGTCTCCTTCATATTTGCTTAATCGTTTCTCAAGAATAGGCATATTTTCTTCACAGTAAGAGATTGTATGACGATAGTGATCCTTGCTACGTTGAAAGGCGCGTCTTTGATTTTCTAATAGAGTTAGATCATTCTCTAGTTCCATCTTATATTTGAGATAAGGATTACCTGTTGCTAGTGCCTTAAAATCAGAAGCTGTCATGGTCTGCTCATCAATGTCTTCTGCAGCACGAATCGGCTCCTTAGAAGTCATAATCTGCTTAATATAACGGAGTTTGTTCTCCTGAGTTGCCCATAGATAATTATCAAATGAACCTTTGGTAATGTAGTGGTAAATATCCACTTCCTTGTTTTCATTTCCCTGTCGGATAATACGTCCATTGCGTTGCTGAATGTCACTTGGTCTCCACGGTACATCCAGGTGATGAACTGCTTTCATCTTGCTCTGAACATTTAAACCTGTTCCTCCTTTTTCAGTTGAGGCAAGAAGAATCCGCACCTCTCCTGCATTGACCTTTCGAGACAAGCTATTCTTCTTTTCATCACTATTGGCATCATGTACAAAGGCAATTTCCTTACTAGGGATTCCTCTATCAACTAATAAAGCCTTTATTTCAGAATAAACATCAAAGCCATTATCCTTTTTCTTAGGTGTGCCAATATCTGAAAAAATCATCTGAGTAGCCTTATTTTCCATTCCCTCACGATAAATTCTTTCAACATTATCCACTACCTGAAGCAGTTTATGATTGTCTGCTAGACTATAACTAGAGTCCAATAAACGCATATCAATAGCTAGTTTCCGTGCCTCACCTGTTATCTTTAACATGTTATCCTGACTCGGATCAACTGTTCCACATTTGACCATATCTGACCTCATAACTAATTCTTCTAAATAGAGTTTCTGGTTTTCAGTTAACTCACTCTCAATAGGGATAATATGGGCTTCTGGAACAGGTAAATCCAACATATCTTGTGTTTGAATGTCAGCTGTTTCTTTATAGATTTTCATCAACTCAGGTAGATTGACAAACTTTTTAAATCGTTTCTTAGGCTGATACTTATCCCCTGTAGGAGCTAATTCCATAGAGTTTTGAATTTCTCCAAAAGCACCTACCCAAGAGTCAAAATAATCAACTTGATAGCGTTTTAAGATATCGGGTTGAATATAGTTCATCATAGTATATAACTCACTAATAGAATTGGAAACAGGTGTTCCTGTCGCAAAGACAATATTTTTAAAATCATGTTCTTCCTGAATCTGTCGAACCTTCATTTCCATATCCACGTTCTTCTTAGAAGTTGTATTGGTAATCCCTGCTACATTCCCAAGTCCAGTAATTGGACGAATATTTTTAAAGTGATGTGCTTCATCCACAAAGAGAAAATCAATTCCTAAGTTCTCAAAATCAATAAAACTATCACGATTAAAGCGTTGCAGTTCTTCCAATTGTTTCTCTAGACCACTTATTGATTGCTCTGCTTCTTTAACAGTATACTTATTTTCAGAATGTGTTTTAATCTCTCGTAGTTCATTAAGTTTATCCTCGATATAGTTCATCTGTCTTTCCTTACTGACAGGGATTTTTTCAAATTGAGAATCCCCAATGACAATAGCATCGTAATCTCCTGTAATAATACGTGATACAAATTGTTTTCTTCTCGCCTTCACAAAATCTTTCTTAGTGGTCACAAAGACCTTTTTAGTAGGGAAAAATTTCATGATTTCTTGACCAAATTGAGCAGACAAACTAGAAGGTACTACATACAAGGGCTTATGAACCATCCCCAACTCCTTTAATTTAAACCCAGCACCAAGCATGGTCAAGGTCTTTCCTGAACCTACCTCATGAGCTAACAAGGCTCTTTTTTCTTCTACGATTCTTTGAATGGCATTCTCTTGGTGAGGGCGAAGGCTGATGTTTTGTGCCAAGCCATCAATGACTAGATGGCTACCGTCATACACTCGACTAACCGTCCGATTATAAAGACGATTATAGCTTTCCTCAATGACTTGTTGGACTTCTGGATACCGTAAGACAAATTCTTGAAAGAGCTCTTGTAAATGCTGCTCTTTTGCTCTTAGAACAGAGGTTTTTTCCAAATCTGTGATGGTCTTTTTCTTTTCTCCTTCCGTAATAGTCATAGTAATCGTCGGTTGGTTCGAATTAAGTAAATTCTCAAAAATCTTTCTTCCTGTATCATAACGTGACCCACTAACTCCAAGACTACTATCTTTGGCACTTGGATAGCGATAAGCAAATGATGTCCTTAAATGAACCTGCCCATCAACATGATTCACTTCAATGACTTGTTCAACATCTGGCGAAGACAATTCAAATTCACGATTGGTAAAACATTCAAAGGCAAATTTACCATAAACGGATTGAGGAATCCAACGTGACCCTATTTTAAACTCAATATCTGCAAGATGAATCCTTGGAGGGCGAACAGATTCTAATAAATCTAAAGCATGGCTCCAATCATATTCTTGGTTGTTTTCCTCCACTAATAGTTGAACTACTTCTATCTTATTGAGAATGTCTCCTGATAAAAACTGGTTCTTAGAAAGATATTTTCTTTCCCCTCTTAAATAGCTTTCTGGATCTATTAAAATCTGGTCACCCAACTCATCTAAAATAGCAGCTTGGCTATGTTCAGGATAAATTGATACCATATAGTCTAAATCAACCCCTCTACCATCCGATAAACTAGAGTTTAAGGCATCTAGAGCCGTTGAAACTCTTGCAATCACTCTCTCTGGCCTAACCAATGCTTTCTCAAAGGCTAAAGATTTTTTATATTTTACTTTCTGACTTTTAGAATCAATGTATTCATCTTCTAAACTTGCTAGTAAAGAATACTTATCGTCACTATCAAATAAGTTCCGATTGACTGAGGCATTCAAGTATCCAAATTGACTTACAAAGCGGTCATAGTCACGATTCAATTTGCCAAGCAATTCCTGAAAATCTGTCCGACTATAATCTGGATGGCGTTGAATTTCAATTAAGGATTGATAGGTCTCTCTCAAATCAACCATGCCCTTAATGCGACTAATATCCTTATCCGATAAGGGACTTTCATAAAAGACAGTTTTTTTGAACAAGCCCTTATATTTCCCTCTTTTACTCGCTTCTTCTGACTTGTATACATCTAGTGCTTCCTCATCTGTCAAATGAAGTTGCACGAACCGATCTATTTTATGTTCAGACAAAGAACTGTCCCAGGCTTTAAACTCTCCCTTCTCGTCTACATAATAACTAATTTCGTCTACTTTTGAACTTTTCCGAATGCCATGCGTATCTCGGTAATAAATTTGATTTCCCTCATATCCAAAAGAATAGAGCGCTAAGTCCTCACGTATACGACTTGGAATAGAATTATCCACTTCTTCTTGGATAAAAACAGGTGCTTTAAAAGAATTGTCAATTGGTTTAGGTACTTCCACATTCTCGAATGCTTCCATAATGTCAGTAGCTAATGTTTCTGATACCCCCTTAACATTGAGAGTTCCTCCATTAAAATTACGTACCTCATATTGACCCAAAACTTGTGTATTGTATTTCCCATCAAAATAAGGATTGATCCAGACACGCTTATCCTCCTCAAAGGCAATAGAGCCACTAAAGACAAGTTCCTCTTCATTAAGATTCTTTGCTTGATCCTTTTGAAAGAAGAGGAGGTCTGTGGTCACTCGAGTACCTGCAATCTTTTTAAAAGCCGTATCTGGCAACCGAACTCCCCCTAAAAAATGAGTGTTGGATTTAATCTCTTGTAAGACATTATCAGTCCGCTTATCCATTGTCCCGATAGATGAGATAATCGACACTTGTCCTCCATTTCTTACTAAATCAAGTGAGTGTTTGACAAAGTAATCATGAATCATATAAGGTTTTTCATAGTTTTTATCTGCAATCCGAAAATTTCCAAATGGAACATTTGTTAAGACTAAATCAAAACTATTATTTTGATAGGGAACTTCTTCAAATCCTCGAACTTCAATATGGACATTTGGATGGAGTTGTTTTGCGATTGCGCCAGTCACACTGTCTAATTCAACCCCATAGAGTTCTGATTTATCTCGTATACTTCTAGGCATAGCCGCAAAGAAGTTTCCAGTCCCCATAGAAGGATCTAATATCCTTCCTCCCTCAAAACCATCAACCAGTAATTTTTGCCAAATCTGGCGAATAATCATTGGGTCTGTATAATAGGCTGTAAGAGAACTTTGTTTCATGGTGGAGTATTCTGATTTACTTACTAAGCTCCTAAGAGTTAAACGTTCTGCTTCATACTTTGGATTGAGTTCATCAAAAAATTCATTGGCAAGACCGCCCCAGCCGACATACTTGGCTAGTAGCTCTTGTTCTTCTGGATTCGCTTGTCGTCCCTCTTTTTCTAATCTTTTAACAAGTTCAATTGCGGCGATATTCGTTTCAATTTTTTCTCGATTTGTCTTAGGATAAAAGTCCTCTAAATCATCTGGAAAAACAAAATCTTGAACGGGGACATCCGTCTCTTCTATACCTGAAATTAAAGGTTTTGTTTCCTTATCCTTTTCCTTTTCATTATCCTCTTCCAGATAGGAAAACAAATCTATTTCCTGGCTTTCACTTGGTGATTCAATCTCAATGTCTGAATCTTCTTTTTCAAGTTCTACATGAGACAATACTTGTTCAATCTCTTCCAAACTGTTCAAGTATAAGATAGGATTCTCTTCAAATAACTGGTTGGAATCATTGAATAGCTCTAGGCGAACTAAGTCATTTAACTGTGCATTTTCAATCGAAACCAACTGAAATACTTGTCCTTTATAACTTACTTGTGAATTGATTGGATATTTCCTCAAAGCTTCTTCTACAATTTTATCTACTTTAGATAGGGAATGAACTTCCACATTTTCTTCTACCTGGTCAATATTATCTAAAGGTAAGACTGCTTTCTCTACTTGCTTAGACTTTTCTCTTATAGCCTTTACTTCATCAAAATGAGTAATAATCTTCAGCTTTTGTGTCAGTGGTAGTTGTTTGTAGTTTTCTTCATGATGGACAAAATCCGTAACAGTATCTAAAGTAGCCATCAATTTTGAACCCAAATAGGCTAGAACATCTCCTTCTTTTTCTTCAAAATGAATCTCAAGAACTTCTTTTGTTAGTTCTTTGGAATCAACCATTAGAAGAAACTCCTCTATATCTCTACTAATGCGGTCAGATAGATTATTCGCAACCCGATAGACATTGACTAAATTGACATCCTGATTCTGAAGACATACAAGCTCACTTAATGGTTCTAACTTCTCTTTTTCAGATTGGATGTAAAATCGAGTGGAAAGATTATAGGTTGCGACTTCTAGCACCAAGTTTTTCTCAAAATTACTTAATTGAGATAATTTACTTAGACCTGCTTGTCCAAAATTTCTTGTGTAACTTTCTAAATCTTGGTCATTATTTTCAGAACTAGCCTCTAGGAAAGAAATAATATCTTGATGAAACGAATACACATGAGGTATCTCTTCTATCTTGCCCTCTTCAGCCAAAAAACTCTCTACCAAGTCCTGCCATTTCTCATCAAAATGTTGCGCTTGATAACGAAGAAATAGGTCCATTTTCTCCCTATCTTTTGGAATTGTTCCACGAAACATAGCCAATAATTTCATTACTTCCATACTCGCTCCTTTCATCTATACGAAAATAGGAGAATCACATGATTCCCCTACAACTCTATCTCCATTTCAACCTTTTGAGGACTGGTTTCTAAATCACTAGACAAAAGAGAAATAGAATCTGTTCTCATGTAGTAAGTATATAAGTCTTCTAGGTCTTGTTCGTTTTCAATCCCTGTTTCAATACTAATAAGAGCCTGTATAAATTCCTTGTAGTGACTCTCCATCATATTTGAAATCTTTTGTTTCATTTCCATAAATACTGAAGACGGTTCAGTTATACTTGTTTGGTCTATGTCTTGTAAATCCTTTTCTAAGGGATTGGTTCCTTCTTCTACTTCCACTAAATCTGAACGTCCATCACCATCAGAATCTGCGCTAAGAGGATTGGTTCCTAGCGCCAATTCTTGAGCATCAGTTAATCCATCTTGATCCGAATCACGTTGATAAATGGCTTCCATATACTTCCTTCTTTCCTAGTTAATCTTTTTTCACTCCAATCCTACCAAATATTCCTTGAAAGAAGTATCACAACAAAAAAAAGAGAACGAGCCAAAACTGCGTTCTCCTTAAAATGTAAAACATTACTATTAAAGTAAAAAAGACGACTTACAGAACCTGTAAGCCACCTAGTCAGTCGGTTTATTCTGGTGTCTGCCACCGCTTGCCCCTTGAGATTTCAAAAACTCATACATATGTTTTGCTCGTTCAAACTCATCCCCACCAAACTGACCAATTGCTGGTAAAATAGTAGTCTGAAGTTGAATGACTTTTGGGAAATAAAATTGCGGATTGACATACACCAATTTTTCTTACTTGTTCTTATACTTTTGATAGGAGACTTTCAAACCTGTATCATCTGGTGTTTCACCTATAACATCACCCGTTAGAACTCTTGTCCCCTCAATCGCACGGCCATTATGAATGGAAGATAAGGTTAAGCGACTCTCATTCTCTCCTTTTCCGTTAGTGAGAATAAAAAAGGAGGACTTCTACACTTTGGCGTAAAAAGTCCTCTTTAAGAAATGTATTCTTTTTCTATTATATTATTTAATAACGCATAAAAATTTTCCTAAACAAAATATCTTACTTTCACACGATAAAAGAAATTCACATACACTTATATTTCTATTATCATGTCATGATATTTCATATTTTTATCTCCTTACATCTTTAAATCTCCTTTATTTTGATTTTTCAAATATGAGTATCTCTATGGATATTTACAAATATATAACATTGTCAGCTATCGAATTTAAAAATTCTTGGTCATGTGAAACAATGAATATTATTTTCTTATCGCTTTTACATTCGTTGATCAGATGGGATATGTTCATCATATTGCAATAATCCATTCCACTAGTAGGCTCATCAAAAAACATAAGTTTAGATTTTTTACATAGTACAGATGCAATTGCTACCCTTTGCTTTTGTCCACCTGACAAGCTCATTGGATGACGATCTTTTGATTCATATAAATCAAGTTTTTTCAGAATATTTTCAACATAACTACTTTCAATATTTTTTATTCCAAGACTTACTTCACTTGCAATAGAATCGGTAAAAAGCTGATGATTAACATCCTGCATTACAAGGGATGATATTTTTAGCCTATCTGATTTTGAAAGTCTTTTGCCGGCCAAATAGATTTCATCATTCGATTTTCTTTCTAAGCCTATAAGGCATCTGAGCAAAGTGGATTTACCAAGTCCGTTTGTTCCTACTATGCCGTAAATTTTTCCCATTTCAAAAGAGAGGTTTTTTAAATGCAATTTTTTATCTATGCCATTAAACTTAAATTCAATGTTTTTTACTTCTAAATTTCCCTTATTTTGATTTTCGGGTACTGTAAGTTTTACTCTATTCTTATTTCTTAAACCTAACTTCTTTAGCTTTTCAGACGGTATTTTCATAAAATCTATTTGAGTATATTCCTTTTGTATTTCCCCATCTTTAATCAAAAAAACTCTATCTACAATATCCATTAGATAAAATATTCTATGTTCTGAGATTATAAGAGTTTTCCCCTTATCTTTAAGTTTTATAAGCATTTCTTTTATGATTAAAATGTTATCTTCATCAAGATTTGATGAAGGCTCATCTAAAACAATGATTTCCGTTCCAGATATATAACTTGCAGCAATACATAAAATCTGCTTTTCTCCACCCGAAAGCTTAAAAATATCTCTATTTAAAAGATGTTCTATCGGAAACAAATCCAACATATCATTTAGTCTTTCATCCATTTGTTTTTTTGAAAGTCCTATATTCTCCAAATAGAGAAGTAATTCAAGAGTAGTATTTATATTGAAAAAGTGTGTCTTTGGATTTTGAAATACATTTGATACTAAGAGCGATATTTCGTATAATTCGAGGTTTTTAATATCTTTATTATCAATCCTGATGGTTCCACCCATAGAAGCTCCATCATATCGTACAGCTAACCCATTGATAGAATTTATAATTGAAGATTTTCCGCTACCACTTTTCCCAGTAAATAATACACATTCTCCTTTTTTTACATCTAAAGAAATGTTTTTTAACACTTTAGGAGAATTTCCATAAGATAGAGATAAATTTTCAATTTCTACCATAAAGCTCCTCCTATAACCATAATCAGTATTGAAAGCACATAAACAAAATCAACTGTTTTCGTTTTGACGGATATGTACCTTGTTTTTTTAACAGGATTTTCAATACATTTTGTTTCTGCTGCCTTTGCAATATCATCAGAAATATTAGAAGATACAACAAGTAAAGGCACAATTACATACTCGATGTATGAAATTGGATTTTTAAATGTAATACCTCTTATTTTCATAGCAAGTTTTATATTGTGACTTTCTTCCCTAAATGAAGGAAAAAACCTAAACATTACAGCAATTGGTATAGAAACAGTACGAGGTAAATTCATTTTATCCATTGAGGATATTACACTTCCTACATCCGATGTTTTTAAAAAAAAACTTCCCGCACTAAATGGAAGATAAAACATCTTACATACAGCAAATAGCATAAAAAACATCATTAAAATAGCATCCATATTTCTAATTACATCAAGATTAGGTATCAAAGAAAGAACCCCAAAAAATAATATGTTTTTTAAGGCTTCTTTCTTAAATCCATTCATTAAAAAAAGAAATGAAATAAGAAGCACAATTCCCCATTCAAAATAGGTATTTACTTTATAAAATACAGCAAATCCAAGTGAAAAACTTACTAAAATTTTACTAATTGGATTGGGATTATATGGATTGTCTAAAGAAACGAGCATTATACAATACCAGCTTTTTCGAAATGCTTTTTCAAAAAGACTTTACCGATATATGCGCCGAGTATCCCGCCGACAACAGCACCGATATATACTAATACCATACTTCGATAATTCAAAAGTGCTATGAGCTTCATTATATAATCGTGACCCATACCGCCTGTTTCCGCCAGTTTAATAACCTTGTCTTTAGCCAAC
Source organism: Streptococcus mitis (assembly GCF_047465045.1). GTDB lineage: Bacteria > Bacillota > Bacilli > Lactobacillales > Streptococcaceae > Streptococcus > Streptococcus mitis_DT. Next base: position 274,975 of record NZ_JASHAR010000001.1, read on the forward strand.
AAAACTTGCATAAGGAAACCACAAATCCAAGTGTTGAATACGGCAAATGAGAGCATATTAAATTTAAATGATTTATATTCTCCTTTTTTTCTTAAAAGTTCCGCAATTGCCATACTGATTACAGCATGTATCAATATTACATATGTATTTCCCATTGCAATTGCTAAAAGACTACAAATCAACCCAAGTATAAATAATCCCCATGATTTTTGAACTTTTGCCATAAAGAGCATTATAACTATTCCTGTTATAATGCCTGCCAGTGTAGGGTATGCCAAGTATAAAATCGGTACAATACCAATCATTCCCGAAGCAAACATAAGTACAAAATATATTACTGTAAATACACCTATCGTAACTAAATCTTTAATTCTTAATTTTTCCATTTTTATATTTTCCTTCTAAATAAGTTTTCACTGAATATTTGATTTTCTAAGCATTGCTTTATAAAATTCCGAGCTTTTACAAAGTTCTTCATCTGTCCCTATCGCTTCAATTTTTCCGGCATTTAATAAAACGATTTTGTTTGCATTTCTTATTGTTCTTAATCTATGAGCAATAACAATTGCCGTTTTTTCTTTTATAAGTTCGGATAAAGCCTCTTGAATTAGACTTTCATTTTCAACATCCAGAGATGCTGTAGCCTCGTCAAGCAATATGATTGGTGCGTCTTTTAGTATTGCCCTTGCTATTGAGATTCTTTGTCTTTCTCCGCCTGAAAGTCTTTGTCCGTTTTCACCTATTACTGTATCTATTCCATCCGGCATTTTGTCTATAAATTCATAACATCTTGCTATTTTAGCCGCTCTTATAATCTCTTCATCTGTAGCATCTTTTTTACCGATTTTTATATTATCTTTTATGCTTGAATTAAAAAGAGTAACATCTTGGAAAACGATAGAGAAATTTTTAAGGAGTGTTTCCGGATCAATTTTACCGATGTCCTCTCCCCCTATCAAAATCTTTCCTTTATCTATATCCCAAAATCTTGCAGCAAGCTTGGTGAGAGTTGTTTTTCCGCTTCCGCTTGAACCGATTAGCGCAGTGATTTCACCCTGCTTTGCAGTAAAGCTCACACAATTTATTACAGAATAATCATCATATCCGAAATAAACATCCTTGAATTCAATATCGTAATTTTTAATGTCAATATCTTTTTTGCCTTCTTGAACAGGCGTTGTCTTTATTTCCTTTATTCTCCCTACAACCGCATCAAGAATAACTATCATTGACATAAAGGTGATTATTCCTTCTATAGGAAGATAAATACTTGCTGTAAGCATTAAAAATGCGATATAAACCAGCGCACTTACCTTCCCTGCCATAAGCATGTTGACGCCGATAACGGCAACACTTATAATTCCAAGCTTTAAAATTGCGGTAGCTATTCCTGTAAGTGTTCCGGCAACAACTTCACCTTTCGTCTTCTGTTTTGTGGATGCATTTAATTTTTCAAAAAAATCATTTAACATCCTATCTTCTAAGTTGTAAGATTTTATTTGCTCTATCTGCTCTATATTTTCCTGTAGATTATCAAAAACCTTACGATTATCATCTATCCAGCATTGTACTATTTTTTTCTGACTTTTCTTTGATAAAAATATAATTAGAATAGAAATGGGAATTACCCAAAGGGCTGCAAGTGCAAGTTTCCAATTATAGAAGATAAGCATTAAAGCAATAATACTTGTGGATATAGCCGTTGAATATATATGAGGTACAGCATGAGAAAAAATTGTTTCATATAAGTTCATGTCATTCATCATGGTTTCCGCAAGGTCTGCCAAATCTCTTTTACCAAAATAAGAAAGAGGTAATTTCTTTAACTTTTCCGCTAACTCAATTCTTGAATTTGCACTCTCGTTGTACACATTGGTGTAAAGTCTTACATAATCCCACCTCGCTATTAAGAACATCACAATCATCATTACTACAATTAGTACAATATAATGAACAGAAGTAAAATTGTAACTCTCAATACTTTTTAAAATGCCTATATACTGAAACAGAAACATAAAACCGATCATTGGTGCGAACAATTTAGTTAAATTAACAAGCGTGTGTGAAAATATGGCTTTTTTTAAGTTAAGAGCGCCTTTTTCTGACATCGCATATTTTTTCATAAAATAAGAAACCATATGTTTAACCTCCTATCTTCCAATTTACGGATTTTTGATATTCTTCCCAAAGTTTTTTGTAATGCCCACTCATACCTATTAAATCTGAATGCTTGCCTTCTTCTACAATTTTCCCCTTATCAATAACAAGAATTTTATCCGCATCTACTACTGTAGATAATCTATGAGCAATCATCAATGTTGTCTTGTTTTTTGATAGCTTCTTAAAAGACTCTTGAATCAAATGTTCATTTTCAGGATCTGCAAAGGCTGTAGCTTCATCTAAAATGATAATATCTGCATCTTTCAAAAAAGCTCTCGCTATAGAAATCCTTTGAGCTTCTCCTCCTGAAAAATATGTGCCTTTAGTTCCGTAAACAGTATCAAGTCCTTTATCTAAATTTTCAATAATATCTTTAGACCCTGAATTGATTATGGCATTGTCAATTTCTTCATTAGTTGCATCAGGCTTTCCGATTAAAAGATTATCTCTTAAACTCATTTTAAATAGTTTAGAGTTTTGAAAAACAAAAGCAATTTTTCTCATTAAAGCCTCTTTTTCAAAATCTTTTATATTAATTCCTCCAATATAAATTTCACCTGTTTTAATATCGTAAAATCGTGCAGCAAGCCTTGCGATAGTAGTTTTACCACTGCCTGACGATCCGACTAAAGCAACTCGTTCTCCTTTATTCACCTTAAATGAAATATCGTCTAATACATTTTCATCTTCATAAGAAAAGCTTACATTTTTAAACTCTATCCCAACATCAGAACTTGTTTTATTTCCATAAACAAAATCATCAAACTCAAGTATATTCTCAATTTTATCTAAAGCAAGTTCCGCAAAATAACTGGATTGTGTAATCGTCGCAGTTCTCATAATAAAAGTAGCAAATGCCGGTCCTATTAGGAAGTAAATAACAGAATCTGCAACTACATTAGATAAGTTTCCATTAAATTTTATTAAGAGTAATGCCACAGGTACCAAGAAAAATGCCGTCGATGTAGAAACGGTTTCAAACCACGACATTTTATTCATATAACTCATAGTAAGCTTAAGTACATTGTCTTTTACTTTTATGATTAACGAATATAACTTATCAAAGCTCTCAACACTTTGTGCAAATGTTTTAACAACAGGAATTCCTCGAACATATTCCACTGTCTGAGAAGATAAATTGGAAAGTCCTGCATAATACTCATCTTTCATTTTTTTTGTTTCGGCTGTCATCATAGATGACATCAATGTCATACCGATAATCATCGGTATCATACTGGCAAGTCCTAACTTCCAGTTAAACACGAAGAAAAATACAAGTAGGACGATTGGCGATATAATGGTCATCGCCATATCAGGAAGTTGATGCGCTAAAAAAGAATGGGTTTCAGACGCTCCGGACACAATTACATTTCTTATCCTTCCGCTTTCTTTGTCATCGAAATACCCAAGCGGTTTGTTTATTAGTTTTGTTACGGAAGTCTTAATAATGTTATCTTCTACTTCAAATGCAAAAATATGGGATAAAATTAAACCTATTAGGTATATGAATAGCCCCAGACCGGCAAAAACTGCTGCATAAATTGAATTTTCCTTTACATAATCAAAATTCACCATCCCATTTAAAATTAAGTTATTTACAATTCTATGAATATATACCATAGGCATCAAAACCATGACACCTGATACAGCAGACATAACCATAGCAATATAGAGTAAAAAACTTTTTTTACCACCGTAAGCCTTTAGTCTTTTCAGTATTGATTTCTTCTTATTCTTCACTGAACAACTCCTCCTTTTTCTTAAAATTAGCAAACCCTATAAATAGCCTTTTTAGACTGATTTTAGAGGCTTGTTTTCAAACTCTTTTGCAATACGCATAGTTTTTCTTGTTTTTATCAGTTATTTATTATATAATAAATGAGGATTTCAATCAATTAGATATGGCTAAATAAGTCTATTCGGGATAATGTCTATTCGGGATAAAATATAAAGCACGGAGGTATAATATGAGTGATTTTTATAACTTTGTTAAAAACTTTTTTTCTACAGATGAATCTATCGATAATACAAAATACTCCACTGTAGGACATGAATTCCGTTTTAGCACGGATAATGCAGAAGGCATATATTGGTTTTACGAGGGCGATAATTTCACTATTGATATTTATGATGTTTTCATAAAAAAAGAAATTATCCATACAAGTTTTTCTGGTTTGAATAATTTCTATTCCCTTTATTTATCTTATTTAGTTACAGCAAACGGTGAATGTTTTAATCCTTATCAAAATCTTTCTTCAAATTCACTTTTTACTATAAATACAAAAAATTCTAAAGACTATAGGTTTATACTTCACAAAAATTCTCCTTATTTAGGAATCGGTATAAATTTCAATCTGTCCATGATAGAGCAATGCCTGTCCTCTTATAAGAATAAAGTCTGTAACTATGAAGATTTATTTTTTAATACCAGCATTATAATAAACAAGCCTTTAGAAAGAATCGCAAAAGATATCCTTAATTGCAAGATGGCATCTCCTGCTGCTGAAATCTTTTTTGAGTCAAAGGCAAAGGAATGGTTAAGTATTACAATAGACTCTTTTTTAAATAAGTACAGCAATCCACTATCTATTGCCGATGATGAGGCTTTGAAAAATGTCGCCAATTATATAGACGATCATTATGCAACATCTATCTCACAGGATACTTTAGAAAAAATATCCACTATGAGCGGCACAAAACTAAAAAAGTTATTTAAGCAAAAATATCAATGTACAATTACAGAATATACTCAAAGACGGAGAATGAATATGGCGGAATTACTCCTACTGAACTCTACCCTTAAAATTCAAGATATAGCAGAGGCTGTAGGATATTCCTCTCACAGTAAATTTAGTACATGCTTCAAAAAATATAAGGGATTTTATCCCAAAGACATAAAAAAATATGCGAAAAATAATCTTTCTGATTAAATACATAAGGATTTAACTTTGGGGACGGTTGAGTTAGACCTTATTGGAAAATGTTAAAGTCATAATTGGTAAACCTAAATAAATTATACGTTTAGGTCTTGTTATTATCTTGTAAAATCAGTAAAGTAGCTAATTCTACTATTTTTAGGGACTTAGTCACAAAGAAAATCAAACAGTTAGACTGACTGTTTGAGTATGAAAAAAGCAGATAAAAAATCCCTTGAGTAAATAACTTAGGGGATTTTAAAGGTTGGGGTAGGGTATTGAAAAGCTCGTACAAAGTATAATAAAAATCCCCACCAAATATTGAAAATCTATTGAAATGTATTGAAGTTTATTAGCAGAATACATAAGTGGAAAGCTTGATTTTAATAAATTTAGAAGATTATTGAAAAAGAAATATCACACTTTCATTCTTATTAAAATCCTTATAACTGTATTTTGAATGATTTTCCCCAATCAAGCATCCCTCTCTCTTATAAAATATATACATTCAGTTGTATGAAATGTAATGTTGTTCTTATCAGACTTGAAACTTTTACTAATCCAACTATTTATCTTACACATTTAGTTTAAACCTATAGTATCCTATTTTCTTAATATTCTACAGTGTAACACTGCATTTATATTATAACGCTAATATGTTCAGAAAAGAAATACTTTGTAAGTCAATGTCTGTTATAACGGAAATTGTTAGAGATGTCTATCATAACAGAAATTGACATAATGTCCATAACTTTCCTGAAGATAAATTATGTAATCACAAACTATTTCATATCCAATCTAGTATATGTTGTTTGGAGCATATCATCAACAAAAAAAGAACGAGCCAAAACTGCGTTCTCCTTATAATGATAAAAATATGTTTTATACCACAAAAGATATGTAAACTAATCTTTTAAATAATAAAAAAGTTCCGACGTTTGTAAATGTTTTGAGTAAATTGAAATTACTTTTTGACCTTCTGGAAATACTGTCTTTCTCTTCAAATCTAATAAAGATTGAGGAACAATTTTCCTTGATGTCTCTTTCAATGTTAATGCTAGTATCTGTTTTCTTGTACGTAGAGCATAATCAAACTCCAAATACAAATAACGTCCTGAACCAGTTAGATGAACATGCTTTCCCAATAACTCCTCAATAGATCCTAAAACTTGTAACTTTTGCATCGTGGTTCCATCATTTTTTATTTTCAACTCATCAATTATGACATGACTATTTAAACAATCGTCAAAGAAACTGCCTGCACCTTTTCGGTAATCAACACCACATAGGTGCATGAAATTAGTAGGTGAAAAATGAAGTTCAACACTTTCTATTTCTGTTTCATAATACATGATTTTGCCAACGAAGTGTTCTTTAAAAAAAGAAGCCGCAATTTGTAACTGAGTAAAAAAACGCTGAAGTTTTATTTTTTCGGTGTAATTTGGATTACGATAATCTCTAGAATTTGCCATATTTTCCTCACAAAAAAGGTGGTTTACAGAGTCTGTAAGCCACCTAGTCAGTCGGTTTATTCTGGTGTCTGCCACCGCTTGGCCCTTACGTCCAAGATTGCTATCGGATTTCGTTCTGGTGTCCGCCACCGCTTGGCCCTTATGTCCAAGATTACTATCAGATTGACCATGAGCCGACTACTCATCTACACTATTTATTCTACCTGAAAATGGTTAAAATTTCAAGTGTAAACTCTTCTATTTCGTAGTATAAGCAAAACTAATGGCACTATCTGCTTGAGAGATTTTTCTAAAGGTATAGTTAGGGTTGCCACCATAGTTGGTTTCAGACACAAGGAAAGAACCGTCATCATATACTTTCTCGACAAAAGCCACATGACCGTAGATGGCTGGTGTGCCATGTGTACCTCCCACAAAAGAAACAATGGCACCTGCTCTTGGTGTAGAGCCAGTTTCCCCACCAAGACTTGAAGCTGTCGCAACCCAGTCCTGACCATTTCCCATAGTATTAATGATTGAAATCTTTTCTCCATTTCTACCTTTTAGCTTTAATCCTAACTGGTTCATACGAGCCGCAACACCCCATGTACATTGTCCATAGGCATAGGCCATACCATCTCCACCACCAGGAACAGAATGATCATACAAGTCCCCACGAACCCCTTCAAGGGATTGTGGGTCACTTTTTGCCTGTCCTCCATTTGTTTGACTAAAGCCTTTTTCAATTTGATAATACCATTCCGTTGCTCTAGTTTGTCTTTCCAGTAGTTTGTCACCAGAATTTCCCTCCCAATAGGTAAGGAAGAGTTGGGCTAGATTGGCTGCACTACCCGTATTTTTAAAGAAATCCTTTAGCCAACTTTGATAGTAAGGACTATCCCCATGAAGCATAAAATCAAGTTGGAGGTCTAAATCATACCATTTCTTATTTTTGCTACGTGCATAATTTAACAAAGCTGTATGACGTGTTGAACCATCTGCAGTATCCGTCCATTGACCTAACCCCAAACCTCTATGAAGGATATTAGGATAAGCACCACTATAAATGGCTGGCCCTCCTATCGCTAACCAGCTTTCATCATCCCATGAGGAATCGGTAGCGCCAACAGGAGGAGATAAATAATCTCCTTCAGCTCGTTTAGGATTGATAGAAGACTCTACCGACCAATTTCCTAAAATAGCCGCAATGGCTTGGGGACTTGCCCCTTGAGATTTCAAAAACTCATAAATATGTTTTGCTCGTTCAAACTCATCTCCACCAAACTGACCAATGGCAGGTAAGATAGTGGTCTGAAGTTGAATGACTTTGGGAAAATAAAATTGCGGATTGACGTACACCAATTTTTCTTTCTTGTTCTTATACTTTTGATAGGAAACTTTCAAACCTGTATCATCTGGTGTTTCACCAATAACATCACCTGTTAGGACTCTTGTTCCCTCAATCGCACGGCCATTATGAATAGAATACAAGGTTAAACGACTCTCATTCTCTCCTTTTCCGTTAGTAAGAATAACATCATCTCCGTCAAGAGATACAACTCCATCCATTGGTGCGACAATCGTTTGGTGAGCCTTCGCTTCTAGTAGAATGTACTCCTGAAGAGTAGGTTTTCCGTCTAAATCATAGTATCCATAACGATAAGTCATGGTTAGACTATCTTCGTTGCTTTTCCCCTCAAATGGATTGTCCAATTCCTGCATGGAAGCATAGACACCTTCTTCTTTTAGTTCCTTTATTTCCTCTTGATCGTCTTTCGATAGTTTATACTTAGGAGTTTCATAAAGGTCTTGCATGGATTTCAAATCATCCCCATCGTTTAAATCATGCCACAAAGTAGACAGATAATCCTTGTAAGTTTCGGAACTAAATAAGTGAACTGGTTTGTTTAACTCATAGTCATGGAATTTAAAGTTCATATACCCCATCACATCATCAACTTTTGTGTAATAGGTAATGCCTTTGTCATTTGTACGAGTATGTTCTGCATCTTCCCAAGTTAGGTGGGTATAAGCTTTTGTTAATTCAAATTCATCTTGTTGAATCAAACTAGCAGATGAAAATCCTAAAAAGAAGCTCATCATAAGTAAGAGAAGAAAGACTAATCCTCCAACTATCCATGTTGCAGGATTTCCAGCCGCAAATGTAAAGAAGGAAAAGGCTGCTTTTAGTTTTTGATAGATATTTCGGACACTTGTAAGACCTTGTTTCTTTAATTTTCGAAACCGATTTTTAAAGGAGCTTGGATTATCTTTCGCTAGTTTCCATCCTTTTCCATCCTTAAAATGATGGTATCGCTCTTTTGTGTTGGTCAGTCTTTTCTTGGTAAAACGACCTGTTGCTTGTCCTGTTTTGACACTAGCTTTCCCAATGTTATAAGAAAGCCGACTGTAGCGTTTCCCTTTTCTAATGGTCTCTTGAAGTGTGCGATAGCCTTCTAAATCTTCATTTTCTGAAGCTAACTCTCCTCCTTCACGTCCAAGGACATAAAGAAAAGTTTTGGCTTTCCTACTGACTTTTTTGGACTTATAGGCTTGTTTAGTAGATTTTAGATTCTCTTTTGCGGCCTTGACTTCTTTCTTAGCTTTTAATTCTTCTAAACTCTTCCCTTGAAAGAAAAAATTAGATTTATGTTTCAGTTCCTGACCATAGAGAAATTTTTGATTGGTTTTTCTTTCTTTACGACGCTCTTTTCTTTCTTCTTTTGACTGTGCCTTTGCTTCCTTAAACTGCTTCTTGGCTATTTTCATTCGTTTCCTAGCATGAGGCAACCGTCTGTCTCTTAATTCTTTGCGATTCAAAAGAGATGGAGGACTATTTTGAAGGATGTGATTGTAATCTTCATTTGCTTGTTTTACTCTAGCCTTTGATGCTTCTCTCATCTCCTCTAGCTTTTCTTTTATCTCTTTTTTCCATGCTTTTTCATCCAGTACAGCGGAATCTTTTTTCTGTTTCCTTACCTCCTTCTTTCCTTTTTTCAAGAATTTCTTCTCATCTTTTAGACTTCTTCTAAATGCCTTTCGGGCACGTATAATTTCTCTTTTATCCTTCATTTACCTTCCCCTTAATTAGAAGCCATTTTATCAGGATCCGTACTCATGATATCAAACAATTGAGTACCTTGAGGAATCTTATTTTTAAAGGGAACGACAACTGAACCAGCTTTTATTAGTCCTGCCCCTTTTTCTGGATTGACTAGGTATTTTTCGAGTTCTTTTGACAAACCTAAGAGTTGAACTAGTTCTTCTCGGTCATTTTTTGCTTGCTTGAGGAGAATCATAAATTCACTATTTGCAATAATCCGTCTACCGTTTGGATCTAACAATAAGGTTTCGACGTTTTGGGTTATCCCAGTCGGACTAGCTCCATATTTTCTGACACGACTCCACAATTTAAAGAAGAAATCACTGGCATATTTATCTAATAAGAGAAGCTGCATCTCATCGAAATAAATCCAGGTCTTCTTCCCTAATTTTTGATTCCGAACGACACGATTCCATATCTGATCAAAAACAACCATAAGGGCGATTTGTTTCAACTCATCTCCTAACTTCTTAACGTTATAAATCAAGAAATTAGATCCAGTCTGAATATTAGTCTTATGAGAAAAAATGTCAAGAGAACCTTCGACATACAGTTCCATATCAAGTGCCAAATTCTGCGCTTCTTCTTCTGGTTGTTGACTCAAGACAAAGACCCATTCTTCCAAAGAAGGCTCTTTAAATGACTGATAGGTGAGTCTCGTAACTCGGTCGATAATCGATTTTTCTCTTCCATCCATTTTCCTATCCAATAACTTGCCGATAAAGGATAAAAGAAATTCTGATTTTACCTTTACAGGATCTTCATCCATATTTTCATCAGACAAGTCAAGTACATTGAGATAGGTTTGGGAATCTGGCGCAATATCAATCATTTCCCCACCAAAAGCCCGTCCAATAACACTGTACTCTGCTTCTGGATCCACAATGATAATTTCAGTATTTTCACCAGATTCCTTGATTTTGGTCGTGATAATCTCATGCTTGGTTGCCATCCCTTTCCCAGCTCCAGATGTCCCTAAAATCAGACCAGACGGTGTATTTAATAGGCTACGATCAATTGTAATAATATTACTTGAAATTTGATTGATACCGTAATATTTCCCACTACGGTCTTGTAAGTCTACTGAAGTCCATGGAGAGTTCACTGCTACATTAGATGTTAATAAACTCCGTGATACTCCCTCTAAAAAATCACAACCAAATGGCAGCAAACTATTAAAGGCTGCTTCTTGCATATATGGAAGTTTATCAATCATTAGGTCATTTGAGCCGGCCACTTGTTGAATCGTGTCTAGAGCTTGTTTAAGTTCTTCTTCATCCTGACCAAAAACACCAATCAAAAAGACTGTTTGAAATAGTTTATCTCCTGTCTCTGTCATGGTTTTTAAGAGTTCCTCAGCTTCATCGATATTGCTTTCTAAAACATGGCCTACTTTTTCCAAATAGATACCTGTACGAGCAAGTTTTTGTTGTTCCCCAATCTTTTGGGATTCCATCAAGGTCTTCTTTGTTCGTAGTTTCTTCATAGCATCCGCCTTGGTCGAACTTTGAGCATGGAGGCTCACAATCAATTCCAAATCTCCTTGCATGAGGTCTCTGATAAACTGATCTCCTAACTCCATACCGTAGTCTCTGACATAGACAATCTGCAATAAGCGGTCATTGATTTGTAGGTAATTCTTGTTTTTAAAATCCAAGAGATTAGGTGCTATGAAGTGACGAGTTGTCTGACCAGATCTCGTTAAATCACGGTAAGAAAAAGGAAGATGGTGTTCTCCTCTAAGCATATCTGCCAACAAGTTGACACGCTCTTCTCCAGCCAAGGATTCAAATCGTGCATCAATTTCTGAGAAACCACTCTTGAAATATTCTCCTATTTGGGACAAGGAACGATAGGCTTGTTTGGGATTAGAATCCTTTCTTCCAAAGCTAATCAGTTTCACAGCTGAAAAGTTATTTTCCCCACTGTCTAAATTCTGATTCATCATCCGATTCAGTTCTTTACGATAGGTATCATACCCATCTTCTTTTTCCTCATACAGAACACTCTGTCTAAACTTTTCTAAATTCAATCTTTTATTAAAGATGGTCAATTGGAAGTTGGTTTGGTCATCTAGGGAGTTAATCAAATCAGAATACTTCTCAATGATTGCGCCCTTATCTTCCAAACCAACGGTCTGATAATTGACATCACCAAGTAAATAGCTTTGTGAGAAATAATCTTCTTTCACCTGCATCAGACCATTTTGATACAGGGCTTGATAGGAAAGAGTATTAGCCGTTGATGGTAACACTTCCTCTTTTTTTCCTTTAACTACTTCTTTCTGATTAGTCATTGAAGTTTTTTGTTTCTTTAATGTATTTGATTTTCTTTTCATGTTCAGGTCCTTTCTTTCCTGTAATTGTGCGTAGGGGAACCGTTAATTCAAAATGAAGACGGTATTTCAAATAATGTTCAAAATATAAATCATTGGGTTTATAGACTCCAAAAAGCATGAGGGGGATGGTAAAAGCAAACACAAAACCGTAAACAAACCAATCTCCAAATTGCCAGAAAAAGAGATTCAAACCCAAAACAATAATTGTGACAATAAAGGCTGGTAAAACAAAGATGATTTGCCTTGTAGTGAAGCCTAACCAAGCCCTGTGTTGGTATTTTGAGATGTCTTTAAAGACACGTGTATTCATGACTTTCCTTTCTAAAAAGGCTAAGAAGCAATCACTTCCTAGCCTTTATCTAATTACATACCTAAGATTGAGCGAGCCGTACGTTGAGAACCAACGAGGGCAATAATCAGTAAGATAGCTTGTATTAAACTACCAAACATAATCGCAAGAGATTGCAGGACTCCTGCACCATTTGAAACAGCTATTTTCCCAGCAGATTCAAACAAAGGAACAAGAGAAACAATCAGAAAAATGAGAACCCCTTGTACCGCATAGACCATAATATTTTTTAAATAGCCAATACCAATAGACTTCCACTCATCACTTAAAAATGTTGGAATCGTAAGAGGGGCAAATGGAATCATAAGGTAGAGTTGAATAAATCGAATAGATACCAAAAGATTGACCATAGCTGCACTTACTATCCGAACTAGCCAGATAAGGAGGGCGAAAAAGCCCACAATCATGCGGCCAATAAATCCTGACCCTTTTAATCCAGAGATGGTATCATACTTTGCCCCACCGTGAGCCACAATCGAGGCCACTTGTTCAATGGCGTGACTCGCAATCCCGATGATAGCTTCTACAATGACGGTAGTGTTGGTAATTACAACTGCGACCATAATATAACTAATCAACATCGGCGCTAATGCTTCAAAGGTCATCGCTCCACCTGAGTTAGCAATTTTCTTTGCCATCTTCGAAAATTCTAGGATGAGAACAACTGATAAAATCGCAACTCCAAGAGGTTGCATGACACTTTTAGTAATACTAGACATATAAGTCCAAACTGTTGGATTGTAGCTAGATAGGGATTTAATCAGATCTACCGTAGATTGTAAATCCACATTAAATCCTTCAAATAAATTTTCAGCTGATATTTTTTCAGATGCAAGGTAAACAAAGGGTGAGACTAAACTAAGATTCATGTCATTGTTTATCCTCCTAAATTGAAATCTGAGTTACAAAGGCTCCAGCAGCCCCGACCATAACTCCACCGACAATTTCAAGAATGGCATTCCGAACACCTGGTCCACCATCTTTAATATTGGTTGCAAGGTTGACAATCCCCACAACAACGAGAAAGGCACCAACCGCAATCAATCCCTTCTGTAACAAAGACATAGCTTGTGCAAACATGGCACTTGCGTCTACTCCATAAACAAAACCTTTAAAATGCGTAATCATCTATTTCCTCTTTTCTATTTTTATTTTAAACTAGATTCAAAAGTTAAATCACGAATTCTAAGGCCTTCAAGATGATTTTCTTGTCTTTGATTTAAAGGATTGATTTGATAGTTCCACCACCGTTCATCGCTTTCTTGATTGGCTAGGTACTTCCAGTTTGGATGCTTGGTTGAATTGTATTTTTTGCTTTTAAAGACAGGCATATTGGCAATTCGAACCAGGCATTCATGCCGTTTCATATTTCCGACTTCATCAGGTGTCATTAAATCACGAGCAATCTTTTGATGAGAAAGGGATCCTGAACCTGTCTGGCCAAAGGAACGACTAGTATTTCGAACATCAATGGTTTGTTTACCGAGTAAGCCACTCATAAATTTAAAGGTATCTTCATCATTACCACCTAAGTAGACTAAGCTATCACAGTTCCCAAGAATGGTTTTCCAAGCTTCTTTTTCTTTATAGAGCCCTTGAAGTTGGGCAATATTTTGTAGAATAGGAACGAGACTCATATTCCGAGAACGGACTGTTGAGGTTTGTTCAGCAAAATCTGGAATTTCTCCGATATTTGCGAACTCATCTAAGTAGACTCTCACATGAAGAGGTAATTGCCCCTTAAAATCAATATCTGCTTGTCTTGTTAGGGTTTGAAATACAGTTGAAAAAAAGAGAGCTGAAAGAAAGCGAAAGGTACTATCGTTATCTGGGATAACTAAGTAAACCATTGATTTTTCCTGGCCCCATGTCTTCATATCAAGGGTATCTCTTTTGGTCAAATCCATGACACTTTGAATATTGAAGAGGGCAAATTTAGAAGTGGTTACAGCTATAACAGAATCCAGAGTCTTATCCTTATAATTTTGAAAATCTGCCCAATTTCGCATGGTAAAATTTTCAGTTCCATACTTTTTAGCATAATTTTCAAATAGAATTTCTAAGACACTTTTTTCTTGGTTTTCACCCTTGGATAAGTGTTTAATGAGTTTTGAGATTTCAGCAAAACTTGGATAACGCCCACGTTTTTTTCGCTCTTCCACTTCTTTTTTTTGACGTTTCAACAAGTTTTGGTATTCCTTTTGACTTAAACGACTTTCTTCTATGAGCTGTTCTCTTGTTTTAGGTGGATTATAGAAATCGACCAAGTAGGAGGCTAAAGCTCGAACCAGAGTCATAGAAGCTTCATCCCAAAATGGATCACTACGGGAGCCAGAGCCTTTGGTGTTATTGAAATAAACCGTCAGCATACGATTCAAATCATTTTCTGTCTCTATATAGCGAAAAGGATTGAAGCCATCTGAGTTCTTCATATTGACTAAATCTAGCACCTTTACTTGGTAGTCATGTTCTAAAAAGAGTTTGCCTGTTTTTTCGGCCAAGTGATCTTTAGGATCCACTACAATATTAGAACTATTCATTTGAATCAGATTGGGTTTCACAAAGCGAAATGTCTTCCCACTTCCTGAACCTCCAATCACCGCAATATTCTTATTCCTATCGTATTGGGCTGGTTTTTTATCTAATAATGTCAGACGAACATCTTGTGCTAAGATCGTATCATGAGAAAATTCCTTACCGTAAAAGAGCTTCTTTTCTTTTAGAGTTCCAAAACGGGCGCTCCCGTATTCTACCCCTTCTCGGTATTGTTTTTTGCCAGTCTCTAAATAAAGATAAACCAGCAACATCATCAGAAAGCCTAGTAGAAAAAAAGCACTTGATTTTCCAGTAAAGGAAACATTCCATGGCGACTGAAGAACTTCATCTTGACCTTCCATCAGAAGATGAGTCCATTTATCTAAGCTATTTCCAGTATAGGAATCATACAAAAGCGTTAAACGATGAAAAAGATAGCCTAGTAAGATACCTAACAGTGAGAATAGTAGGAATTTCTTTCCACTGTACATCATCTCACCATCTCTTTCTGTTTGACGGCTCCTTCTTGTCTAAAGGTTATTTGGGATTTAGCTTCATCAATTGCATCGTCTAATGACTTATCCATGGTAAAATCAGCTAATTTCTCCGGATCATTAACCATTTTTTCTAACAGATGGTCTAAATGATTGTCTAGAATCGAACGGTCTTTCGTGTAGAAATGTAGAGAATCCCCTTGCCAAGCGATGGCCAAAGGAATCTCTTCTTTTTCTAAAAAAGCTTTAAATTTCTCTATATCAATTGGTTTGTCTAAAAAATCTTTCTTCAGATTAATCGTATCAATCGAATAAGGAGATTGTAGCAATTCTTCTAATTTCTGCACCCCTATCTTATAGGCGGAATCCTGTGCTAAAGCCTGACGTCTAGACCATTCTAGAATCTTTAAAAGACTTTTTACAGTAAATAAAAGACTACGCTCAGCATATTGAACTGCCATTCGTTCCTGTTGTTCAGAGGACATCTGATGCCTCCTTCTTAACAAATAGCAGCTTTCCTTCTTTATAACGATAAGCTATCAATTTCTGACGTTGCTTAATCGACTTGATAACCTGCAGTAGATCTCTCGAATAAGGTTCTCGAAGAGTAACTTCTACTGCTTTCCCATCAACGATACCAACACGTTTAAATTCAATGTAGTCTTTTTTGAGATGTCCTAAGCCCATACCAAAGGGAAAGTGATGAATCAATTGGATGGTACATCCACCTTTATTTCCCATTTGTTTCAAATCATACAAGTTTACTACCTTCATGATTAACTCCTTTATCTAGTTTGTCGCATCGTTTAAGTCTGGTAACGATAAACTCCGTGTCTGTTAGAAAATTCTCACACACGTCTTGTGCCAGTTGCCCTTCACAGGGTAATACTCTCAGTCCCTACTTACACAGGCACGCTAATCAAGACGGAGTGGATTCAATTTTCAAAGAACAGGTAGCTTTATTATAGATAAGAGTAGTTGAAATTTTTATCACATTTTTTATTTTTCTGTAGAGCTAAATTCATACTAAACAAAGATTTTGAAATAAAAGACTAACATTGTTACATAACGTTAGCATTTCATTTCCCTAAAATAAGCTAATTTGGTCTAAAAAAGCAACAAACTATAAACTAGTAGGTTCCACACCAAATGTAAACCCATACTTCCCCATAAGTCAGATTTATAGCGCACCATCCCTAAAAACATCCCAAGTGAAACATATAAACACCAAGCTAGAATGGTTCCTGGATGATGTACTAAGGCAAATAAAACACTTGTCAAAGCAACTCGAATATCTAATTTTCTCACCAAGTTCCATAAAATTTCTCGATACAGAAATTCTTCAACCATACTCGCATTGATTAAGAACAATAAAAATGAAAACCAAGGAACCTGATGTTGTAGGACAATTAAGTTTGCTTGATTCGCGCTTCCTTGCGCATGGATTAAGCTAAAACATAGACTTATAATCAGTAGGCTAACGAATCCAATACCAAGCCATTTAATCCTAGTTTCCATATTGACCTTGGCCACTTGTTTTCGTTGACCATACATCCATAAAAAAGAAATGAGCGACGCACCATAGAGAATCTCTAGTATAGTTAACTCACCGATACAAAAAAATTTCAGTAAGTATAGAGATACCAATAGGACATTTACTTGTTGGAATATATAAACTGGAATTATTCTTTTCATAGTTACCTCCGAAATAAATCTTCATAATCTAAATCTAATACCTGCACAATCCTTTCTACCCATGGACTTTGAGGCATTCGTTGTTCCATCTTATAGTGGCGAATCTTTTGATACAAACGATTCAATTCACTTGGATAGTGAAACTCTCCCGCAAACATTTTTCTGGTTAACTCAATCCAACTGATATTTCTTTCAGCCAAAATAATGGACAAGTTCTCCCAAAATCGTTCAGCCATATTGCTTCTCCTTTAGTTAGATAAATAATGTGTTTGTGCCATGTAAATCAATTGTTTCGTATCTCTTGGCAATAGAGCTCTAGCCTCCTCTAGGTTCAGATTTGGATAAACTCGCTTATTTGAAACCGCAAGAGGAAGCCTGATGGTTAGTTCAGGATTTTTTAATATCATTTCAATGAAATCCGTTAATCTTAGATTGTCACGGTTCTTAAATCGTAATAAGTTGGGCGATAAAAACTCAAAACAATCTGAAGAATAACTCATCATTTCAATTAATTTGTCCTTTGTCATTTCAGAAATCGAATGACAAGATACCTCGATGCCATAGTTTTGGAAGAAGTCTAAAAGAAGTTGATTTCTTTGGCTATTTTTACTTAGATAGAGATCAATCATGGGAGACCTCCCAAAGATTCGGTTCCATTTGATATTCTGAAACGATTAAGGAATCTAATAAATTTGCGAAGTTAATCGGTTGCTTGTCTTCATCATAAGCTTTTACAGTTACTTGGGTTGTAAGTATTCCCTCTTTTCCCTCGGCTTGATAGCCTTGTCCATATAAAACAAAAACAAGATTTTGATTATTATCTATAAAGGCATCAGCTCCATTCTTTATATCCTGACTTTCAAGGAATTCCATAACGTTTTGAAGATAGGATTCGTAAAATAGGGGGTAGTTGTGTTTTTTATGGTAATCATCTAAAAATGTCACTTCAAACTCACATGGATAATTGGGCATTAAAAATATTTGTTCATCCAGCTGTTTGATTTCTGCATCATGTAATTGTGTTTCTAATTCATCACAATCTAGTATTGATTCTTTATTTAATGCTTTCATTTTTTTCCTCTATTTCTTTTAATTTCTTTGCGATTGCAGCAATCACAGGAACGGTTACACTATTACCAGCTTGTTTATAGAGCTGACTATTACTAGAAACTTTTCTAGCAGCTTCAAAAGCCCAATCGGGAAATCCCTGTAGGCGAAAACACTCTTTAGGAGTGATTCGTCGTATTCTCAAACGGTAAAATTGTCCATCTATTAAAACACCGGCTACTTGGTAAACTTGTTTATCTTCTCCTTCATAGCTAGCCACTACTACTCCCATTTGCCCACTAGTTGTTAACGTATTCGCTATACCTTTTCCAACTCTACCACGACGATACTGAGAACTTGGTCTTTCTAAATTGATTGAATCCCCAATCTCTGCTTGAGCATATCCTTTTTTCGTTGCCTCTCGGACTTTTAGAAATTTGATTGGTTCTGGAATCAGTATTTTGGGGATTTTATCTCCACCTTGCATCGTAGTCAGTGTTGGAGATAAGCCCTCACTTCCATAGACGCGTCCGGTCTCCTTAAAGCTAGTTGGTAAATCTCCAACAACGACAATACCATGGCGATCCTGAGTATTTAAAGTAAACATTGGCTCTTGATTATCCTTGAAACGTCTACCATTTTGTCTTTTTTCTAATCTGTCTGGTGTCATACAAGGAATCGCAACTTTAAATCCTTCTCCTTTTCCACGAACTAAGGTTGGTGCAAGACCTTCTGAATAATAGACTTTACCACTCATTCCACTTTTTGATGGATTCAAATTCCCTAGTGCTTTCAAAGTCTCAGAGTTAGTTGCTTGACCTTCTCGTCTGAAAGGAAATAAGAGTCTGGTACCTTTCTTTCTAGAATGTCCGATAATAAACACCCTCTCTCTGTTTTGGGGAACGCCAAAATCCTTACTGTTAAGCACCTGCCACTCAACATCAAACCCCAACTCATCAAGTGTGGTAAGGATTGTGGTGAACGTCCGTCCCTTATCGTGATTGAGTAGGCCTTTAACATTTTCAAGAAAAAGAAAACGTGGTTGGATTTGTTTGGCCGCTCGAGCAATTTCAAAGAATAAAGTTCCTCTAGTATCTTCAAATCCCAATCGTCTTCCTGCGATTGAAAATGCTTGACAAGGGAATCCCCCACAGATGATATCGACTTTCCCTCTAAGTTTTTTAAATTCGTCATCTGAAACATCTCGTATGTCATGAAATTCTATTTCTCCTTCCGTTTGAAAAATGGACTTATAAGATTTCCTAGCAAATTTATCAATCTCACAAAATCCAATACACTCGTGTCCGACACTTTCCATTCCAAGTCGAAATCCACCTATACCTGAAAATAAATCAATAAATCTCATTTCTTTATCACCCCTTTCTGATCGACTATCAATGTCCAAATAGTCACACCACATGAAATGACAATGAGCATAACTAATATCCACTCGATTGGCGACATTTAACCACCTCCTTTTCTAACACGGTTATTCCAAACGGAATACAAGCCGTTAAACACAAATTCAGCAAGTACTTCCGCTCGTCTAACAAAGCGAACATTGTCAAGAGCATACTGATAGATTCTCTCAAAATCAGTCATAGCAATTTCACTGGCTGTTTCAGAAAAACCTTCTCGTCTAAATTGATCTTGTACCAATCCCCAAATATAATCTCGATCATATTTTGTGACCTTTTCTACTTTTCTTTTCAAAATAGGTTGAGTATTCCTATCCTCCTCATCCTCAATAAATAAAGAATCAGTCTCACTATATTTAGTCTCACTAACTTCAGTCTCTCTAGGGGCTGAATGTGAGACGGGGGCCGTTTCATTTTCAACCTGCCCTAGTCTTTTTTTAACACTAGGCCTGTTTGAATTACCTACTGGGGTAGAAGACAATTCCCCTAAGTAAATCTTATTAGCTAGTCTTCCTTTCTCACTTGAAGACTGTTGAACTTCATCGATTAAGTCATATTCTTTAAGAATTTTTTTGATAGATAGTAATTTAGACTTCGAACAACCTAACAGCTTCATCAGTTTAGAATTAGAAAATACTAAATAAACCGCTCCTTCTTCATCTATCCAACCACGACTGAGAGATAATTCTAAACGATCTTTTAAAATAGAATAAGCCACCTTTACTTCTAGTTTCATATCCATATATTTCTCATCCTCAAAAAGAATTTTAGGTAATTTGTAATACCGTTCTGAAGTTTGGTATTGATTTGCGGTAATTCGTTTCATAGCGCACCTCCAAGTTCTTTGAGTGTTAAATCTCCGCTTGATTCCAATTGAACCAAGCCACTTTTTTCCAATTCAGCCATAAGAGAGATGGCTTCAACAATGTCAATTCCCATTTCACGTACTAAAAATGAAATGACAATATAGCGTGATGATTGTAATTCTTTTGTCATTTTCCCTCCTGAAAATAAAAAAAGGAGAACAATATACAATTGTTCTCTCTTTAGATAAATATTTATTGTTGTATTCATTTTTCCGATGCGCAAACGACATCTACAAATACATATACATCTATGTGCCTTTTTAGGACTTTTTTGACGTCAAAATTGCCTTTATCTACAAATACAAAATGCTTGTAAAATAGCTTAAAATCAAGGATTTTTACCCTTTTTTTCGTTGTAGCAACACTACACACTCCACGTGGTGCGTTTGTGGAAAAAGATCCACCGGCTGGACTTTCTTCAAATCGTATCCCAATTCTTGGTAGAGTTTGATATCACGCGCCATGGTTGCGACATTGCAGGAGATATAGGCAATACGGTCTGCTCCTGTTTGGGCGCTTGCTTTGATAAAGCTTTCGGTTAATCCCTTGCGTGGAGGATCAACCAAGATAACGGTTGGTTGAATTCCTTCCTTGAGCCAATTCTTCATAGCATTTTCAGCTGTGTCACAGACATAGTGGGCGTTTGAAATATTGTTCAGCTGAGCATTCTTTTTGCTATTCTCAACCGCTTCTGGAATTACTTCAACACCATAAACTTCTTTGACATGTTTCGCAACAGAGAGGCCAATCGTCCCGATACCAGAATAGGCATCAATAACCACGTCATCTTTTTTTAATTCAGCAAAGTCAATGGCTGTTTGATAAAGTTTTTCAGCCATTTCAGTATTGACTTGGTAAAAAGCGGGACCAGCGATTTGGTAGTCATTTCCCAACATTTGGTCGGTAATATAGTCTTGACCATAAAGCGTACGCCATTCCTTACCAAAAATAGCATTAGTGTTCTGGTCATTAATATTTTGCATAACAGACACAATCTCTGGGAACTGCTTGATTAGTTGTTCAATTAATTGCTCCACACGAAAAACTTTGGGACGAGTTGTTACCAAAATAACCATAATTTGACCTGAATAATGTCCGCGACGCACCACAAGGTTTCGAATCAAGCCAGCTTGTTCCTTTTCATCATAAGGTTTCAAATCATAACGACGGAGCAAGTCGCGTAGGGCTACTACTACCTCATCAATCGCGGGATCTTGGATAAAGAAATCTTCAAGAGGCATGAGGTCGTGGGAATTCTTACGGAAAAATCCAGTTTCCAAGACACCATTGACTCGACGAACAGGGACCTGTGCCTTATTGCGGTACCTGACTGGATGTTCCATACCTAAAGTTTCAGCAACCTCTATATCATCAATTCCAGCAATCTTATATAGACTATCCTTAACTTGCTTGGTTTTAAATTTGAGCTGTTCTGGGTAGGCAAGGTGTCCTAAATCAGCGATTCCTGAACGCAGGTAAGCCAAATCTAAATCTTGATTACGGTGTGGTGATTGAACAAGGTATTCTTCAACCTTCCCAAAACCAATCTTTTTATTAACCTTGAGGACTCGCATAAGGATTTTTTCACTTGGTAAAGCATTCTCTACAAAAAAGACCAAACCATCTACCTTGGCAACTCCTGCACCTTCATGGGTCAAGTCAACAATTTCAACTTCTACAATATCATTTTTCTTTAACATTCTCTTCTCTTTCTATTGGCCGACAAAAAAGACGGCAACGTTACGGTTACCATCTATTATACCATGAAATTTCTTAAGAACCAAAACTCTTGAAGAAGTTGACAATGGCTTGCCAGAGGGAGCTTAAGAAGTTTCCGCCGTCTTCTAGCGCCTTATCAGCATCAAAGTTAAGGTTAATATTTTTAAAACTGTCGCCAGCTTGTGATACGATGCTTTGTTTAAGGTCATTCAAGGTTTTAGTGAAGTCTGCATTGCTGAGGATATCACTTTTTGAGAGATTTAAAGCAAAATTGATGATGATATTGATCTGGTTTCCTGTTATAACCTGATCAAGTTTGTAATTTTTTAAGGTATCTTCAACGATTTTACGGACATCTTCCTCCGTCAGATTTCCCTTGCTTTCTTTAGCTTTGGCGATTCCTGACTTGATATCGGCTAGGGCAACATTTAATTTATTAGCATCATAGCCTGACTTGTCCTTGTTTTCAGCATTGATATCGGACAAAGCCTTCAACTCTTCTTGAGCCAAATCTTTGTTGGCTTGCGGCACCTTGGCTCCATTAGCTTCTAGCGAATAGTAAATCCCAGCTAAGGCACTCTCACCTGTAACGGGAATAGGTGCTGCTACAGTGATTTTGGCGTGTTCCACACCCAAAGTTACGGCTGCATTTCGGTACATATCCTGAGTCACCTTAGTGATGTTTTCTGGTGTTTCAATCTTGACCTCAAGTGGCGATTTGTCACCTAGCTTTTGAATCTTGGCTGATGAATACAATTGTAAACTAGAGTCATTGGCAACATTCATAATCTTAGAATAGACATCAGGTGTCATGGTCTTGAGTTCTTTGGTGTCTGTTGAGGCATTGTAGCCTAGTTTTTTTAGAGTTTGATTTTTTTGGTCTTCAGACAATGATGAACCTAGGACATATTCAGGTTGAACATAGGTTTCATCGATAACTTTTTGCACATCTGTTGCTGCATGGGCGCTATTCATAGCTGTTACTGCCCACAAGACCGCAACACTAGTCAGAAAGAGTTTCTTTCTCATAGGGATTTTCCTCCTTTACCTTTCTAGAGTAATATATCTATCTTAAAGAAAACTTATAACAAAAACACCTGGGCTAGCCAGATGTCGAAAAGAGAGTGAAACATTTGATGATGTAAAGGTTGAGTTGTACCTGTCTAGAATAGTAATAGTTTCCTCCATTTACATAGAGTTCGGCACCGTGAAAAATGGAAATGGGGTGCATATAACTATAAGTCTTTCCAGTGGTATTGCCAAGCAAGGGAGCAACAGTATCACGAGAGTACTGTTTGGCCAGTGCTAGGGTGTTTTCCTTACCATTTTGGGCGATAAAATCGATATAGGCAGGTCCAAAATTATAGGCTTGAACAGCTGTCCAGACATCAACACCCTTCTTCTGGGCCAGATAGAGATTGTCTGTCAGAGTTTGAACGCCTTGCCGAATGCTAGAGGCATTATCATTAATGGTATTGGTAGCGCCACTAGCAGACTCACTAGACTGCATAACATCGCCTTCTTTTCCTTTTGTTTCAGTATAAATCATAGCGAGCACAAGCTCTTCGTTTGCTGGGGTGTCTTTTTCACTCAAAATTTCGCGCACCATGGGTTGATAGGTCATGACTTGCTTGACATCTTGGTGAACGCGGTAAGCTTTATAGCCAGCAAAAAGGAAGACTGCTAGTACAAGCACTCTTCGAATTCGTTTAAACATTATTTACTTTGGATATCCTCGATATTTTTGATTAAGATAGAGTAGGTTCCATTGTCGTTTTGGATAAACTCAACAGACTCGGCATCTTGATAGACGTTATTGGGAACGATGAGCTCAATTCCATTTGACAAGGAAAGTTTTTGGTTTTCAAATTTTTTAAGCTGACGACTGGCATCAATTTCATCAAATTGAACTGGTTCTGGTACGGCTTCTTTGACTTGGTCAATAAAGCTCAAACGAGCCGTCAGATTATTGTCAAAAAGGTCGTTGGCCAATTTTTCAGGCGACAATTCATTGCTTTCTTCTAGGTTGTTGAAAATCGCTGATTTGACCTTAGATTGAAATTGAAAATCATCTGTGTTAAAAGTCTCAGCAATTCGCTGTGCCGTTTTTTCCAGTTCCTTGATAGATTTCTTGGGAGAAATCTTAGGGGAAACGGCAAGAAGATTGTCTGAAAAATAGTTCAAGAAAGTCCCGTTGTACTTGATTCGTTTTTCAATCAGATGGTACTTGCGACTCTGAAGATTGACCACCAAGGCCTCATCAGCCCCAGTTCCAAATCCAGGCAGGTTATTCTGAGTCAGCTTGATTGGATTATCGACCTCTCCTCCGAGGTGGGTCAGGGTCTCACGCAGGGTAATTCGCAAGAAAGCGAAATGTTCCACGCCTTCTTTAGAAAATTGCACAAAAATCAAGTCATTGGTCTTGAGATTTTCAGAAATACTGAACTCTTCTTTCCAGAGATTAGCCAGTGTGACTGATGTCTCCAACAAATCGTCAGTGATGTGATTGAAGAAGGGATTTTCTTCTTCGAAAATCCCAGTCTTGGCTTCATCTGAATACACACGTTCAATTTTTCTACGCAGGTATTCTTCGATTTTTGGAGTAATATTGAGAAGCTTATCCGCTAGGAACAGCTCGGTATCATCCGGGCTGAACTGATGGATAATGGCTTTCTTAATATAAATGTCCATAAAAGTATTAGTCCTCGTATAATGGGAAGGCATCTGTCAATTCTTTGACTGCTCTTCTCACTTCTTCTAAGACAGCCTCATTTTCTGCATTTTTAAGGGTTTTAATGATGAGTTCAGCCACTTTGCGACTTTCTTCTTCACCAAATCCACGTGCAGTAATGGCTGCAGATCCGATACGAATCCCACTTGTCTTGAATGGTGACAAGGTTTCATAAGGAATTGAGTTTTTATTTAGGGTAATATTGACTTCATCCAGCAAGTTTTGAGCAACTTTTCCATTTTCTACAACCTTAGTAACATCCACTAGGAAGAGGTGGTTTTCAGTCCCACCAGAAATGATACGGAAATCAGGATCTTGCAAGAAGACTTCTACCATAGCCTTGCTGTTTTTGATAACATTGGCAGCATATTCCTTGAAGGCTGGATCCAAAACTTCTTTGAAGGAAACAGCCTTCGCAGCAACAACATGCTCCAAAGGACCGCCCTGAATACCTGGGAAAATAGCTGAATTGATTTTCTTAGCAAGTTCTTCGTCATTAGTCAAAATCAAACCACCACGAGGTCCACGAAGGGTTTTGTGTGTCGTTGTTGTAGTGATATGAGCATATGGTACTGGACTTGGGTGAAGACCAGCAGCAACCAAACCAGCGATATGGGCCATGTCTACCATGAGCTTAGCACCAACGGCATCTGCAATTTCACGGAATTTTGAAAAGTCGATAATTTGAGAATAGGCTGAAGCACCTGCTACAATCAGTTTTGGTTTGACTTCTTGGGCTTGTTTCAAGATAGCATCAAAGTCCAAGAGTTCTGTTTCAGGGTCCACACTATAAGACACAAAGTTATAAGTTTGACCTGAGAAGCTGACAGGAGCTCCGTGAGTCAAGTGTCCACCTGCTGCCAAATCCATCCCCATAACGGTATCACCTGGCTCAATCAAGGCCATGTAAGCAGCACAGTTGGCTTGGCTTCCTGAGTGAGGTTGGACGTTGGCGAATTTAGCACCGAAAATTTCTTTTGCACGTTCAATGGCTAGAGTTTCTACCACATCTACTACATCTGTTCCACCATAATAACGGCGTCCTGGGTAACCTTCGGCGTATTTATTCGTCAAGATAGACCCTTGAGCTGCCATAACAGCCTTGGAAACTACGTTTTCCGAAGCAATCAACTCAATGTTGTTTTGTTGTCGTTCTTCTTCTTTGGCAATAGCATTCCAGAGATCAGCATCATATGCTTTAAAATCATCTTTGTCAAAAATCATAGGTCTTCTCCTTTATTGTGTGACTAGTCCATTAGTTTAATTTTCTTATTAGAAAATCAAACTAAAAGATGCGAATAAACCGTTTCTGCATTTTATCACAAGTATAACCAACTTTTTCATAAAATGCATGAGCACCCAGACGATGGTCGGCAGAGTTTAAGCGGATAAATCCATAGCCGCGTCTTTTTGCTTCTTGCTCCAACCCTTGCAATAAGCTTTTACCAATACCTTGACCTTGCGCTTGAGGTGAAACTGCTAAGGCTAAAATATTAAATCCTGCTTTAGAATAAAGTGATTCATAGACCTCAGCGTGGACATATCCAAGCAAGGCATGACTAGCTTCATCCTCATAAGCAAGTAAGAAATGATGTGAATTCTGAGACAGTCTAGCTAGTTGACTAGCCGTGTCCTCTAGACTAAAAAAATAGCCCAAAGCTTCTTGGTTAATTTCACAAATGGCTTTCACATCTGTTTCTTGTAAATCTCTTAGCATCTCATTCCTCCTCAAAAGAAATCTCTGGCAAACGAGCAAGAATATCTTCTCGCTTAATGGCCCCTTGGCGTAAGATTTTTACCTTGTCTCCAGACAAGTCCAAAATAGTTGAATCCTGTCCCGTTAGAAAAGCATCGTCTTCCAGACCCAAAACCTCTTGGTCAAAATCCTTCAGAATTTGTTCAAAGGTTACTCCACTTGCCTGACCTGAAATATTGGCAGACGGTCCAATCAAGGGCCCCGTCTCTCGAATCAAATCAAGGGTAATGGGATGACTAGGCATCCGAAATCCAACAGTCGCAAGGCCAGAATTGACCCAATAGGGAACTCGGTCATTGGCTTCAAGGATAATGGTCAAGGGACCTGGTAAAAAGGTCTCTACAAGTTTTTGAAGATAAGTTGGCTGATTCTTAGAAAAGTGCAAGATGTCCTCTAGAGAGGCGATATTGAGGTTAAGCGCCTTGTCTCTTGGACGACGTTTAAGCTGGTATACATGATCAACTGCTTTTTCGTCTAGAGCCTTGGCAAAGAGACCGTAAACTGTCTCTGTAGGTAGAACGACAGCTCCACCATTTTCCAACTCTTGTCTAATCCTGTCCATCATCAACCACGACCATCCTATCTTGACCAAATTGGTCCTTAAGTGTTCTTACACGTTTTTCAGGAAGATGCTTCCTAAAAAGTTCAGGAACACTTTGACCTTGCTTGTATCCAATTTCAAGGTAAATCTTACCACCATCTTTGAGATAGTCTTTTGCATCTTCCGCAATTCTACGGTAAATAGCTAGGCCATCCTCGTCTGCAAAGAGAGCTAGATGAGGCTCCGAATGCAAAACATTCAAGCCGACCTCTGACTCATCTTCACGAGAGATATAGGGTGGATTGGAAACAATTATATCATATTTTTCAGAAATTTCTGTAAAACAGTCAGATTTTTTTAAAAATATTTGAAGATTTTGATTTTTAGCATTTTCGTTAGCTAAATCTAAAGCATCTTGGGAAATATCTGCTGCTGTCACTGACCAATCTGGTCTGTTTTTTGCTAGAGCGAGAGCAATAGCTCCACTACCTGTTCCAATATCCAGAACTGAAAGATTCGTCTCAGGATTTTCAGCCAGAATAAGCCCCACCAACTCCTCTGTTTCTGGACGAGGGATCAATACTCGCTCATCAACTGTTAACTGCATTCCATAAAAATCTGTCTGTCCAATGATGTACTGGGCTGGTTTATGAGCTGCTAACTGTTGGAAAATTCCTTTTACAAATTGTTTTTCTTCCTTGTTTACCTCTTGCTGGAGGGCAAAGACAAAATCTGTAAAAGAAAGATTTTTCAGGCTACGATAGACAAAAGAGAGGCTTTCTGCTTCCTCTCCCTGTCTTATCAATTCTTCTTCAAAATCTGAAAATAATTGAGCTAATTTCATTATTTATTTAATTCTTCTAATTTTTGCGTTTGGTCATAGAGCACCAAGGCATCCACAACTTCATCCAATTTACCAGACAAAATGGTATCTAGTTTTTGGAGAGTCAAGCCGATACGGTGGTCCGTGACACGGTTTTGTGGGAAGTTATAAGTTCGGATCCGTTCTGAACGGTCACCAGTACCGATTGTCGACTTACGCTCAGCGTCTTGTTCATCTTGTGCAATCTGAGCAAAGTGGTCAGCAACACGCGCACGGATGATTTTCATGGCTTTCTCACGGTTCTTCTGCTGGGTACGTTCTTCCTGCATCTCAACCTTGATATTGGTTGGCAAGTGAACGATACGAACGGCAGTCGCAACTTTGTTGACGTTCTGTCCACCAGCACCTGATGCATGATAGATGTCGACACGAAGGTCTTTTGGATCAATATCGTATTCTACTTCTTCGACTTCAGGCATGACAAGAACTGTGGCAGTTGATGTATGGACACGACCTTGGCTTTCTGTCACAGGGATACGTTGCACACGGTGGGCACCTGATTCGTACTTGAGTTTAGAGTAAACAGATTGACCTGAAACCATGGCAACCACTTCTTTGAAACCGCCGACACCATTCATAGAAGCCTCCATGACTTCAAAGCGCCAGCCTTGGGCTTCTGCATACTTTTGGTACATAGTTAGAAGGTCTCCGGCGAAAAGTGCCGCTTCGTCACCACCAGCCGCTCCACGAATTTCAAGGATGATGTTCTTGTCATCGTTTGGATCCTTTGGAAGGAGCAAAATTTTCAATTTCTCTTCGTATTCTTCTTTTTCAGCCTTGGCATCTTTTAATTCTTGCTTGGCCATTTCTTCTAAGTCCGCATCTCCACCTGATTCCTTAATCATCTCTTCAGCATCAACGATGTTTTGAAGGACTTGTTTGTATTCTCGGTAAGCCGTCACTGTATCACGGCTTGAAGCCTCTTCTTTTGAGAGCTCCATGAAACGCTTGGTGTCTGAAACCACATCTGGGTCACTCAGCAACTCTCCTAATTCTTCATAACGGTCTTCTACTGCTTGTAGTTGATCATAGATGTTCATTTTTCTTCATTCTCCTTATTGATTTCAGGGGCAAAATAATGTTTACGACAAACCGAGATATAGGTTTCATTTCCACCTATTTGAATTTGTTCACCATCATAGACTGGCACACCATCTTGAGTTCGTAATACCATGGTCGCCTTTTTCTTGCAATACTGACAAATGGTCTTGATTTCGTCAATCTTATCTGCTAAAAGCAAGAGATATTTGGAACCTTCGAACAGTTCATTGCGAAAATCATTTTTCAAACCAAAAGCCATGACAGGTATGTCTAACTCATCGACAACACGAGCTAGATCGTAAACATGGTGACGCTTGAGAAACTGAGCCTCATCGACCAAAACACAGTAAGGTGTTTCTGGTAGGTCTCGGATATAGCCAAAGATATCCGTCGTCTCCTCAATCGCAAGAGCAGGGCGTTTCATACCGATTCGACTCGACACATAGCCAACACCGTCACGCGTATCCAGAGCTGAAGTCATAATCACAACACCTTTTCCTTGCTCCTCATAGTTATAGGCCACCTTAAGAATCTCTATTGTCTTTCCAGAGTTCATGGTCCCATAACGATAATACAACTGTGCCATGTTTCTTGCTTCACGTCCATTCTAAATTTTTGCTACATTCTAGTATATCATAATTTTCTTAAGCTTTAAACGGCAAAATGTGGTAAAATAGAAGAAATCAAAAACTAGTGGAGGAAGCCATTATGCCATTTGTACGCATCGATTTATTTGAAGGACGCACGCTCGAGCAAAAGAAAGCTCTTGCTAAGGAAGTAACAGAAGCTGTTGTTCGCAACACTGGAGCACCTCAATCAGCTGTTCATGTCATCATCAACGACATGCCAGAAGGAACTTATTTCCCACAAGGGGAAATGCGCACCAAATAAGCTAGCTTAAGCAGAATTGCTTAGGCTTTTTCAATCTCCAAGTAGCATCCATTGAAGAAATAGTTCAAATTTGTTACAATTTGAAAGGATACTTGGAAAAATTTCCAAGAAAAGAGCTATTTATTAAAGGAAACAATATGATTACACGTGAATTTGATACTATTGCTGCTATCTCTACTCCACTAGGTGAAGGAGCTATTGGTATTGTCCGCCTAAGCGGAACAGACAGTTTTGCTATTGCGCAAAAGATTTTTAAAGGAAAAGACTTGAGTCAGGTTGCTAGCCATACCCTTAACTACGGTCACATTATTGATCCTCTGACTGGTAAAGTCATGGACGAAGTCATGGTTGGGGCTATGAAATCTCCAAAAACCTTCACT
The DNA here is from genome assembly GCF_047465045.1 of Streptococcus mitis. Taxonomy (GTDB): domain Bacteria; phylum Bacillota; class Bacilli; order Lactobacillales; family Streptococcaceae; genus Streptococcus; species Streptococcus mitis_DT. The sequence goes on from NZ_JASHAR010000001.1 coordinate 305,288, forward strand.
CGTGAGGATATTATCGAGATTAACACCCACGGTGGGATTGCGGTGACCAATGAAATTCTCCAGCTAGCTATCCGTGAAGGAGCTCGGTTGGCAGAACCTGGTGAATTTACCAAACGTGCCTTTCTAAACGGTCGCGTAGATTTGACGCAGGCTGAGGCCGTTATGGACATCATCCGTGCTAAGACAGACAAGGCTATGAACATTGCAGTTAAACAATTAGACGGTTCCCTTTCTGAGCTGATTAATAATACCCGTCAAGAAATCCTCAATACTCTTGCCCAAGTCGAGGTTAATATTGATTATCCTGAGTATGACGATGTTGAGGAAGCCACTACTGCCGTTGTCCGTGATAAGACTATGAAGTTTGAGCAATTGCTAACCAATCTCCTTAGGACAGCCCGTCGCGGTAAAATCCTCCGTGAGGGAATTTCAACAGCTATCATCGGCCGTCCTAACGTTGGGAAATCAAGCCTTCTCAACAACCTCTTGCGTGAAGACAAGGCAATCGTAACCGATATTGCTGGTACTACTCGAGATGTTATCGAAGAATACGTCAACATCAACGGTGTTCCTCTAAAATTGATTGACACAGCTGGTATTCGTGAAACGGATGATATCGTTGAACAAATCGGTGTTGAGCGTTCAAAAAAAGCCCTTAAGGAAGCTGACTTGGTTCTGCTAGTGCTAAACGCTAGCGAGTCATTAACTACCCAAGACCGACAACTTCTTGAGATTAGCCAAGATACAAACCGTATTATTCTTCTTAATAAAACCGACCTGCCTGAAGCGATTGAAACTTCGGAACTACCTGAAGACGTTATTCGTATTTCAGTCCTTAAAAACCAAAATATTGATAAGATTGAAGAACGTATTAACAACCTCTTCTTTGAAAATGCTGGTTTGGTTGAGCAAGACGCAACTTACTTGTCAAATGCCCGTCATATTTCCTTGATTGAGAAGGCTGTTGAAAGCCTACAGGCTGTTAATGAAGGGCTGGAACTAGGTATGCCAGTTGACTTGCTTCAAGTTGACTTGACTCGTACTTGGGAAATCCTCGGAGAAATCACTGGGGATGCTGCTCCTGATGAACTCATCACTCAACTTTTTAGCCAATTCTGTTTAGGAAAATAAGAAATCCATGATCGTTCATTCGGTCATGGATTTTCTAATCTTTCTTAGTAATCTGGTCTTAGGACACCTGTTACAGTTGCCTTAGTTGCTTCGTAGTCGCCATCAACGACGACTTTGATAATGCGTTTGGCATCTTCTTCTGGTGCTGGAACTAGAGGTAAGCGTGTTGGGCCAGCTTCAAATCCCATATAGTTAAGAACAGCTTTAACTGGAGCAGGACTTGGATAAGAGAAGAGGGCATTAACCTTAGGAATGAATTTACGCTGAATTGCTGCGGCTTTCTTCATATCGCTTTCTGCAATGGCAGTAAACATCTCGTGCATTTCATCCCCATTTGTATGAGAGGCAACAGAAATAACCCCGTCCGCACCAAGGTTCATGGCATGGAAAGCATCGCCATCCTCACCTGTATAAATCAAGAACTCTTCTGGCTTGTGCTCAATCAAGTAAGCCATATTAGCCAAGCTAGTACATTCTTTGACACCAATGATATTTGGATGATCTGCCAAGCGAAGCATGGTTTCTGGAGTCAATTCGACAACTACACGCCCTGGAATGTTATAGATAATAATTGGTAAGTCAGAAGCATCTGCAATGGCTTTAAAATGCTGATACATTCCTTCTTGAGAAGGTTTGTTGTAGTAAGGTACGATAGCAAGTCCAGCAGCAAAACCGCCAAATTCCGCTACTTCTTTGACAAACTCAATAGAGTCACGCGTATCATTAGTACCTACACCCGCAATCAAAGGAACGCGTCCATTGACAATCTTTTGTACAGCCGCAAAGAGTTCCAACTCTTCATCGTGGGTCAAGGTTGGACTCTCAGCAGTGGTCCCTGCAAGGAGAATTCCGTCTGTATGATGCGCCAACAAATGCTCAATCAAGGCTGGAATGGCATCAAAATTGATGGAACCATCCTCATGGAAGGGGGTAATAAAGGCTGTGATGATTTTACACTCTTTTAAATCTTTATAAGACATGAGAAACACCTCTCTATTTCAAAGAAGGAGTTCATCTGAACTCCTAAACGATATGACTATTTTAATTCAAATTTCAATTCGGCCGTTGGACGAACCAAGCCACGTTCATGAAGAGTTTCTGCAATCTGAACTGAGTTCCAAGCAGCACCTTTGAGCAGGTTATCTGAAACAACCCACATGTGAATTCCTTTTTCTGCATCCAAGTCTTTACGGATACGACCAACAAAGGTATCACGTGAACCCACTGCATTAATGGCTTGAGGATAGATTTGATGAGCCACATCATCTTCAAGAACAGCACCTGGGAAGGCTGAGATAGCTGCTTTTACTTCTTCGATTGGAGCTACTTCTTTTGTTTCGATATAAACTGATTCAGAGTGGGCTGACAAGACTGGAATACGCACACATGTTGCAGATACTGCAATGCTGTCATCTTCCATAATTTTCTTAGTTTCCTTAGTCATCTTCATCTCTTCGTAAGTGTAATCATTGTCAGTGAAGACATCAATTTGTGGAAGAGCATTAAAAGCGATAGGATAATGTTTCTTATCACCACCTGACGGCAAGATTTCCGCATGCAAATCACGTGGGGTTACACCATCATTCAAGACTTCACGAAGTTCACGTTGTGTCTCAAGAATTGCTCCCATACCAGCACCTGAAACTGCTTGGTAAGTTGAAACAATGATACGGTCCAAGCCCCATTTTTGGCGAACTGGCTCAAGAGCGACCATCATTTGAATTGTTGAACAGTTAGGGCAGGCAATGATACCGTTGTGGGCATCAAGTGCATGAGCATTGACCTCTGGAACAACCAAAGGAACATCTGGATTTTGACGGAAGTAAGATGTATTATCTACTACTACCGCTCCAGCTTTAACTGCGTATGGTGCATATTTAGCTGATGTAGAACCACCTGCTGAAAAGAGAGCAATATCAACTCCTTCAAATGCTGTTTCAGTCGTTTCTTCAATCGTAATATCTTGATCTTTAAATTTCAAAGTCTTGCCTGCTGAACGTGCAGAAGCAAGTAAACGAATTTTATCGATTGGAAGTGTTGATTCTTCCAACATTTTTATCATCTGAGCTCCGACAGCACCTGTCGCGCCGACTACAGCAACTGTATATCCCATAAATAACCTCTTTCGGAATTTTCTAAAAATTTCTATAATAGATGTATTATACTACTTTTTCCATGAATTGCAAAGCTTTTTCATCATTTTTTGGAAAATAAAAATCCCCAGTCGCTAGACTAGGGACTAAGAGGCATCTTCATGTGATGAGCAGGTTCACACAACTCATCAAGGTCCGCTCCTGCGTTATGACCTCCTTATGCTCAATAGTAGTCCGAAAACTACCTATCGACTCATCGCGTCTATTATATTACTAGAAATAAGTGGTTTTGTCAATAAGAAATTTTTGCAGGATGACTTTTATTATACAAAAGTCAGAATTTTTTCTCGCGAGTATAAGAAAAAAACTCTTGTGCTCAAGAGTTTCCCTGTAAATATCATGCTAATTGCCGGGATTGAACCGGCGACCTCATCCTTACCATGGATGCGCTCTGCCAACTGAGCTAAATCAGCTTACCTAAAAAGTATACTATAGTTAGCAAAACTTGTCAAGTTTCCTTAGAAATTTTCCATAAGAAAAAGCCAGGTAAGAGTTACCCAGCTTATCTTGTTCTATTTACTTAAATCGATTCGACGACCAATTTTACCAATAATAATTGCTCCAACAATCAATGATGCAAATTCACCGATTCCTGTTGTAAACCAAGTAAGGAAAAATGGTAATTGCGCTACGATATTCAACTCTGCAGCGATGGTAAACATGGAAATTGAAAAGAGGACTGAAAAGAAGAAATGATCTTTTCGAATCAATCCGTTAAAGAGGTAATCTTTGCTGTATTTTGCAAAAAGCCAAACACCTAGACTGAGGAATACCAAGGTTGATCCACCACCAACAAAGACATCTAGCAGTCCGAAGCTAAAGAAATTAGCAATCATACAACCGATGGTAACTCCGATGATGTACTTAGGATTGTAAAAAGCCATAAAGTTCATCATTTCTGAAATACGGAACTGATAAGCACCATAGCTGATAGCATTTAGAGGCGGTGTGACAGTTAAAACGACATAGATAGCAGCAACGATTGCAATATCTGCTACATCACGAATAGTTAATTTTTTCATCTTTTCTCCTTTGGCGGTTGCCCGCGTGTAATATGCTTGGTGAAAGAAGCTAAGCACCAAGGGTTGATTCAATCAACCTTACTAGTATAGCACAATAACTTGCTTTATGCTATACTAAAAGTATGAAAATTCCTATTCAAAAATTTTTTAACAATGAAATCTTATCCTATCTCTTTTTTGGCCTTGCAACAACTCTAGTTTCGATTCTCTCACGACTAGTTATTTATCAACTAAGTCATCAAGAACTCCTTGCGACTGCCCTGGCAAATATCATCGGTATCCTCTTTGCCTTTATCACAAATGATACGGTTGTATTTAAGCAAGCTAGGCAGAATTGGCCAAGACGTTTAGTGAAATTTACTCTTGCCCGACTTTCTACTTTTCTGTTAGACTTATTTTTAACTTTTCTCTTTGTAACCCAGTTTCCTGATATTATTGGTCAGTTCGTAAACGGGAATCTTGATAAGATTAATAATATCGAAACAGTCCTTGCACAATTGTTGATAATTATCCTTAATTATATTTTTAGTAAGGTTTTTGTATTTAAAAAATAAAATTCCTGAGCATATAGCTTGCAAGCTCTTCTTAACTAATATATAATGAAGAGTAAAAATTTTGGAAAGGAAATTATGAAAATGTTAAAAGATCTTAAAGCATTTTTGCTTCGTGGTAATGTTGTTGACCTTGCTGTCGGTGTGATCATTGCCTCTGTTTTTGGTGCAATCGTTACATCACTTGTTAACGATATCATCACTCCACTTATTTTGAATCCAGCCTTGGAAGCTGCGAAAGTACAAAATATCGCTGAGCTTGCTTGGAATGGTGTTACATATGGTAAATTCTTGAGTGCTGTTATCAACTTCCTAGTTATCGGTACTGTTCTCTTCTTCGTTATCAAAGGTATTGAAAAAGCTCAAAGCCTTACTAAGAAAGAAGAAGCTGCTGAGGAAGCTCCAGCTGGTCCAACTGAGTTGGAAGTACTTCAAGAAATCAAAGCTCTTCTTGAGAAAAAATAATCGATTAAAAGGATCTAGCACAAAGCTAAATCCTTTTTTCTTTACTCTTTCGGTAACTTGCCTGCTTTCTCAAGCATTTTCTTAATAAGATAAGGCATCTTAACATTTTCACGACCTTTTTTCTCAATCAGTTTTTTCACAAATTCCGGCATTTGTAGGTCTTGTGATTCATCTAAAATATTTTTAGTGTCATCCGAAGGAACTAATTCATCAAATGTTTCTTCTTCTGGGAAGAATTCTCTAAATTCTTGATGTTCATTGGCTCTGACTGTATTGACCAAGGCATCAATCAAGCGAGAATCCGTATTCGGCATTGGTGGACGGTGGTAATTGACCCCAAATTCCTGACATAAGTCATAACATTCTACATCGTTGTCAAACAAGACTTCAATATGCTCGCTGATGAAGCTGATAGGGACAAAAATATAATGGTCTGGATGTTCTTTCTGTTCTCTGAGATACTCTAAAACATCTGGCTTAATCCATGGAATACCGATATCACTTTCACTCTGCCAAGTGTTGGTATATTGTTCTAAATTCAAGCCCAGTTTTTCAGCGACTAGCTTACTATTTTCGAAAATTTGATCGATATAGGGATCACCAAAATCCAAGGCAAAAATAGGCACACTGTGGGCTGAAAAGATGACTTTAAAACTGTCTTGCTTTACTTCTGCTTTTAAAATCTTACCAATTTCATCCGCCCAGTAGTTTAAGAGTGCTTCTTCCTGATACCAATCCTTAATAACCAAAAATTGAATTTGTTTGCTTTCCAAAAATTTCTCATAGCCCATGACAGAGTAGAAAGAATAATGAGGCTCCAAAATCAAGCAAATACACTGTTCAATGCCGTCTGCTTCCATCTGACCGATTACATCTGGAATAAAGGGACTGGAAAATTTATTGGCAAAATAGACACTATATTCATTTCCCAGTCTAGCTTCTACCAAGGCAACCTCTTCACGCGTAATTCTTTGCAGAGGCGTGCCTCCAATTCGTACATAATTATCATAGAGAGTTTGAATCTCGTGGTCTTGGGGTCTCACTCCACGACGAATATTTGTGAAAAAATCAGCCACACCTTCAAAGGTAATCTCTTCTGGCGAACCAAAGGTCATCATTAAAATTGCTTTTTTCATAACTGCTTCCTTGTGATTTTTTTATCATGACTATTTTATCATTAATTCATCAATAAGTAAACGCTAACATAGGGACATTCTCAATCTTCTGTCTTTTGTTTTTCTCTTCTTTCTATGATACAATGGAAAAAATGAATTAAAAAGGAGTTTTTATGACTTATCCAAATCTCTTGGACCGCTTCTTAACCTACGTTAAGGTCAACACGCGCTCTGATGAACACTCTACTACTACTCCAAGTACAAAGAGTCAGGTTGATTTCGCAACCAATGTCCTGATTCCTGAAATGAAGCGTGTTGGTTTACAAAATGTTTATTATCTACCAAATGGTTTTGCTATTGGGACCTTGCCAGCCAATGATCCATCTTTAACACGTAAGATTGGCTTCATCTCCCACATGGATACTGCTGACTTTAATGCAGAAGGAGTCAATCCACAGGTAATTGAAAACTACGATGGTGGTGTGATTGAACTTGGAAATTCTGGTTTCAAACTCGATCCAGCTGACTTCAAGAGTCTTGATAAATATCTAGGACAAACACTCATCACAACCGATGGAACAACCTTGCTAGGTGCTGATGACAAGTCTGGTATTGCGGAAATTATGACCGCTATTGAATATCTGACTGCTCATCCTGAAATCAAACACTGTGAGATTCGTGTTGGCTTTGGTCCAGATGAAGAAATCGGTGTTGGTGCTAATCAATTTGATGCAGAAGATTTTGATGTGGATTTTGCCTACACTGTTGATGGTGGTCCGCTAGGAGAACTTCAGTACGAGACTTTCTCAGCAGCTGGTGCTGAATTGCATTTCCAAGGACGCAATGTCCACCCTGGTACTGCCAAAGGGCAAATGGTCAACGCCCTTCAGCTAGCAATTGATTTTCATAATCAACTTCCAGAGAATGACCGACCTGAGTTAACAGAAGGTTACCAAGGCTTCTACCATCTTATGGATGTGACAGGTAGTGTCGAAGAGGCGCGTGCAAGCTACATCATTCGCGATTTTGAAAAAGATGCCTTTGAAGCGCGTAAAGCAGCTATGCAGTCTATCGCTAATAAGATGAATCAAGAACTTGGAAGTGATCGTGTCACCCTAAACTTGACAGACCAGTACTACAATATGAAAGAAGTCATTGAAAAAGATATGACTCCAATTACCATTGCCAAAGCCGTTATGGAAGATCTGGCTATCACGCCCATTATTGAACCAATCCGTGGAGGGACAGACGGCTCTAAAATTTCCTTTATGGGAATCCCTACTCCAAATATCTTTGCTGGTGGGGAAAACATGCATGGACGTTTTGAATACGTCAGCCTTCAGACTATGGAACGTGCAGTTGATACCATCATTGGTATCGTCGCTTATAAAGACTAAAAAAGACGAGGTAGCTCAGCTACTTCGCCTTTCTTTTTATTCTGCTGGTTTTTCTTGATTTCCAGCACTTGTTGTAGATTCTGCTGTTTCCTTTTCTGAAGCTGGTTCAGCAGGTTTAGAATCTGTTGCGTTGCTCGGTTTGTTTTCGTCGCTAGCAATTTCACTGTTAGATTTTGCAGCTACGTTTGGTCGGTTCTCAGCACTGGTATTATCACCATTTGCTTCAGCATTTGTTGATGGAGTTGCTTCTTCACTCGCGCTTGATTTTGACTTGATTTCTTGATTCAAGACTAGAATAGCTTTTGTCAATTCAAGTAAAGCAGCTTTATCTTTACTCTTAGCAGAAAGTTGATCTAGTAGAGCATCCACCTTATCAAAGTCCGCATCAGAACCCTTATTGTTTTCTAAATAAGCATGAAGCGACATAAGAATATCGTAGAGTTTTTGATAGAGAACAAGCGTCTGAGGATCTTGCTCAGCATTTTCCTTCTCTTGTTGAAGGGCACTAGCGATACGAGTCAAGACATCTTTCACCTGACTATTTACTTCATCCAAGTCTGCATCAGCTTTGTTTGTGGCAGCTTTGAGATTTTCTACTTCTTCTGCCAAGGATTGTCTGATTCCTTCTTCTTGGATTTGTTCCAAGAGTTGATTTGCCTTGCTCAAAAGACTTTCAACTTGTTCCTTGCTAACATGATTGACATGTTCTTCAGGCATAAAGTCTCCATACAATTCTTTCAAGAAGCCATAAATAGCTGTCTTGGCACTTTGATTATCAACTTTTTCAGTATCTAGAACTGTTTGACTTGATTTCGCAGTAGTTGGCTGAGCTTTCAAAGCTTCTTCCACTTCTTGTTTTGCTTGATAGATGCTTGGGAATAATTTGTTCAATTCTGCTGCCTTAAGGAAGGATTGAGATTGATACAAGGTCCAATTCAACTGAGCTACTTTGTTTCGAAGTTCATCACTCAAACGACCGTCATTTACGTGTTCGTAGAAATACTTAATGTACTCAACAGTCGTAACCCCTGTTCGATCATTAAAGTCTTGAAGAGCTTGCAGTTGTGATTCAACCGCTGCTAAACTGGCCTCATCTTTAGCTAACTTAGCTTCCTGGAGTCGAACGAGTAGGTCTTTCTTAGGAAGTCCATAAGAGTCTGTATCCAGTGTGTTGATTTTATCAATCAAGGCTTGATATTTCTTATCTAGAGCGCTCGTTTCAACAGGTTTGACACTTTCATCAATATGGATATATTGCTTATCAAAGAGATCAAGTGTTGCAAGATAACCTGCTGTAGAGTTAGTTGCCAGTTTCTTCATGTTTTCAGTAAACTGACCTAAGGCTAACTCAATCTGTCTTTGTTCGATAGGCTTGTCTTTATAGATGCTTCTGCTATCAGATAGAAGTTGGTCTACTTTTGCCAAGACCGCCTTCTCATCAAAAGCACCAGTTTGGTAGTTGGATTGGAGAGCTGGAATCTTGTTTTTCAAAGCCACTTCATAGCCCTTGGTTTGAACCTTGATGTAGTGATTGTGGTCGCCATGAGGAATCACAAAACTACCATTCTCTACCTGTAAGCTATAAGGAGACACACCATCTCGCAAGGCAGTCGTGTAAAGTTCATTTAGGAAATCAAGTTCTGGGTTTCCAGTTTGGAGTGGCAAACGAACATGTTCCTTACGAACAGCATAGGGATGGATATGAGTTGGATCGTAGGCTTGGTCTGGATTTCCAAAGACAAAGAAGCCGTTTGAAATTCTAATAGCTTCAAGTGGAACCCCATAGGTCTTAGAAATGTAAGCAATTTTTTCTTCATCGCTAGCATCTCTTGAGAAAGACTCTACCGTTTTAGCAAGAGGTTTTATAGGCTCTGCATCATGGTGTGTTTTCAAATGATCCTGAGCTGCCTTAATTTGGTCTGCTGTCAAATCCTTCTTGAAGAAGTAATGATTGTGATCACCGTGACTCATAACAAATCCTTGCTCATCTTCACTAATGACACGATTGGCATCAAAGCCGTGATTATGGTCTTCATCATGATGGTGTCCATGATGATCTTCGTCGTGATCGTCATCATGAGCTGGACTTGGTGTTGTTGTATTCGCCCCTTTCAAGTGGTCTTGTGCTGCCTTAATTTGATCAGCAGTCAAATCCTTCTTGAAGAAGTAATGATTGTGATCACCGTGACTCATAACAAATCCTTGCTCATCCTCACTTATGACACGATTGGCATCAAAACCGTGATTATGGTCTTCATCATGATGGTGTCCATGATGATCTTCGTCGTGATCGTCATCATGAGCTGGACTTGGTGTTGTTGTATTCGCCCCTTTCAAGTGGTCTTGTGCTGCCTTAATTTGATCAGCAGTCAAATCCTTCTTGAAGAAGTAATGATTGTGATCACCGTGACTCATAACAAATCCTTGCTCATCCTCACTTATGACACGATTGGCATCAAAACCGTGATCGTGTTCCTCACCATGATGGTGTCCATGATGATCTTCATCGTGATCGTCATCATGAGCTGGACTTGGTGTTGTTGTATTCGCCCCTTTCAAGTGGTCTTGTGCTGCCTTGATTTGCTCTGCTGTCAAATCTTTCTTAAAGAAGTAATGATTATGATCACCGTGTGACATGACAAAACCTTGATCATCCTCACTAATGACACGATCGGCATCAAAACCGTGATCATGGTCTTCATCATGTTTGTGGCCATGTCCATCTCCATCATGACCATGTTCTTCATGCTTAGGGTCCTGACTTCCATGGTCACCATCTTGCTCATGATGATGGTTTTGCTGAGTAGGTTTTTCTGCTGGTTTGCTTTGATTCTCCAATGGTGTTGGTTTCATACTGTCACTAGCTAGAGGAATCATTCTCGCAATCTTTTCTTCTAATGCAGAAAGCTTTGTATAGGGGATGAAATGATAGTGATTTCCGTGAGGAATCGCTACACCACTCGGTGTTCTGCTTGAAATCTTAGCAGGGTCAAAAGTCAAACCATCCGATTCAGCATATCGTTGAGTACTTGGAAGAGCATAGAGCTGCTGTAACAGACTTTGAAGACTCTCGGCTTTATTACTTGGTATTTCAGCCTGTTGACTAGGATTGGTAGTTTGATTGGTTTCATTTGGACTTGGACGATAGTCAGTCACACTCGCTTGTTTTCTAGTTCCAGAGAGATAGGCTTGAGCAGCAGCCAATTCACTAGCAGACAAGGAACTCTTTGGAATGTAGTGGTAATGTCCACCGTGAGGGACGATATAAGCATCACCAGTATCCTCTATAATATCAGATACATTAAAGATGTAGCCATCATCAGTAGTATAGCGACCTTGAGATTGAGCAAGCGCCACTGCACTATTAGATGTTGGTGCATCGTGAGTATGTCCTTGTTTTTGACGTTCAATTTCGTCCTTCGAACGAACGTTGTCTGCATGTGCCACATCCTTAAGGTAAACATAATACTTACCATCCACCTTGATAATGTAACCACCTTTGACTTCGTTGACAATATCAGCGTCTTTAAGTTGATAATTGACATCTTTCATCAAAAGTTCTTCACTGAAAATCGCATCAAAAGGAACTTTCCCATTATAATAATGGAAATGATCACCGTGTGAAGTCACATAACCTTGATCAGTGATTTTCACAACAATCTGTTCAGCCTGAATATCTTCTTTTTTGCTAACTTGATCTGGTGTTTGTGTCTCTGTTTTTGGAGTGTCTTGTTTCCCATCGACATAAGATACACGATTCGTATCTTTGTTCTCTCCTGTCTGATGTTGATTCAATGCATAAATACAAAGACTTAAAGAAAGGACAACAGCTGCACCAGCAGCAAGTTTCTTCTTATTGATTTTCATTCTTTCCTCACTTTAATTCTTCTGCTAAAATACTCATATTGTCTTCTAGGTTTTCTAAATAAGTCTTGTCATTTTGTGGGTCTGCCTCTAAAGGATTCAGAGTTTTAAGCCCC